>JAQUKQ010000148.1 GCA_028718985.1 Desulfobulbaceae bacterium | reverse complement strand
TTTTCGGCTGGCCCACCTGGAGTGACTTGACCAATCAAGGCACCGATGGTGCGATCAAGCTTAAACTGACGCGCCAGATCTTGGGTAACCGGTTGAATAATAACACCAATCATGCCACGAGTCACCTTGCCGGACCCCTTGAGCTGAGTGAAGACGCTCTTTACCATGTTGGCGGGTATGGCAAATCCAAGGCCGATATTGCCGCCACTGCGGCTGAAAATAGCGGTGTTTATCCCCATCAGTTGCCCATTCATGTCGAACAAAGGGCCACCGGAATTGCCAGGGTTAATAGAAGCATCCGTCTGGATAAAATTTTGATAGGGGCCATCACCAATAGCTCTCCCCTTACCGCTAACGATGCCAGCGGTTATTGTCTGCTCAAAGCCAAAAGGGTTGCCGATTGCAATGACCCAATCTCCAACCCGCAAGCGATCGGAATCACCGAAAGTGACATAATTCAAATCATGCTTAGGGTCAATTTTGACCAAAGCCAGATCCGTTTTGGGATCACGCCCGATGATTTTTGCCCGGTATTCTTCGGCATTCGCCAGACGGACATTAATTTCATCGGCATCTTCAACCACATGATTATTCGTCAGGATGTAGCCATCAGCAGAAGCGATAACCCCAGAACCGAGGCTGGTCCTTTTTTGCGAAGGCAAGGCATGTTGATGGCGAGGGCCTTGCGGCATATCAAAAAAATGCCGGAACTCTTCAGGCATTTGCTCGTCATTATAGAAATACTCATATGGCAAATTCCTGGATTTGACATTTTGGGTACTGGAAATATTAACTACCATCGGGCCGTACTTTTCGGCCAAGTCAGCAAAACTCGCCGGTGCTCCGGTTTGGCTTCTGGCGGGCGAAACCTGAATAAAGCCAGAGATGAGTAATGCCAAAATCGTTAGGATAAACCAAGGGGTCGTACGTTGTATATTGTTACTTTTCATGATCAAACCTCTCTCTATCAACATTCATTTTACAATTTATGCATCTTCTAGGACTTCGAGAAAGATGCGGACAGGTCCCAAAAACTTATTCGATATCAGCGGAAAGTTTGCTTGGCTAGGGTAGCTTGTAATTCTATTAGAAAAAAATGGGCTGTCCTAGATTCTTCTGACAATCTAGGACAGCTCAATAAACCCCAGGTAGCGTTGGAGTTCCACCTGGGATTTTGGGGAGGGTTGGGAGGGGGAGAAGCGTAATACCTATAGCAGCTGATGGGCCTAACCTTCAAACGTTCTATCTGAAAATAGCTATTTATGGCCTGTTGGGACCGCAATTAGCTTTCCTTTCACATCCTGGCAGGTAGCTGCGACCATCTTCCCCTGCATCCCGGGCATTTCGACTGCGGTTCCAACCGCCTTTCCCACGCAAGCATCAATGGCGCTTTTGCTTGGTCCTGCTGGGGCCTTATGGGCGGCCAAAGCGGCAACCGGTAACATTACTAGCAAGGAAGCGATAGCAATTGTCTTTTTCATATACTTCTCCTTCAGGTTTTTTGTTTTCTACTTTCCGAGGTTGATATTCTTACCAACCCGGCCCTTAGATAAGACTGTAGAGCTTTATTGTGGAAGAATTATGGAAGGACCTTGAAAAAAATGTAAATAGAGGCCGAGAGGAAATCATGGCGGTGGCCCCGAAAAGCAGAAAGATAACAAAAAAAGACGAAAGTGCCACTGGCCGCAATGGCGGGAGAAAAGACATTGGCTGAAGTTTTTCAGCACTTGATAAATCTGTTTATCCGGATATAATTCACTCCGTTATGAGACAAACAACCAATCTATTTAAAGCATTGACCGAGGAAACCCGTCTGCGCATTTTGGCTCTCCTCGAGAAGGGCGAACTCTGTGTATGTGACCTGATCGCGGCGCTTCAAATTCCGCAGTCAACAGTATCTCGGCATCTTGCCTTGCTGAGAAATGCAGGATGGGTAACTGATCGTAGGCAGGGGTTATGGATGTATTACCGCCTAGCAGACGAGGAAATTCCTCTGCGGATGGCATTGCAAAACTCCATTCTGCCACATCTTTCTGAGTTGGAGATAATCAAAAAAGATCTGAAGCGTCTTGGTCTCTATCTTGAGAAAAAATCGGAAAGTGACTGCGGCTGATAATGGAATCGAGATTGAATTGTTTCAATAAACAATAAAGAGGAAGGAGTCGCAAATGACTAAGATCATGACAAAACATTTATCATTTCTCGATCGGTTCCTGACGCTGTGGATTTTTCTGGCCATGTTTATGGGGGTCATTGGCGGTTGGTTGTATCCTGGGATCAGAGATGTGATCAATCGATTTCAGGTGGGCACAACCAATATCCCTATCGCCATCGGCCTGGTTCTAATGATGTACCCGCCGTTAGCTAAGGTCAGATACGAAAAGTTACATGAGGTTTTTCGCAACGCCAGGGTATTAGTCCTCTCCCTAGTTCAGAATTGGATCGTTGGCCCGGCACTCATGTTCGGACTGGCGATAGCATTTCTCTCCAACCATCACGAATACATGGTGGGACTAATCCTTATAGGCCTGGCCCGCTGCATAGCCATGGTCATCGTCTGGAACGATTTGGCCGAGGGTGATACCGAATACTGTGCCGGGCTAGTGGCCTTCAATTCCATCTTCCAAGTGCTGTTTTTCCCATTCTATGCATGGATATTCATCACCATTCTGCCACGATGGTTGGGGATTGAAGGGGCGGTAGTCGATATCTCCATGGCAGAAATTGCGAAATCGGTCTTTATTTATCTGGGCATCCCCTTTATCGCCGGTATGGCTACCCGCTTCATCGGCGTAAAAACCAAGGGCGAACGGTGGTATCAGGAGAAACTCTTGCCCCGGCTCAGCCCTTTAACCCTGGTCTTTTTGCTGTTCACGATTCTGGTGATGTTCTCCTTGAAGGGAGAATATATCGTCCAACTCCCTTTTGATGTGGTGAGAATCGCCATCCCCCTCTCCATCTACTTCCTGGTCATGTTTCTGCTCTCTTTTTTCATGTCCTATAAGATGGGGGCCACCTACGAACAGGCAACAACACTCTCATTTACCGCCGCCTCCAACAACTTTGAACTGGCCATTGCCGTGGCCATTGCGGTATTCGGTATCGATTCGGGGCAGGCCTTTGCAGCAGTGATCGGACCGTTGGTTGAGGTGCCGGTTTTGATCAGCTTGGTAGGCGTCGCCTTCTGGTTCAAGAGGAGATACTTCCCCTTTGCCAAGCAGACCCCAACGGGTGTTTGCCATGTGAGTTGCAATAGTTAACCGACAAAGAAGCTATGGGGACAAGGAGGAGACGGTGCTTATATCCGTAGCAACGTTCGTGTCACTGGCTGGCGTGAGATGCTGGAGTTTCAGTTTCAGCACGGCGGATTAGCAAGTAGCTTTAAGATGGCACAATCTATTGATAAAACTATTTACCAAGCAACAACTTTATTGCTTGGGACCTGAGTGCTACGCATCTCAGCTTCTATATTTGAGATCAAATCAAGTAAAGAGATACCTTCCAGGCCTATCAAAACTCGGGAACACGCTTTCCCTTGGCAAAAATTTCAACTCCGAGAGCCAACGTCGGCCACCCCAAGTAGCTTGCTTAAGGCGATCACGGACTGGCGCCATTAGGGCGATTATTGACACGCAGTTCAAGTCCGTCCAAAAGCCAGGACAGTCCTCTCCTGTCAACCTCAAGCACCTCTTGCCGACCCTCCGGCCATCGGAAACGATCTTTCCCCAGGCGCTTCGGCCAGAGGCAGAAACCATTCCTGTCCCAAGACAGCACCTTGGCCATGCTCCGACTTCGATTACTGAAGGCAACCAGTCGCGAAAAGGTTCCGGTGTCGAACTGCCGACCAATCTCTATTCGGCAACGGTGTCCAAACACCAGGGTGAGACCTGTCGGCTCTGGCTCGATACGGGTGATCTGGGCTAATTGACAAATGTTATCCGGCACAGCGACCAGGCCTACAGGCCAAGCGCGGTCTATTCTTGCCACCTCGCCAGCCCTGCCGCCATATGCCTCTCTTGCAAACGCTGCTTCTCTTTGTGAAGCCTGCCGCTGGTCTTCATGATGCCCTCCTTTAGGTTTGTTCAGTTTACTGCCGACAGAACTGAACGGCATCATGACATGGCAATTATTCAGGATAAAGAAGTGGTTCTTTGAGCGCTTACGTTTTTTGCCAAGATGAATTTATGCAAGAAGACGGAGGCCTATCACTAGTCGCAAAGATTATGCAGACCAAAAACCTGCATCGGCACCTGGCGTGCACCAATCAACAACTACCCGAAGATAAAAGGAGTCTTCACTTCAGGCAAACTTTGAACAGATGTTGATGGCCTCTACCAAAGAATAAGAAATCAGGCTTGCCCTTGCTGATGAAGCTCAAGGATAAGCAGTAATCACACCTGTAAGGTCGGTGTCTTTATTGTGGGGATGGAAGTACCGGGGATGCTTGGGGGTCAAAGGGGTTGACGCGCAGAGCCAGGGAAAAGAGGTAGGGGTAATGCTCCTCCAGGTTCTCCATATAATAGAGCCAGCGGTTCAGGAGAGATCGGTAGGCACGGCTGATATCGCCGGACAGGTGTTTACCATCTGCCTCCGTAGTTTGTCCGAGGTCTGGACGGTAGGAGAGTTCTTCGGTCAGGTGAAATATGGCCAGAAGGGTTTCTGCAAAGGCCTCGTGCTCAACGAGCACTGGGTTTTCCAACAGGCGCACCAAGAAATTCCGGCGTCCGGCCAGGAGGTCATGCAGGGCAAGCAAATTGACTCGGGCCATGTCCACCGTGAAGCTATGCCGGTTGATGACCCGTTGTAACTCTCTAAATTCACGTGCTGTCCAACCGGCCTTAACTAAAAGGTGGTGGCTGATGGTCTCTATCTCCGGATCGTAAGAAGAAAAAAGGTTGAGCAGATGATTGCCGATCTCGCTGAAAAAAACGCCGAGGACCATGTTGATTTTCTTGATCCGCTCCCGGCGCTCCCGCTTGAGCAACATCATCTCCGAGCCATTGGCTATAAGTCCTAGGAAGGTGCCGCCCCCCATGACGATGAGCAGTACGGCAAACAGTCGACTGCTCTCACGAGTCGGATGAATATCGCCGTAACCGACGGTGGACATGGTGGCGATGTTGAAATAGAAAGCGTCGATGAAGGAGAGGTTCTCCAAATACATAAAGCCAAAGGTGCCAATCAGGGCAACCGAAACAAAGAGAGCGATAAATATTTGCAGGCGACGACGGATATCATTCATGGGAGCATGTTATCCGATTTGAACCGGACTTTCAATCAAAGCTAGCGAATTTCAGATCCTACCCTAAGACTGCGACCCGAGAGAGAACTCAGGTACTGCCTTAGGGGGAATAAAAGCCATCACAGCCCAGGGAATCATTTCGTCGTTTTTGATGGCCTTTCTAGAGCATTAAGACATCGGCCCTGTCATTGCTGATGAAGCTCAGATCGAAGCTTCACTGTCACCTGTAATATTTTGCAAAGAATGCCAAAGCCTGTTACTTACCAAGTTATGATCATTGAAAAGCGATTGATTTCTGTGAGAGGTTCGGCTACTGATTAGCACTCACTGAAAGCAGGCTATAATGACAAATGTGGATTCGACTCCGTCAATAACCATAGGCAATCTGTATGAAAAAATTCTCGAAGCATGTCAATAAAAACTCCAGATTGAGTAGGAGGATAACTGACATCCCTAAATTACTTCAGAGTGCCGTGTCACTCCATCAAGAGGGACGCCTCCCCGAGGCGAAATCGCTTTATCAACAAATCCTGCAATGCAATCCGCGACATCCTGTTGCGCTCCATTTTATGGGTATGATTGCCTTCCAGACTGGAGACCACAAACTGGCCGTTGACCTCACTAGCAAGTCAATTCAAGCCGATCCCCAAAATGCCCTTTATTTTTTCAATCGAGGGATCATCTTTCACGCGCAGGACAATTTAGAAGCTACCATAGACAGTTACCGACGGGCCATTGCTTTAAGCCCCAACTATGCAGAAGCCCATTTTAATCTAGGATTAACCCTTTTTGAATTGAGCAACAGAAATCATAATACCGCCTTGCTGGGCG
>JAQUKQ010000147.1 GCA_028718985.1 Desulfobulbaceae bacterium | reverse complement strand
GGAACCCATCTTCATCTTGGATATCCCAGCTATAGAGGACAAGATGAACAGTGTTTTTTCGGACAAAATTCGATGCCTCATCAACCCCGTTGGCCTCGTAAATCACTGCATCATCAAGGCTTGCATGGACCCTGGCATGCAAAACTCGGCGCATCATTTCAGATTCATCAACAATCAAAATATTCCTAGCCATCGTACCCTCCGTTGTTCAGTGAATTCATCAAATACTGACGCTTTGCTCCATGCCCCCTTTCCATGTTGGCAAAACTATCACCTTTTTTCCACTCTTTTCAAAAAAACGCTCTCGTTTCTATGAGATGAACTGAGATGTAAGCAAAAATAACAACAAGGACACAGGGCACGATGAGCCTTCTAACCAGAGCAGAGATGCCCAGCGAGACACACAAGACACAACATTTACAAAAATCACTGTGGACCTTTTCGACCTATTTCGCCGAAGGTTTCCCCTACACAATCATCCGCACCATCTCGTCGATATTCTTCCGAGATCACGGCATGAGCCTTGAAGCACTTGGGGTCACCTCGATTTTCGGCCTGCCCTGGGTACTAAAATTTCTATGGGGGCCGCAGGTAGACAGCTTTGGCACCAAACGGCAATGGCTGTTGAGCTGCGAAAAACTGCTCTGTGTCATGATTTTATTAGCTGCCGCACTCACCCCTCTCGAAAACGCCAACACCTTTATTGCGGCCCTATTCTTCATAGGCAGTTTCATCGCCGCCACCCACGATATCGCCATTGACGGCTTCTACATGGAGGCCTTATCTCCCGGTGAACAAGCCAAATATTTAGGGATGCGGGTCATGGCCTACCGCATTGCCATGATGACCGGCACAGGGGTCATCGTAACCATAGGCACCATGGCTGGCTGGTTCCTGGCCCTTACCCTAGCGGCACTCATCATGACGTGCCTGTTCGTCCTCCATACATTTCTGCTGCCATGTAATGAAAGAGAGCGACGCCCCATGCCCAAGCTCTCGTGGTCGTTTATCAAAAATCACTCTGTGAAAATTTTGGCCGTATCGGCACTCATCCTCTGCGGGCGCCTTTTTTTCGGCCAATCCCGCTATGGCATACTCCTCAGCAATCGCGCCCCTGCCATTATCACTTTCGGCCTTTTCATCGGTCTGCTCCTGCTCTGGTCATTTCGACATCATCTCCATCAACGGCTCAAAGACAGCCCTGATAGCTTCTACGGCCAATCATTCCTCTCCTTTATCGACCGTCCTAGCATCGGACCAATAACCGGCTTTATCATCATGATTAGGACCGGGGAGTATATGCTCTCCAGCATGTACTCCCCTTTTATCGTCGATTTAGGGTTGAAGGCCCATTACGGCTGGATTTCAGCCGGTGTAGGCCTCCCTTGCTCGATCGTCGGGGCCATGATCGGAGGTTGGTTGATCAGCCGAACCAGCCTCAAAAAGATGATCTGGCCCTTCTTGCTCCTCCAAAACCTGACGAATATTGCGTACATGGTGCTGGCCCTACACTTTTCCGACATAATCGCCATCAACACGGCCAACCCCAACCCAATATCCGCCGGCGTGTCATTATTGTCATCCATCGCACTGGTGCATGGTTTTGATCAATTTTCCGGTGGGCTAGGTACCGCCGTGCTTATGACCTTTCTCATGCGAATTTGCCGTGCGGAATTTAAAGCCTCACATTACGCCATCGGTACCGGATTAATGAGCCTGAGCGGCCTCTACGCCGGCGTGGCAAGCGGCTTCTTAACCGCCTGGCTCGGCTATGGTCTTTTTTTTGGAATAAGTTTTCTGCTATCGATACCGGGAATGATCCTGGTTTTTTTCATCCCTATACAGGAGGCGGAGACAGATGAGGAGTTGCCGGGAAAAGGCGAGTAAACGAAGACAGGCCAGCAAAATCATGCATACGCTGGCTGCTTTGGGGAACACCATAAGGCGTCGAGAAAGGAGCCTTTATTGGAAAAGTGTAACTATTTTGTAGTATCGCAGATTGCGGTAAGCGAGTCGGCAATTTGGAGCCCGTCCATGTTAAGCCGACTCGTTCGCCGCAATCTGTAATCCTACTGGAGAACTGCCTTATTTGGCCATCTTGGCATCAAGCGCCTTGGTAACCTTCGCGCTGATATCAAGGGATTCTGCGGCATACAACAAACCATTGCTGCGGGACTTCTCAAAGATCAGAGACAACCCCTCAGATTTGCCAATTTCATTGATAATTGCCTGTAACTCTTTGAAAATAGGGTCTAAAACCTTCTTCTCAAGTTGCTTCATTTCAAACTGGGCATCTTCAACCTTTAGCTGATACTCACGCATCTTCTTCTGGTATTCCCTTTCCTTGCCAGCCTTCACTTCCTCACTCCACGCCGAACCCTTCTTTTCAATCTCATCGGCTTGAGCCTTCAAGGCCTCTTGATCGCCCTTGAACTTAGGCTGCAACTCGGTTTTCTTCGCCTCCATCACCTTCTTGGCCTCAGCACCAGCCTTGGAGTTATCGATAATTTGCTGAATATTAAACGTCGCAATCTTGATATCCGCTCCCAACGAAGGAGAGACCAACGTAGTCAACAACAGTAACACGGCACAAAGTGAAATATGTAACGATTTCATAATGACTCCCCATATCCTTGTTTTAATGAAATTCTTGATCAAACGAGACGACATAAAAAAACCGTGGCACATCTTCTCTTGAAGATAAACCACGGTTTTCTTGCCAGCCAAGGCTCTTAAGTTAAGCCATTAACTGCACAACTTATCTGCTCTGCACAAAGTCAACACGACGATTCTGAGACCAAGCCAACTCATCATGACCGAAATTGAGGGGCTTCTCCTCGCCATAGCTGATCGTGCTCAAATTGCTGACGTTAACACCCATCTTGGCCAACTCTTTTTTGGCGTTGTTTGCTCTTCTGTCGCCAAGCGCCATGTTGTACTCGTTGGTGCCACGCTCATCACAGTTGCCTTCGATAGCAACAACGGCAGAAGTATTGCCCTTCAGGTAAGTAGCATTGGTATCCATACGACCCTTCTGATCAGCGCGGATGCCATCCTTGTCATAGTCAAAATAGATTGGCAACATCGGACCAGTGGTCCGACCTTCCAAAATTGAGAACGCTGAACGACTCTCCATAGGCTGCGCATCAAGTGCTTCGCCGGTATCAGCATGACCAGCGAATGCAGGAGTCTCTTCAGTCTTCGCAACTTTCTTCTGACTACAACCACTTACCACCAATACGGAACCAACCATGACACACACAGCAACAAGCTTCAAATAACTCTTAACCATTTTCCCCTCCCAAGTATGACGTTAAATTCTCTGCGTTGATTTCTCTGCTCGAAAGAACAGAGCTACATGATATAAAAAACAAAATTAAAATTCAATCTATTTCATAGCCGCGCTAAAAAAATCCGCGCCCACGCACCTCCCGTAACATTTGCCAATATCGTAAATTCTCTACCTGTATTTCTTTTCCCTTCCTGCGCAAATGAAGAATTGACAGGCCTCCTTTTTTCTTGCACACTTAAGGGAGATTTTTTCCCGTAGTTGCGTCAAGAACCATTTTCCCCTCACGTCCAGGAAAAATGACGGGAACATATACAGTATCGCAATGAATTCGCAAACAAAAATCTCACTCATTTTAAAAATAAATCGCAGAAAAAATTATGGACAATAAATCAACTCTTGAAAAAATGATTTCCAGCAACAAACTTGGTACTTTTTTTGGAGTAAGGCAGGAGGTTCTCGAAACTGTCTGGAATAACCTGACCGCTCCGGAAGGAAATTCTGTCACCTATGTCAGCATGGAGATCGGTGCCGACAATGATGCCCTCAATCCGGTAAAGGATCGGGTAGCGTCTCTCCCCTTTACCAGTAAAGATTCCCGTTTGAAGTATTTCACCAACAAATTCCTTCACGACACCGGTAAAATTCCAAACTACAGCGGCGGACTCGGTGTCCTCGCGGGAGACACCCTCAAAAGTTATGCCGATTGCGCTATCCCTGCAATCGGCATTTCACTTCTGTACCGCAAAGGGTATTTTTCTCAACTCATCGACTCAAGAGCAGGCCAGATCGCCTACTCAACCCAGTGGCGCCCGGAGGAAACCGCAAATCTCTACCAGCTAAAAGATCCAACAAACCCCGACATACCCCTCCAAATTGAAATCCCATTTTTTGAACGTGGTGACAAACGGATAAACGCCTACGCCAATCTCTGGATGAAAATGGAGATCAATAGCGCCCTGGATTATTTTGTCCCGGAAATCCTGCTCGATTACAGCGTCGCGACTTCACCTGCCTGGATATGTAAAGCCGCCGAGCACCTCTACGACAGCCGCACAGAACGCACCAAAATCATCCAGCGGCGCCTCTTGGGAGCGAGCGTTATCCCTGTCATGCAGGTCTTGGGGATTACGTCGAAGACCATCCATCTTAATGAGCAGCACGGTGTGGTTGTCGTCCTGCATATGATCTCTGAATTTCTCAAACAAAAACTTGGCCCCGACTACTCCCTTCTTGCCGAAGACAGCGATATCCTGCAGGCAGCGGAACAAGCCGCCGATCGGATGGTCTACACCATCCACACACCGGTCAAGGCTGGCCATGACCGTTTCAGCAAAGATCTTTACGCCGAAATCGGCCACTCCTTTTGCCAACGAATCCTTGGATTGCTGGCCGATGACGACGACAGCCCGCACCTGTTCAACTTCACTAACCTGGCGATGAAGGTCAACCGCGCGAGTAACAGCGTCAGTCGTATCCATCAACAGGTCACAAAAAAGCAATTCCCTAAATATGCAAAAAAAATCATGGCGGTAACCAACGGCATCCATCACCTGACCTGGATAAGCAAGGCCAAGGCCGAACTCTATGACAGCTTTCGCGAACTGAACCACTGGCGCCAGGATCCCGGGGTTTTTGCCAATGCGACAGAACTCATGGGGAACAACAAGTTCCGTACCTATCTTGAACAGGCTTGGCTAGCCGACACCACCCGCCTAACAACCTATATCAATCAGATGCTCATTCAACACAGGAATCAGATGCATGAGACCTGGATTGACCCACCAAATTTCATCTCCCACCTGGACGAGATAGACCGAAATCTTGACCCGCGCACCTTCACCATCGGCTTTGCCCGTCGTTTTTCGACCTACAAAAGGGCAGACCTGATTTTCGACAACATCCCGACACTTGCCAAGATCGTTGTCCAGAATAATTGGCCGGTCAACTTTATTTTCGCGGGCAAGGCCCACCCTTCCGATGAACCGGGGAAGAGCATCATCAAATTACTGCTCGACCGTCAAAAAGAGCTGCATGAACAAAGCAACGGGCTTGCCAAACTGATCTTTATTCCTGGGTATGACATGGCCATCGCTAAACTGATGGTGGCCGGCGTCCACTCCTGGCTGAACACCCCGAAACGACCACTCGAGGCCAGCGGCACCAGCGGAATGAAGGCCGCCCTTAACGCCGTGCCCAATATCAGCACCATGGATGGCTGGTGGGTAGAAGGCTACCACGGCGGCAAAACAGGCTGGAAATTCGGCATCGAAACAACAGTGACCGAGTCTTGCCTCAGCGAAGATGCCGCTTGCCTCCTTTATGAAGAAGACTCGGTCTCATTCTATAAGCTGTTTCCTAAAATACTGAAAACCTTTTACGACGAGAGCTCCCGACCCCAATTTATCGACAAATGTATCAACAATATCGCTCTAAACGGTCCGATCTTCAACACACACAGGGTAACAGCAGAATACATCAAGCTTTACCAACTCTCCCTGTCCGAACCGACAGAAAAGAGGTTGGCAAAATTAGCCGCGCTCTACAACAGCAACTACTGAGATATGCCTGATATTGCTGGTACGCCTAAGTCCTTCAGGTATCCTGGAGAATTCGCTGCTGGCTGCGGCAGAACCTTGCGCTGCCTATCATCAACGTGAACATTGTCGCTACCTGAGCAACCTTCATCCAGAGAGATCTTTTTTGCGGCTCGTCACGTATCATCGACCATCACCCCTCCATAATCAGATTCGAGGTCATCATTGTTACAATGTTGATTCCGGCAAAGATCAAGTAACAAATCACCGAGACCAAGGCGAGACGCCGTTGACCTAATGGAATGATCCCCTTAAGGCT
>JAQUKQ010000146.1 GCA_028718985.1 Desulfobulbaceae bacterium | reverse complement strand
GCTCTGAAAAAATTAAAGCGACTGATCATCATAGCTATTGGCAATAGGATAGTTGTCAACACTATTCCCCATGATAGTTCCGCTCTGTCCGACCATAGTCATATTTCCGATGGCTTTTGACATTTTCTCCGCCGAGTTTTCCTGCATTGATAGGATGTCCTTCAGTCAGTGTGCGAGCGGATTGTGCAAAATCTGATTACCAAAAATCGGAAATTTAAACTCAATATTAACTCCAAAGGAGATAAGCATGGGCTTTGTCAATGATTTATTTGAACACAAAAGGGAGGGGCACCACAACGATCACGGCTATTACGGTGGACATCGTGAAAGAGGCGATCATGACCACCATGGAGGCAGTGAACGGTACTTTTATCTCTTTGATAGGTTGAAGACCAACAAGAAATTGTTGGTAGCCATTTCTGTAGTAGCCATAGTCATGTTCATTCTTGTCGTTTCAGTGATAATTATGTTCCTCCCACTAATGATCAAGTTGCTTGGAACCCTACAGAAAAGTGGAATAAGTGGGCTCATTGAAACACTAAAACCCTTACTGGAACTTTTATGGAGCGGTACGGGGAAATAAATAGCACGAACGCCTGATATTCATAGAGATAAATGCAAACCTTCATTGTTTACGGCAAAAGCATAGAAGGCCAGACCGAAAGACCATGTATGATTGGTCGCTCAAAAAACTGAAAAGTTAATCGTGGCAGTCGTTGGCATTACTGTCCTCGTCATCGGTATTGCCATGATAGTTCTACCCGGTCCGGCCATAGTCGTCATCCCAATAGCCTTTGGCATCCTTGCCACTGAGGTTGCCTGGGCTCATAGACTGCTACACATAGTGCGGGAGCGGATGCAATGTCCTGTAACCAACCGTGAAAACAACGATTCACCAAGCAAAAGGAGAAAACAACATGAAATGTCCAATATGCATAACGACTGACTTGTTGATGTCAGATCGACAAGGTGTGGAAATAGATTACTGCCCACAATGCCGTGGTGTCTGGCTTGATCGCGGAGAGTTAGACAAGATTATCGAGCGTTCCAGTTCGCCGGCTGCCCCTGCTTCACCACAGCAACCATCCGCAGCACCAGAACAGCGGCACCGTGAACCTGATCATTCCTCGTCTCATACGAAATATGGCCACGGACATGACCATCATCATGACGCAAAGCATGGCTTTGGAAACTCATACAAGAAAAAATCTCTTTTGAAGGAACTCTTCGACTTTTAAGCTGTCAATTAAACCTGGGGGACTTGACCATGAAATCGACTCTCTTTTTTCTCGCAACCATCTTATTCTTTCCACTACTTGCCTTTGCTGATGATGACCATCACGAAGGAAGCAAGCATCTGCCGGTCGTTACAAATGAGACCTACAAAAACAGTTGTGGGTCGTGTCATTTTGCCTATCAGCCAGGCTTAATGCCGTCAAAATCATGGGTAAAGATTCTTGATGAGCCGAATGCTCATCCCGGAGGGGACCTATCTCTGGATGAAAAGACGAAAGCAGAAATTAAGAACTACCTTACTCAAAATAGCGCTGAATACAGCCCTTCCAAGAAGTCGAAGAAAATAATGGGTTCGATAGGGAGTGAGACGCCGGTTAGGATCTCAGAAATTCCTTATATCAAGCATAAACATCACGAAATCAATCAGGAGGTATTCACCCGCAAGGCTATTGGTTCAAGGGCGAACTGTATTGCCTGTCACAAGGGTGCTGAAAGTGGTATTTACGATAATGATGATATTCCTCATGGCAGTTGACATGCGTTAATGAGCATTTGTTCGAATTCCTTTTTTGAACCGCACAGCATTTCTTTAAATTGTCCTGACATAAAGGCGGAGGTATCCATACCCCTTTGGCCTTTATGTCAGAGTTACGCCTGTCAACAACGAAGATTCAGCATTCTCTGTGGGGGGGTATCCCCTCGGGCATGAATACATCTTTGTCGACCGGCATGAAATCTTAACCTGCAATACTGAATGGTGTTGCCAAACTCCCTCAGTGATGCCAAAATAAAGTTACACCGGTCCCTTTTGCGATTTCGAGCGAAAATATGCCGGGTAAATATTGATCTCTTTCCTTTGGAGGCGCTTATGAACCGACGGGATTTTCTGAAAAACAGTGCTGCGACCATCGGTGGTCTTGCCGCCATGGAGGCCTTGTCTCCCATGCTCTTGACTGCCGCCGAGTCGCGACCGGATCTTGCCGTGGTGCACGGCAATTCTGCAGAGGGAGTAGTCCGCTCCGCCGTCGAGGCACTAGGAGGAATTCGGCGATTCATCGCCAAGGGTGATGTGGTGGTGGTCAAACCCAACATCGGCTGGGACCGCAAGCCCGAACAAGCGGCAAACACCAACCCCGAGGTGGTGGCCACCTTAGTGAAGCTCTGTTTTGAGGCGGGCGCTGACAGGGTAAAGGTCTTCGATCGTCCTTGTAATGACCCGCAGCGTTGCTATGTGCAGAGCGGTATCGAAGCTGCTGCCAAGGCGGCGGGGGCCGAGGTAATCCACCCTGACGACCGAAAATTCCGTGAGGTGCAAATTCCGAAAGGCGTTGCAATCCAGTCTTGGCCTATCTTTACGGATATTTTCGAGGCCGACAAACTCATTAACGTTCCCATCGCTAAACACCACGGCCTGGGCAAGCTCACTATGTCCCTTAAGAACTGGATGGGCGTCATGGGCGACAACCGTGGCCGGATCCATCAGAGACTTGACGAGACACTGGTCGATCTCGCCACCATCATCAAGCCCTGCCTTATTGTGCTGGATGCGGTTCGCGTCCTTACGGCCAATGGGCCCCAGGGGGGTAATTTGGCAGATGTCAAGAGACTCGACACTGTTATCGCCGGTACGGATCAGGTGGCCATCGATGCCTATGGTGCGACACTTTTTGGTTTGAGAGGTGCGGATCTTGGCTATGTCCGGGAGGGCGCGAGACGCGGCCTGGGCGTGATGGATCTTGAGAAACTTACCATCAAAAAAATCGAGGCCTAAAATGCTGGTCTGGGCTCGGCGAGTCTCTCAAGGACTCTTTCTGCTCCTCTTTCTCTTCCTCTTCCTGCAGACGGAGTCCAAGGGCTCGGATCAGCTTGGCTATCCGGCCAAACTCTTTCTGGATTTCGATCCTCTTCTCGCCTTGACCACCCTCCTCTCCGGCCATACCCTCATCGCGGGATTTTCCTTTTCCCTGATCCTTGTCGCAATTACCGCCGTTTTGGGACGGGTGTTTTGCGGTTGGGCTTGCCCTTTGGGCACCCTGCACAATCTGGTCGGTGCGATGAAACGTTGGCAGGGTAGTCAACACGTCCGAGCTTGGTTTCACGTCAAGTATCTGCTGCTGATCTTTCTCCTGACGGGGAGTGTTATCGGTATCCAGCTCACAGGCCTCTTCGACCCGCTCTCGCTATTGGTGCGCCATCTGGCACTTGGCCCCTACCCAGCGCTCAACTATGCGGCGAATGGGCTCATGGATGCGGTCTATAAGGCTGACCTTAGGGCGATCACCCGCGTGGCAGATTTGCTCTTCGAGTTTTTCAAGGCAACGATTCTCGCCTTCCAGCAACCTCGTTTTGAACAGGGCACCTTGCTTACTTTGCTGCTGGTGGCCATCCTTTTGTTGAATCTTGCCGAGCGACGATTTTGGTGCCGCTATCTTTGCCCACTCGGAGCACTCCTGGGGTTGATTGGCCGTTGGGCACCACTCAATCGTCAGACTGAGGCAAGCTGCAACGGTTGTGGCGCCTGCGATCGAGAGTGCCAGGGCGGCTTAAAGGTAGATGCCTGGCGTGCCAGCGAATGCCTCTACTGTATGGCCTGTGAAGATGCCTGCCCCAAGGACGCTGTGAGTTTCGGTTTCTCTCGAAAGCCGTCTTCCGAGACGCTGAATCTGGGACGGAGAAAGATGCTGCTTGCTGGGAGTGCCGGGCTTGCCTCGGTCGCGGTCTCTCGGGCCACACCAACCTTTTACCCGAATCGTGCCAATCCGGATCTGATCCGTCCTCCCGGTTCTCGGCCTGAACCAGAATTCCTGGCTCGCTGTGTGAAGTGTGGTGAATGTATGAAGGTGTGCACCACCAATGGCCTGCAACCTACTCTGCTAGAGGCAGGTTTCGAAGGGATATGGTCTCCAATCCTCATCCCGACCAAAGGGTACTGCGAATTCAAGTGCACGCTATGCGGCCAGGTCTGTCCCACCGGCGCCATCCAGCCGCTTTCGCAAGCCGAAAAGGCAGAGTGGCGCATCGGGACCGCTATGTTTGATCGAGGACGCTGTCTGCCCCATGCCCATGCCACCCCCTGTATTGTCTGCGAAGAGGTCTGCCCAACGCCTACTAAGGCCATTTGGTTCGAGGAAGTGGTCGTGAAGGATCGAAATGGCCGGGAGCTGAAGCTAAAACAGCCCCATGTAGACCTGAAGCTCTGCATTGGCTGTGGCATCTGCGAAGCAAAGTGCCCGATCTCAGACCACCCCGCTGTCTATGTCACCAGCATTGGTGAGACCCGCTCGAAGAAGAACCAACTCCTGCTCGATAACTCAAGCCGTTATGGTGCCTGAGTAACACCCCTTTATTACTCATCACCATCAAACTACGAGGGGCCATCGTTGATTGGATCAAAGTCCACACTGGGAGGTTAACTTCCGATGACTGCTGATAGCGTTCGACGCACCGTGGGCACAATGGTTGCTCTTCTTGGCGCAATCGGCTCGGCGGTGCAGGCTGGCCTACTTATTACCCGCGGCAAGGCGATCTGCCTTAACGAAGGTTGCCGGATTATCGAGGCGTTGACCAGGGTGCCACCTCAATACATTAACCTCGCTGGATGCAGCTTTTTCCTGCTTACGGCAATTCTCACTTGGCTGGCCTCTGAGTCGAAATTTGCCAGGCGTCTACTCGGAGTTTTTCTGCTGGCTGGAATTGCCGCTGAAGGAGTACTTTTTGGCTATCAGAACTTTGTCGCGAAGACCTTCTGCTCTTGGTGTCTGGTAGTCTTTGCCCTTGTCGTGTTGCTTAACATCCTCGCCGGGTCGCGTCAGGCACTTCGGGCAACAGCGGTCTTTGTGGCATCGTTTGTGGCCTTTTCTGCACTGAGTTTTGGTGTTATTCAGTCTGAAAAAGGGGATCGTGCGCTGGATGCCGGGACGTGGGGGGTGCATCGCTGTGCGGCCCCCGCCAAACAACTCTATCTGTTATTCTCATCTACCTGTCCGCATTGCGAAGAAGTGATTCGTGCCCTCGAGTCGTGCAACAGTTGCAATTTTCACTTTAATCCAATCGATCAAGTGGAAGGGCTAAGCCTTTCAGGGATAGATCAATTGCCCTCTTACGACCCTGGTGTGAATCGCAACCTATTAGCACTGCTAGGGATCGATGAGGTTCCAGTACTTCTTGTGCCCAGCCCAGAAGGGGTCTCGGTAATTCGTGGGGAAAACCGGATTCTCGCTTTTATCCGTGCAGAATGCTTCAGTGCTACACCTCTACTCAATGTTGACCCTTCGCGTGCCTTGGATGCTGATCAATCTATGTCTATTTTTAGGGATGAGAACGATGGTTGTAATGTGACGGTGGATTGCCCATCCGAGAGCAAATGATCAGAGCTCGACCTTATTCTCCTCCATGAATAGGCGCATCAGTAAGGAATCGCCAATCACATCTTCAGTCCCACCAGAAATGAGGACCGACTGGACATCGAAATCACCCGACCAATTTCCAAGATTTATGCCTACGGATATTGCAGGTAAGCAGGGTTATTTTTATGCCTGCCACCAACGCACCGTCAGCCTGGAAAAGTGCAACCAGGGGGGGCGTTCAATTTATGGATTTGGCTCAAGAGACCAACAGGTGGCCAGGAAGAGGGGACTTTTACCAAGGAACTTTCAAGCCAAGTTTTTTATAGTCGGCAAAAGCTCTGTCTTGAGGAATGAGTGCCACCTTGCGGGAAACGGACTGCCAGATAATAAGGCGGTAAAAGGTCGCCGCCTCGACATCAGCAAGTTGAAGGATGGGAAAGCCTGACTGCCGGACGATTTCAGGAAAGGCATAGGGCATAACGTTGTCGAGATGCAGCTTGCCTGTCGCAGACTTGAGGGAAATTTCCCAGATGAGACCACGCTGACAGCTACGGTCACATCTGGATTGCGGGTACAGTCCGCTGCCTTTTTACCCAACC
>JAQUKQ010000145.1 GCA_028718985.1 Desulfobulbaceae bacterium | reverse complement strand
CCGAGAATCTCAGCCGCGTTCTGGAACAGTTCGCTGATACTGAATGGTTTGCTCAGGTAGCGCTCAAAACCTGCCTCTCGGCCCCTCTTGATGTCCAAAGGCATGACATTGCCACTTAAAGCCACCACCGGGATATTACGGGTGGCATCATTACTCCTTAAGTGCTTAAGGATCTCATATCCATCCATCTCAGGAAGGCAGATGTCCGTGAAAATCAAATCCGGCTGATGCTGCATTGCCATATCGATTCCTGTTTGGCCATTTTCAGCCAGCAGGAGCGTAATGTTTTTGTGGAGGGAACAAATTGCTGTAAAGAGGTCTCGATTTACGGCATTATCCTCGATGTAGAGAAAGGTATATGAGCCAGTAATCGTGTTTTTGGCTTTTTTTGTTGGTTGTATTTCCTCAAGCTCTACTTCAGAAGAATATGCGGCTCGAGGAAACGCAACTGAAAAGGTAGTTCCTTGACCCTCTCTACTGGTTACGGCAATCGATCCATTCATCTGCTCCATAAGCCGCTTGGTTATAGTCAGACCGATACCGGTTCCTTCTATGTCAGATGTTTCTTTGCCAAGCCTGTCAAAAGGCTTGAACAGGGAATCCATTTTTTCTGCCGCAATACCTGGCCCTGTATCAGCAACATGTAATCGAACAACCTCTTCCTCAACCGCACAGGAGAGCGTTACTTCTCCTGGTGTCGAGTTATATTTTATGGCGTTGGAAACCAGGTTCATGATCACCTGTTGGCAACGACTCCGATCCACCTGTATAAAAATATTCTCCTTGTCCAGACCATTCGTCCTGATGCAGACTTGTTTTTGCTCGGCCATTGGTTTCAGGATTTCTAGCGAATCGTCAATGATTTTGGCAAGAGTGACCGCTTCTGGGGACATTTCAAGCTTGCCTGACTCAATTTTTGTCAGATCGAGGATGTCATTGATTAAACGGAGCAGATGTTTTCCTGAACTAAATATTTTTTCACTGTAGGATCTCTGCTCCTTGGCAAGCAGGACCCCTTCATCTTCCATGAGGAGTTGAGAAAATCCAACGATAGAGTTCAGGGGAGTTCGTAGCTCGTGACTCATGCTGGCCAGGAACATACTCTTGGCCTGATTGGCTGCGTTTGCTGCGTCACGGGCAACCAAAAGCTCGGCGGTCCGTTCTTCTACCAGCACCTCTAGATTTTCGCGATGTAACTCAAGTTCAGCTTCAAACTTTCTCCGTTCGGTAATGTCACTAAAGGCGATAACAGCACCGATCACCTGCCCCTCTTCCACGATAGGATGAGATCCGTATTCAACGTCAAATGCGCTGCCATCGGCACGCCAGAAGACTTCCTGGTCACAGAAAGTAGGTGATTCTCCATGTATAGCTAGGGTGGTGAGGCATTCATGGAATGGGTAAGAGGAACCATTCCTTCGGCTATGATGGTGTTCAGCGTGGAAATTTTTCCCAAGCAGATCTGCCTCCCCAGAAATGCCAAGCAAACGCAGAGCTGCGGGATTTGCCATAATACAGTGACCACTGGTATCAACCCCAACAATACCTTCAGCTACCGAATCCAAGAGTAGCCGAACGCGACTTTTTTCTTTTTTCAGGAGTTCCTCCGCCTTCTTACGTTCGGTGATATCGATGACGCTCCAGATCACCCCATGGTCGCCGCCTGGCAACAATTGTTTCACCCCGGTAAAGACGCACCAGAAGATGCTACGATCCTTGCGACGCCACGGGTATTCAGCGCTCAAGTGTGTCTTGCCGTCACGGGCCTCAAGAAAATGGGGGGCCCAGTCGTCATAGTGCTGTTGGTCAAGGTGAAGAATCACGGCGTTTTGTCCGATCAGCTCTTCTTTCGTATAGCCGAACATGTCACAAAATTTCTGATTTACATTCAAAATGTTGCGAGTTGAGGAGACAATCAAGTGCCCTGATCCGTTATACTCAAATAGGGTCTTCAGAAAACTGCTTTCTGATGCCAACGCTTTCTCAACCTGCTTGCGCTCTGTAATGTCACGGACAAAGGCGCAGTTATATTCTTCGGTTCCAACCTGAACATAATTAGCGACAATTTCTACCGGAAACACCCTCCCGTCTTTAGAACGATGCTCGGACTCAAACATTAAAGTACCGTGTTCCTGAAGTTTGGGAAAATGTTGTTGCCAGATTGCAGCGTTATAATGAGTGTCCACGTCAGATACGCGTAATTGGAGCAACTCTTCTCGTGTATAGCCGAGAGATTGACATGCAGCCGTATTGACATCCACAATACGGGCGTCTGGCGTCATCCAGAAAAGTGCATCTGATGCGGCTTCCACACTGATACGGGTCAACCGAAGCCTCTCTTCCGCCAGGGCCCGCACATTAATCTCTTCCTCAAGGGCTTGGGTCCTTTTCTGCACCAAGCGCCGCAGTCGAGAGTTAAACAAGAAGAGAATACTGAGGGTCAAAAAGCCGGCGAGCACTGATGAAACGATAATGTAGATATGAGCATATTCTGACTCTATTGGTGTAGGGATTGAGGTGATGGCCCGAAGCCCTCCAGCAATAAAATACGCAAGAGCCCCTACAACTACCGTTGTAAGGCAAGCAGCGGCCAGTGATATAAGGACGTGATCTTTGATCCCGCCTTCTTGAACGGAATTAACTTTTCTATTCATTATAGATGACCTCAGAGTTTGCACTCCCAGACTCATTTGACGGCTCATTTGGCATTCCTGCAAACTTAATCCCTTTATGTCTATGGTAGACATAAACATAGAAAAAAATCAATCAGGTAGATGAGACTTCAGTGCTTACTCATATCCGCAACGACCCAAAAGCTAGCCGGGAGTTTTCTCGCAATCCTCTCTCTACCCGAATTTCCTGCCCATCGATTTTGACTGAACATTTTAAACTTTCATTTGAGCTTCATCAGTAATGGCGGAGTTGAGTTGTTAATGTTCAGATGCGGATATCAAAAGGTATTCAATGTTTCCGTTAACTTTTGATGCCTTTTATCTCTGGTCAGCGCCAGCACTCTTAGGATTCGTAGAATCAAATCAAAAGCGAGGAGGGATATCCTTGGCCCACCTCGCCTGTTTCTTTTACCCGTGCAGGTTTTCAATCCACCGTGTCGCTTCCAAATCGCTGCCCTTACCAAGATACCTTTGTGTCGTTGCCAAATTTGCATGACGCAAAATGATTTTGCTGACTATTTCAATCGGTGTCCCTGCTCGTGATGCATAAGTGGCGGCATGTCGTCTCAGGTCATGGGGGCTCAGTTTTATGCCAACAAGGCGTCCAGCACTTCTGACAAGGTACCAGGCCGCAACATAGGTGATCGGGAACACCCTGCTCTCCGGTTCCATGTTATGGTCAGCAACATACTTTTGAAGTTTGTCGGCAATTTTCCGGGGGAGAAACACGACCTCGCCCTCCCTTCCACTTTTAGGAGCCCTCAAGAGTAATTTCTGTCCTTGAATGTCAGATGATCTCAGATTCAGAACCTCGCCAATACGCATACCGCCTCTTGCCATCATTTCCATAATGAGTCGATTCCGAATGTTCATGGTGCGGAAAATAATTTCATCGACGACATCTTTTTCGATAATCGTCCAGTTGATCAATTTGGGGTGCTTATGGATAGTTTTCAGAATAGGCGAAAGGCAGGGGTTTTGCGGGTCGTGCAGGAAGGAATGTCTAATGAAGTTGAACAGAGCGGAAAGGACTGAGTAGCGGTTTCTTTTGGTGGCTTGCTTCTTTCCCTCGTTTATGGATGAAAGAAATCCAAGACAGTTTACGGATGAAATGGATTCAAGCTCCTGATCTCCATATTTTACTAGGAACCTGTTGATGACAAACTCACATGTCCTTACCGTATTTTTTTTGTGAATTTGCCTTGTGGTGCTGCAAATAAAAGCTCACAGCTTTTGAAACCTTCATGGCCACACCTCCGTTGTTTGGGGTTGATAAAAGTTGCCTCTAACCTCAATCTATGATTTTTACTTGCTCCATGCAAGTTATTCGCAGATAATAATGGGAAAATGCCAGTGTGACATCATTTACTTGACAACATGTCACGAAAATAGGATAATTTGCAAAAGAGAGGAGGTTGCCACTATGCAGACAATGACCGTGAGTCAGTTTAAATCCCATTTTTCAGAAGTACTTGACCTTGTTCAGCACGGCGAGGATGTCGTTATCAGTTATGGCAAAAAGAAAGAGAAAATTGCTGTACTAGTCCCATTTGCCAATTATGACGGCAAGCCACAGCGCACTCTTGGATTGTTAGCGGGCAAAGCATCGTTCTCAATGGCTAATGACTTCAAAATCACTGACGACGAATTGCTAACTTTATGAATTGCCTGCTAGATACCCATGCCCTGCTCTGGACGCTGTTTGACCCCGATCGGCTGGGTAAAAAGGCAGTAGACTGTATCCGCAATCCTGATGTGACCGTAGCAGTTAGCGTGGTCTCATTCTGGGAAATTTCCCTCAAGTATGCGACAGGAAAACTGCATCTCGACAACGTGATGCCCGATGACTTTCCTGAAATCGTCCGGCAGTCAGGCTTTACCATCCTTCAGCTTGCTGATGTCGATGCGGCTACCTTTTACCGCCTGCCACGCATGGAGCATAAAGATCCCTTTGACCGCCTTATTATCTGGCAGTCAATTTCCCGCAAGCTGACACTCATTTCCCAGGACAGAGCTTTTGCCGACTATAAAAAACTTGGCTTAAAAGTTACTTGGTAATAGCGCCTCTGTCTGGCCGTCTGTTGTTCTCTCGAATTAAATTCACAAATTGCACGGTACCCCTGTTTGCAATTTACCAGGCTGAGGATGAGTTGGTGGCAGGCATAAAAATGGCCCTGCTGACCCGGCATATACGGAGGCATAAGTTTGGGGATTGAGTGGAGGGGTGATGATGTCCTGTCAGCCTTTGTTTTTGGTGCGACGGAGGAAGTGAGTTGGGTTTCTTCATCGAAGAAGTGATTTGGTCTCCACTATTTCCGACCGACATCATCGATCATGGCGTATCTCATATCGACTCCTTCGCAAAATACGCCGTGGCTTTTTTTAAGTATCTCGCTCCATCCTGACCTTGACCAGCTCTCGCTTTACTTTGGCCAGTTCCAACTCAACATCGCTCAACTGTCGTCGCTGCTTGCCAATCTCGCCAAGCTTTCCTGCTCGACCCGCCTTGAGCCAGCTGACTATTGTTGATTTCGGCAAATCTAAGCGACGGGAAACCTCTGGCGCAGAAAGATCTTGCTCTGTTACCAGTTTCACCGTCTCTTCACGAAACTCCTTCGTGTATCTCCCTTGGGGAATTCTCTCCATTTTGACACCTCCGCTTTCTGTTTATAGAAACGGCGCTTTGGTGTCCACTTTTTTCAACCTACGTCACTTAACGGCTTGTTCAATTTTTTGGGGCCACTTCTCAAGTCAAAAAGGCAGCTAAAAATACCGCCAACTTCTTTGCAAAACCATCAAAGAAATATAGGAAGTTTACAACTTGCGCGTGGTAAGATGAAATATCAACTTTCTAAGTTGGCATAATATTTCACTACCGAGATTTTCGGCAGTTATTACCCTGCGTATTCTTAAATGGCTGTTGAATCGAATCCATCCCTCATGGCTTCCACTCTTAATCAATAAGTTATGATGTCTGGCAAAGGATCCGTGAACTATGCAGACCTTCTTCTCTCCCACTCAGAAGTTAGCAAGTGCTGTCGTCCTTACACTTGTGCTACTTCTTGTGGAAGGAAGCGCCTTAGCCGCCAGTGTCACCATTCTCTGTTATCACCGTTTTGGGCCAATCGTTGCCGATAGCATGACCACTCGCACCTCTGTTTTTGAATTGCAACTGGCGCGTTTGAGACACGATGGTTACACTTTTGTGCCGTTAGCTACCGCTATTGCCGGACTCCGCGGCACAGCCAAATTGCCCCCAAAACCGGTGGTGCTGACAGTCGATGACGGTCACCGCACCGTCTATAGCGATTTGCTGCCCATTCTCCGCCGCGAACATTTGCCCGTAACCCTGTTTGTCTACCCGTCTGCGATCTCCAATGCCGACTACGCAATGACTTGGGAACAGTTGAAAGAAGTCATGACAGTGCCAGGCGTCGATGTCCAATCACACACCTACTGGCACCCTAACTTTAAGAAGGAGAAGAAGCGGCTCGCCCCCAATGAATACAAGAAATTAGTCAAAATGCAGCTCAGATCGGAAGAGC
>JAQUKQ010000144.1 GCA_028718985.1 Desulfobulbaceae bacterium | reverse complement strand
AAATTTGCCCATGATTTTTTGACCACCTCCGATCAAACCGTGAGCGAAACCTTGTCTTTTCTCGACATCGGTTGCGGCATCGGCAATGTTCTTTTGGTCGCCGAGCTCATGGAGTTTACGGTGGAGGGGCTTGAAAAGGACGAGTACCCCTTCTCGGTTGCCGCCAAACTCATTGGTCAGGAGAAGGTCGTGCAACAAGACATCTGGGAGTACGACCACTACCACCACTTTGATGTCATCTACTATTTCCGGCCTTTCCATGAGGGAAATCTTGAGCGCCGCTTTGAGCGCTTCATCGAAGATCAATTGAAACCCGGCGGTATCCTGATTGCCAACCGCAAGATGGATAACAGTATCGACTCCGACCCGCGTTTTTGCCGCCTGCACCCGGAGATGCCGATCTGGCAGAAGGCGTGAGCCGTGCCCCAGATCACAGCCCACCTCACCATCCCCGATCACGAACTCAGTTTTACCTTCTCACGCAGTTCCGGCCCCGGCGGCCAACATGTCAACAAGGTCAACAGCCGGGTCACCCTCTGGTTTGACCTGCACGCCTCACCCAGCCTGTCAGGCCAGCAAAAGTCTCTGCTTCATCAACGGTTAGCTACCCGGATCAACAAGGAGGGCAAGCTGTGGTTGGTCGTCTTCGCCTCCCGTAGTCAGCACGCCAACCGAGAGGCGGCCGTTATCCGCTTCGCCACCCTCCTGCGCGAGGCGCTGAGCGAAGACAAGGCACGCCTCGACACTAAAATCCCACGGTCTTCCCGGCAAAAGCGCCTCAACGCCAAAAAGCATCGTGCCATCATTAAAGGACAGAGCCGAGGTAAGGTGCAGAGTGAAGATTGATTTCGCTGCGATGCACCGTGACGTGCCAGTTCCTTGCCCCATAGATCCTTTCTCTTAATTTTCTCCATGCCCCAGTTCAACCACGACCAATACCTGCAGCTCTGGGCTCGCCAACTCCAAAAAGAGTTTGAGGATATCTGCTGGCGCCATCGGATCTCACTGCCAACGCCAATCATCGATATCTTTGACTCCACACGTCACTTAGGTGAATGGCATGCTGCCCATCAGACCATCCGCCTCAGCAGGCAACTCATCCTGTACCACCCGTGGACCGTCACCATCAATGTCCTAAAGCACGAGATGGCGCACCAGCTCTGTAGCGCCTACGGTCACTCCGAGGCTGGGCATGGACCACTCTTCCAGGAGGCCTGTCTCCGGCTGGGTGTACCGGAGGCCTACTGCACAGCGCGCGGTGACAGCCCGGAGATCTTCGCCGATCTGGCAAGCGATAGCCAGTTGGTCCAGGAAGGGCGGCGCTTTTTCGCCAAGGTCGAAAAGCTTCTGGCCCTGGCCCACTCCGAAAACGAACACGAAGCAGCCCTCGCCATGCAAAAGGCCAACGAGCTGATTGAGAAGTACAACCTCCAGCAAATGACGGCAGCACACGAATGCCGCTACGCCCACGCCATCATCAATCACCACAAGAAACGTATCGAGGGCTGGCAAAGATCAATCTGTTCCATTCTCAAAGATTTTTTCTACGTTACCATCATCCAGGCCTCCCTCTACGACCCCAGGAGTAACCAAGAGCATAAAACGATCGAACTCTTCGGCCGGGCCGAAAACGTCGCTGTTGCCGAATACTGCTATCATTTTTTGGAGAGGGAACTGGCCTATCTGTGGGAGGTAAACAAAGGAAGATTCTCTGGCCGAACAGCGACCGAGAAAAAAAGCTATTATCTCGGGGTATTGCATGGCTTCCACAAAAAGCTGCAAGAGCAGCAGACAGTCAAGCCTGTGTCTAACCACAATTCGTCTTCAGCACAGCCCACCAGCAGCGCCTTGATCGTCGCTGCAGACCAGGACCTTGGAGACTTCATCGGCCAACGCTTTCCCCGATTACGCACAGTCCAGCGGGCCGCTGCACAGATCAACCGCTCAACCTACAATCACGGTGCAAGTGATGGCAAAAACATTATCCTGCGCAAGGGAGTAAGCAGACAAGATGGCAATCAGGGGCGACTGCTGTCGTACGAATAAGGCCTTGCTTCCGAAGGAGTCAATGCATAGAGTGGCAGGCAGAAAAAGCTACCCAAACCAGCCGGTCACCACGCTGGAGTCTGGAAACGAGAACACACCCCTCAACATCAGGAGCCATCCCATGAAGAAAAAACTTATTCTCCCCTTAGCCGCCTTACTGCTCTCCTCCCCTCTAATCGCCACCGTTCCAGCTTGGGCCGGAGACGACACCCCCGTCGAACGGGGACTAAACGGAGTGTCTACCATGGAAGCGACCAGTGATACGGCAAGCACGATGGAAAGCGTCGAACTGGATGGTGTCACCGCCCGTCCCCATTTAGCAGACGTCCGTGAGGCCATGGCGAAACACGGCATGAAGGAGACCCACCACATGATGGTCATGTTCACCGACAGCAAGACGGGCACGGCCATCACCGAAGGCACTGTTGCCATCAAAGTCACCGATCCCTCAGGCGTTACCAGCGAGCCCAAGAAGATGATGCTTATGGGTGATGGCTTCGGTGCCGATATCTCACTTGCCGCGCCCGGCAAATACAGTATGGAGGTTGGCAGCAAGCTGGCGGACGCCAAGAAACGGGTCTTTACCTTCAGCTATGGGAAGTAAGGAAGTACGAGGTCAGCTAGTCAGATTCCGATAGATCTCCGGCATGCGGCGGGGGAGTTTCTCGACCTGATCGATAAAGATGTAGTTGACCTCGCCGTACATGTGGGCCATGTAGGCGTGCGCCTCTTTGTCGACCGTGATGCAGAAGGGGTGGACGCCAGCCATTTTGGCCTCGATCAGGGCATGACGGGTATCCTCGATGGCGTAAGCCCCTTTATAGCCGTCATAGTCTTCAGGCTTGCCGTCAGAGAGGGTGATCAACAGGCGGATCCTGGCCTCAGTACTGGCAAGAATCCCCGTAGCATGGCGGATGGCGGGTCCCATGCGGGTGTACTCCTTGGGCGTGATGGCGGCAATGCGGCCTTTGATGGTGGCATCATACGCCTCGTTGAACTCCTTCACCGTGAAGATCTCACTCCTCAAGCGCCGCATACCGGAAAAGCCATAGATAGCGTAAGAATCCCCCAGGGCGCTCAGGGCCTCGCACATCAAGATAAGCGATTCCTTGAGCGCCGTACTGACCCAGCCCTCGGTAGACGATGACATGTCGAGCAGAAAAAGGGCGGCAATCTGACGATCATTTCGCTGTAACCGGATAAACAGGCGGTCGGAGGGAGAGAGCCCGGCCTTGGCATCTGACAGGGCTTCGACCACGGCATCCAGATCGATCTCATCCCCATCCCGCTGACGCTTGACAAAGGTCTCGTGGACGCTCAACATCTCAAACTGCCGACGCAGGTTGACCAAGAGCCCACGGTATTTCTGCAGGGTCGTGCCGACAAAGGTGCCCTGCACCGGGCTGATCTCTTTGACCTGCACCTGACACCAATTCTTGCGAAATCCGGCTCGCCGGAAGTCCCACTCGTCATAGCTCAAGGGACCGACAGCCTGCGCACTCTCGTCCTCATCCTCGGACTTCGCAGCTTGCGTCAATCCCCCTGCCGGTCGACCGGCGGCGCTGACAATGGCCTGGCCAGGAATGCGGCCCTCCTCCTGCATCATCTCCCGCAGCAGTTCTTTCAACTCCTCGGTCAGCTCAAACTCCATGCCACCAATCCGTAAAACGCCCTGTGCTATTTGTTTCTCAAGCTCAGCGGCATCAAGATCGCGATTGCCTGCAGTAAGAAGCATTGAACCCTGCTTATCATTCAGTGGCGGGCGACCGTGACCCGCGGGGCTTTCCTCCGGCACCTCGTCCGCCCCGTCGCCATCGCCCTTCGCGCCCTTGTCCTGCTCGGCCATCATGCGGCGTAAGGCCTCGATTACCTTCTCCTGCCGTTCCTCCTGCCGCTGATCAATGGCCGTCAGGGCGGCATCAATCGTCAATACCCCCATGAAGGGCAACGGCGGCCCCGGCAGATAGGGTGCGGCATACGTCACCGCCTGCCGGTAGAGCACCTCGGTCAAGAGGAGACTGTGCACCGCCTGACGCGAGCCATCGGCATGGCCAGCTAACCGCTCGATAACTGCCTCCGGCAGAAGATTGCCCTCCGACACCTCAAGGCCAATGGCCTGCTGCACCAACCACACTCGTAACGCAGCAACAAAAGCGCTTTGCCCTCCTGCCCCCTCTTCTGTGGCAACCTGGGATAAGAGCGCCGAACCGAATTCAGCAAAATCTGCCAGCAAACCAGGGAAATCATGCCGAAGACGAGCAACGATTCGTACCGCTTCGGCCAGATAAAAGAGGTCGACCGCCAACTGTCGATGCTCAAATTTCGCCAGGAACTGCGCCAAAGAGAGGGACTGATCGGAACCGCCTGCCGGGGTCTGAACCCGAAATGTTCGCATCCGATCCAAGGAGAGAAGAAAGGTAATGGTGAATTTATAGAACAGGAAGTTGTGGCTCTGCTGGGAGAAGAGATTGATCTCGGCGGGGAGGAATAGTGTGCTGGTATCAAAACTTACGGCATCGGCTGAGGCAAATTTCAGCTCACGGCCAAGGATGCTGCGGGCATATGGCAGAAGGCGGCTTTCTATCTCTGTCAGCCGCACCCCCGCCTCGCCGCGGATCTGGCAGAGGAAATTACTCTCTACTTCTTCGAGGAAAAGCTGGGCCTGACGGAGGCCATCGGCCTCATAGACATCGAGCGCCGCCTTGACCCAGTTTGCGAACTGACGTGGATGCAAACAGGATGAGGCCTTGGCCGCCTGATCAACGAAGGCGTCATAAAGGGCGGAACTCACCGGCCAGATGACCGGCAACTGTTGCAAGGCCTGACGGCGTATCTCTGGGTTTAGCAGGGATAGCTTTTCTGCCAGCTCTTCGCGCTGCCAATCAGCCACTTCATGCCCCAAGAGCACGGCCAACTGATCATTAATGCGTGCCGCACTCATCAACTAACCGCTGCTGGACGCTTAAAATATCGCCGACACCATGTCACCAATGGAGGCGGCAAGTTCGTGATCATCGGTCAACGCCTCAGTAACGGCGGCTTGGCAGGCTTGGCGAGGAGAGATATTGCCCTTGATCAACAGGGCGGCATGGATCAACAGTCGGGTACTGGCCCCCTCCTGGAGGCCGGCATCTTTGAGTTCACGGGTCATGCCGGCCAGACGCACCAAATCCTCGGCAATTTTTTTTGACACCTTGGCCTCGACCATGACGATCTCCGCCTCAAGCTCTGCGGGAGGATAGAGAAACTCCATGGCCAAGAACCGCTGGCGGGTGGACTGTTTCAGATCCTTCAAAACACTTTGATAACCGGGGTTATAGGAAACCGCCAAGGCGAATTCGGGCGGGGCGATCAAAAGTTCACCCAACTTTTCAATCGGCAACTCACGGCGATCATCGGCCAAAGGGTGAATGACCACCATGGTGTCTTTTCGGGCCTCGACGATCTCGTCGAGATAACAGATAGCCCCAGCCCGCACCGCCGTGGTCAACGGCCCATCCATCCACACCGCCTCGCCACCTTTCAACAGGTAACGACCCACCAAATCACTGGTAGAGAGGTCATCGTGGCAAGAGACCGTGATCAAGGGCCGATTCAGCTCCCACGCCAAGCGACGCATAAAACGGGTCTTACCACAGCCAGTCGGCCCCTTAAGCAAGAGCGGAATTTGATTTTCATAAGCCGCCCGAGCGATCCGCATCTCCTGCCCCTGAGCCAGATAAAAAGGCTCTTCCTTGATCCGATGCTCGGCGAATCGTTCCGTATCAACTTTCATCGGCAACCACTTGCACGCAAAATCTCTAAACCCATCTACTTTCCTAACTGCCCAAGCAGGGTCTTGGCCTGCTCCATTTCGGGGAAGGCCTCTTTTTGGCCAAGATCGATGGCCTTTTGTAACGACTCGACAGCCTTTGCCTTATCTGCCAATTTCTCCATGGTGAGACCTAAGTGGTAATTGACCGTCGGATTGTTCTCCAATTTCTCGAGTGCCTGCACAAATTGACTCTTGGCTAGATCGTAGGAAGCACGCTTGTAGTGCACCCAACCCAGGGTATCAGCCACATAGGGATCCTCAGGGGAACCAGCCTTGGCGACCATCGCCAAGCGCAAGGCTTCACCCAGATCTTGCCCGTTTTCAGCCATGTACCAGGCCAGATTGTTGGCGGCAGGTGCGAAGCTGGCGTCCTTTTTGAGGATGGTGCGATACTCCTCCGCAGCCTGATCCTTCT
>JAQUKQ010000143.1 GCA_028718985.1 Desulfobulbaceae bacterium | reverse complement strand
AAAAAACTTCTAAGTATATAGTTTAGGGGAATTGTTCGCTAGTGGTGAGGTAAAAATGATTGAGCCGATAGTGATCACCGTTTTATCTGTAGTTATTTTATTAATCACAAATATCCTTTTACCAGGATTTCTTTCACCTGTTATTGCATTTTCCATAGGTGTAGTAGGTATTTTAAGAATATTTCTTAGATCCGGGCAACTTACCTGGAAAAGAGATTTATATCTATTCGGTTTCATACTTACGGTGATTCTCTTAACGAGATTATTATTGTTGGCATCCTGTTCATATGTTATTTCAAGTATTCGGTGTGAGATGAATTATCTCCATACCATAATGTTGATAAATATTATTTTTATATTACTTCCAATAATATTTATTTGGTCTTGGATAAGATTTAGGATTATTAAATATCGATTTTCAAAAAGAGACCGCGACGAAATTATTAAGCCTTTCTAAGGTGAGCAATGATGTTTTTGAGATTCCTTTGTCATCTGGTAAAAGAGCTTATGGTCAATATGTGTTCATGGATAAGTATGGGCCAATGGTCCAGGTATTCGATTTAATAACAGAAGAAAGAACACCAATCGACGCCTTGAGAAATGCCAAGCCATTGTTTCCTCCAGTGATTACAGGATTACATGCTGCAATCCGTGCGGGTCTCTGGGAGAAAATTGGAAAACTACCCGTTGAGAACTTTTCACATCCAAAATTCGTGACTACGCTATTCAACGCTAAAACAGGAAAAGCCGGGATTTGGTCTTTATATGATGGTGTGGAATCAAAACGGATCGGTTCAACTTTGCCAGATGAGCTGAAAGAGCTAGAGTTTTTGATGGTATGGAGTCCATATGATGTTGTCCATCGTATTGAAACTGGCGAATATCCGTTTCCATTTCGAGAATTAATAATACACAATATGTATACACCAAGATCTAAGTAGTCATCAGTCACGCTGATACGGATGGATACAACTTCTTCAGCTTGATGCGGGCATCAGCGCAGCGGAATTGCCAATCCACAGTTGCTTCTGCCTGGTTGTGCTCCAGGGTGGGCGCCTGCGCTTAATTTCAAAATTAGATCGGCAGCTATTTCGAGTGGAGGGGAGAAACAACCACAGCAGTGAAGTATTATTACGCCGGCGCGGCGCGCATCGCCATGCGCCGCAGCGGGCACAGCCAGGACAATGGGTTATTCTGGCTGCTCGGCGACCACCTGGGCTCCACGGCGGTCGCCGCGGGTAGCGCCGGGAACCAATACGGCGAGGTGCGTTACAAAGCCTGGGGTGAAACGCGCTATACGAGTGGGAATACGCTAACCACATATCGTTTCACCGGACAACGTGAAGAACAGAGCCTGGGGCTGTATTTCTACAACGCACGGTGGTATGACCCGGCGTTGGGGAGGTTCGTGCAGGCGGATACAATCATTCCGAGACCCGGGAATGCTCAGGCGTGGGATCGATATGCATATGCAAATAACAACCCCCTCTATTATACCGATCCATCAGGGCATGTATCGATACCTATAATCTTCCTGATCGCGATTGCTGCATTGAAAGCCTTCGATTATAGCTGGACAGCCTACGATGCCTGGCAATCATGGCAGGTATTAGCGGATCCGAATGCTTCCCAGGAGGCAAAAAATGCTGCTGCAGCAAATCTGGCGCTCACCGCAGGCTTTGAAGCCGCTGAACCGGACGAATTATTGCCCATCTCGCTGCCGTTGGACGACCTGGCCCGCAGAAGGCTGGTCACGTTGGGCAAAGAAGCCGGCGAGGAAGCGGGCGAGCAGGCTTCCAAATCATTTGTCAGTTGGAACTTCCGCGAGAACCTGCGCCGCTTGACAGGCAGCAGCCTGGATGATATCGTGGGGATGGACGCCCATCATGTCTTACCGCAACAGTTTGCCCCGGACTTTGCAGAAGTAGGTATCAATATTAATGATCCTGTGTTTGGCACTTGGGTGGATGCCACGGCTCATCGAAACTGGAGTTATGCCTACAATCAGCTATGGGAGGAATTTCTGCAACAGAAACGAACAAAGGAAGAAATTCTAAATTTTGCTCGCAAGTTAGCAGAGGAGTATGGCTTTGATGTCTACTTCGGGACGCCTTGATTACAACAAGATGTATCGTCTCAACGATCCGATTGCGTCAAAACCCCTACGATTGAGTTACGAAGGGTATAGTGACTGGCTCACCAAGGAGCAGGCGATAGAGTTGTTTCGAGGAAGGCTGGCATTGAACGCTCCCTTGAAACTAGGCGCATATATGGGAGGTAAAGCCACTGATTTTCTCTGGTCAGGTCTAGTACCACTGGTTTGCATCTCGAACCGGGTGTTCGAACTATTGCGGATGAACAACATCACTGGCTGGACGACCTATCCGGTGGAGGTGTACGGACGGAGGGGCGAGCCGCTGCCCGGCTATCACGGCTTTGCTGTGACAGGCAGTGAGTGTCGACGCGACCGCAGCCGTAGTCAGGTTATTACCAAACAAGCCGTGCCAGGGGGTAAACCTTTCGAGATGTACAAAGGCCTCTACTTCAAAGAAGAGGACTGGGATGGGAGCGATATATTCAGGGTGAGCAGTTATGGTGGAACAATCGTGACCGAAAAGGTATACAAGATTCTCAAGCGGGCTAAAGTCACGAACGTGAAGCTGACCTCCCTACCCGAGGTGGAGCTACAAGTTTTACTTGACAAATACGATCATGATTTATAAAAGAACTCCGGTCTCGCAATGACAACTCGGGCTATGATTTCACAGCTTAATGGCGATAACCTTGTCTTAACCACGAGGCTAACCTGACCCCTCTTTCAACCTTAAACATTAACCTAAAACCCACACTGACTTGTCTGGCTGCTCGGCGACCACCTGGGCTCGACCGCGGTCACCGCGGACAGCGCCGGGAACAAATACGGCGAGGTGCGTTACAAAGCCTGGGGTGAAACGCGCTATACGAGTGGCAGCACCCCCACGATCTTTGGATTCACCGGTCAGCGGCAGGAGGTTGGGCTGGGATTGTATTTCTATAATGCCCGCTGGTATGACCCGGCGTTGGGGAGGTTCATTCAACCCGATTCTATCATACCCGACCCTGGGAACCCTCTTGACTGGGACCGCTACCAGTACGCTCGATCGAATCCTTTAAAATATGCCGATCCCGATGGCCACATTCCCTGGTTAGTGCTCATTGGAGTGTTTCTCTATATTGCTACCATACCTGGAGATACTGGGCCGTATGAGGTAGATCCCGCAACCGCAGTGATTGGTGACGCAGGCCTGCGCATGGCAGACCCCGTAGATTGGGCCTATACGGTGATGGAATGCCTTAGTGGTAACTGTAGTGGCACGGATATCCTGTTCGGGATTCTCCCAATTGTTAATGGCGGGTTGGATGATGCAGCTGATGCGGCAAGGGCGGTAAAAGGTGCTCAAGCAACTGGGAAATGGGTGAATCGTAGTGAGCACATGAGTGGTGCAGCCAGAGCCTATCAGCGTTTTATCTCTGGAAGAGAGGATGATCTGGTTTACGAAATTGGCGGATATACTTTCGATAGTTTTGATGCAGGCTTAGGAATACTTAAGGATGCAAAAGATATCCCTGCCAATTTCGTAAATGCTGCCACGAACGAATTTAAGCCATGGGTGAGCGGTACAAGTGATTGGCTAAAGCAAGCACAGAACCAAGTGAGCGCGGCTGGAGGTCTTAAAATCCAATGGTTCTTTAACTCACAGGCTGCTAGGGATGCGATGTACAATTTATTCCTCAAAAATAATCCTGACCTACTCGAATCGATTGAATTAATTTTCAAGCCGATAGAGTGATTTTTGGGAGGTTGAGTTGTCAGACAATATCTTGAAGTTGATCCCCTCTTCACCAACTTATGTACCTGGCGAAAGCGCTATTAATAAGGCTGTCGATTTAATCCAGGTATTTCTCCCATTGGCAGAGGACATTAGCATTGAGATAAGCGAATTTCCTCGATTTATCGATCAAGGGTCTAACTGGGAGAGGGTTACTTGCCCTAACTGTAATGCTGTTATTGATATTGATTGGTGGCAACAGGCTATGGACAAAGCATTTAAAAATGGGTTTAAAAACCTGGTTGTTGAAGTTCCTTGCTGCAACCTCGAGGTATCACTGAATGATCTTAGGTACGAATGGCCTGCTGGTTTTGCTAAGTTTTCTATTGAAATCCGAAACCCTCAGATAGAGCTCTCTGAATTGAAGCTGAAAGAACTTGAACATATTTTAGGGAGTTCAATTAAGAAAATCTGGGCACATTATTAGGAAAATACCTCAAAAAAGAAAGACGAACGAACTGAAAGCTGAACCTGTCCAGCCGCCAGCCCGTCCGCCTTCCGTTTTGGGGGTTGTCCTGATTATACCTGAATCTGATCTTCGGAAATAGGCCCAGGTCAATCGACCAGGGATGGCACCTTAACATCTTCCATATGTATTTCTCGTTCTGCTAACATGATCAAACCCTTCCGTAACTGCTGAACAAGATCGCTTTGTGAGGCGTTCAACGTTCCCTGGTGGAGCGCATCCACCATTGCTACGAGCTGTCCGATGCCTGGCGGTTGGGATAGCTGGTCTTCCGGCAGCGCCAGCCGCCGCTCGACAGTGGCCATCGCGCCGTAATAGTCTGCCGCCACCGTGCCGTCATACAGGCGGGCATAGCCCAGCGTGGTGTCCACCCACTTGTGCCCCAATAGGGCTTGCACCGTCAGCACCGGCGCCCCGGCGTTGAGTAACAGCGTGTTGTCAAGCGCGGAAAATAAAGTTGTCAACCAAACTTGAAAAGTGAACCAGGTCAAACATCAAAAGTGAACCATTCCAACTTGAAAAGTGAACCGGTCATGGTAAAAACAGCGCCAGAACGATTTGCTGGCTGGACTGGAGAGTCATTCACCGTAGTGGAGGTTGGAGTTCCACAATCTGTTGTAAATCAGATGCAATTTGTTGCCAACCTAGATATGATCGGCCCTGCTTGGTATGCCGAGGGAGCAGTGCTTGATGCCTTGAATAAGCTTCTTGTTTATATTAATATTCTACGATAACAGGGTTGTGAGGAAGATCATGAATTCGAAACGCGTTGACGCTCTTGCAAGGATTCGTTGGTATAGTAATGCAGAAGGGGGTCGTATGACTTTACCATCAGGTCAAATGTATGGTACGAATATACGTTTTGAAAATGACGCGAACTTATGGAGCGTCGTCATTTTACTTCAAGAAAGTAGTCCTGATGACAAAGGAATACAAGAAGTCAAGCTTGGTTTCTTGTTCAGGGAAAATATTAAGCAACATTTAGTTGCTGGAAGAAGATTTTTTATATGTGAAGGACCGGAAAAAATTATAGCGGAGGGAGAGATAATTTCAGTGACCACATAGCCTTAATGCGAGCGATTTTAACCATTATTCCATGTGGCTGTGTTTATCTTTTTTGATCTATTGATAGGGTAGGAGGAGTAACAAGCGCAGACGGTTGTCCCTATGCACTGGTAACAGAGAGCCTAGGTGTACGGGGGCGATGGCGCTTTATACTCTCGAATGGCTTTTATCAATGCCAGAAATAATGTGGTCCACGAGCTTGGACATGCCTTTGCTCAATTATTTTACGGATCAGATCGCAAGTATGATGAAAAAGGCCCCTATTTAAATATACCTGATGAATTCTTAAATAACGAGGGGTTTTACAAATCCCCACCATCAGCTAGCCGTACATGGCAGCAACATCCTTGTACAAAAAATGACTGTCCACCTCAAGAGATATTTGCTGATATGTTCCTTGGAGGGACATTCGACACTTGGGCATCTGGTGAAATTGGACCGATGCGTGATGTTTTCATGACCACGAATATGACCATTTGGATAGCAGACCTCTTAAACCGTTGATGGAGTCAGCTCATCATGAAAATTGTTGACTGTATCTATTGGTCTATACTGTTGGTGTTCATCCTTAATGGATGTTCACCACGGGGAATCGCACCTCTTGCCACGTCAACTTCATCTCCACCAGCTCAGCCAGTAGCCACAAATACAAATCCCGTGACGATAGAACCCTGGACAGCAACTCCAACAACCTCGCCCACACCAACCCTCCAACTACCCACCGGCACACCTCTGCCCACTCTGTCTGCTAATGGCGCAGCCAAATTGGTATTTGATCTGTCAATATTCGCCCGAAAGTAGTCCACCGATTTTCGGCAAAAGTGATCCACGCGTTTTCGGCAAAAGTAGTCCACCGGTTTTCACCCGAACTATGCCACCCGAGTAGGCGGCTTGCTCCGCAAGCA
>JAQUKQ010000142.1 GCA_028718985.1 Desulfobulbaceae bacterium | reverse complement strand
CCATCTTATTGGACAAAATATTCAAATGGTTACGCGGTTGGTGGTCTGGAGCGGGAGAGAAGCATGAGGCCCTGGAGGCGGAGATTAAGGAGTTGTGGCGGACGGCACCGGAGTTTAACCCTGCCGATTTGCAAGAAATTACCGCCCCGACACTGGTGATTGTCGGGGAGAACGATATCGTCGACTTGCAGCACTCAAGGGACTTGGCCCGGATGCTGTGGAACGGCTCTTTGAAAATTGTGCCAGACGCCGGTCACGCTTCCCCGGTTACTCACGCCCGACAGATCAACCAATTGATCGGCTCGTTTCTAGATATCGAGAATCCTAGCGTCCTATGAACTGAAGACGTCTTTTATCTCTGATCTGCACCTGCTGGCGGCTTTCAACGGGAAACTGAACTAGAGGCCAAGGATATGATGCTGAAATGAAATCCTAACCATTGACGGGGCCAATGATTACTCACTTACATCACAACTCACTTATTCTATTATCATTTTCAGAAAGAAATGGCTTAGAGTGCATATCTTGACAATGGTAATTGACTTACTTCTACGTTGTTTTTTAGCCGTTCGAGATTTTCCATCGCAATTTTTGCGTCTCTATTCGGGGTTTTTCTAGTTTTTTTAATAAAACCATGTAAGAGGACAAGGTCATTGTCTGGTGTCTTTACAAAAAGGACTCGGGCTGACTCTTTCCCGCAATCTACGCGAAGCTTATAAATGGTTCCTTTGTAACCCCATATCTTTGGGTTCAGAATTTTCAAGCTGTTGCAAATGTAAATCTCATTAAGTTCAGAATACGCACGAATTTTTTTACATATCGCAGCTGCGAGCTTATCCGAAATATTATTCAGAAACACTTCGAACTCTGACAAATCATTATGGCCTTGTATGCTCAGTATTTTCATGTGGTCACTGGGTGTAGTGCAGCGGTACACAGTTACATGTCAAGCTGGTCGGCCTACAGCGCTATGGGTTCGCTTTTCCGAGGAGCCACGTGTTAGAATTAACGCAATGATTGAACATGCCATGATACCAGTTATCATTGGTCTCGCCGTTCCATCCACGAATACTCCCACAAATGCCATAACTGCCGAACCGGTCACGAAGTGTATTGTTCCCATTAGAGCGGATGCCGTGCCTGCAATTGCCCCTTGTTCTTCAAGCGCAAGCACTGCAGTGACAGGAGTTATCAGCCCGAGAAACCCATAGCCAATAAAGAGCAGGGCAATTAACAGACCAAGCCGGTCAATGCCCAGAATGTTTAACAAGAAAAGAAGGGTCATAACGGCGGCATATCCATTGACCGCCATCCTCAGTACAGAGACTAAGCCGAAACGTTTCCCGAGAAAACCAGTGAATTGAGAAATACCAATGAACGACGCCGCGTTCACTGAAAAAGCGATACTGTACTGGCGTGGCGTTAATCCATAGTGATCGATCAGAACGAATGACGAATTGGCCAAATAAGTAAAGAAGCTAGAAATGCCAAACGCACCTATGAACACGAGTCGTAGAAATTGACGATCCTGCAGGAGTATGCCATAAGCTGTAAATGCACTACGGAGGCTGCTCCCTAGCCGCTCCGATGGAGGTCGAGATTCCGAGAGACGGGTGGATATTAAGAATAAAACCAACACCGAAAATAAGGTTACGGCCCAAAACACACTTCTCCATCCGGCCCACTCAATGAGCAAGCTGCCAGCCAGTGGGGCCAGGATGGGAGAGATACTGAAGACAAGCATCAGTCTCGACATCAGTCGGACGGCTTCGTTTCCGATGTAAAGGTCGCGAACCACCGCACGTGGTATCACCATACTCGCGCAGGCCCCCAATCCCTGAATAAAGCGAAGCGCAATCAAGGTGTTGATATCAGGCGCAAGAGCACAACCTATGCTGCCAACGCAGAACAGTGTCAGCCCGAAATACAACGGCGGCTTACGACCCATCATGTCGGATATTGGACCATACATTATCTGGCCTATGCCAATCGCCATGAAAAATGCCATGAGGCTCGCCTGAACTGCTTTCGGGGAAGCCCCCAGGCTTTGACCAATTGTCGGTAATGCCGGTAAGTACATATCGATCGCGATAGGACCGATGGCTGACAGGAGGCCAAGTAATAAAGCGGTATATAAGAATGATGTACGCATTAAGGGCGATTGTTATAACCAAAAGAAATGATTAATGATAAGTAACAGGTGAAAAATAACAAACAACGAGCCAAACATCTTCTTTAATTTGCCGGCATCCTACGCCATTTCCCAACTATTTCTTAATCGTCAGGAGGAGATATGGAGACAAATTCTAGCTCTCGCCAAGAAAAACCAGATCCAGAGAGAATGGCTGTTTTACGCTCCCTTCCTTTGGATATTAAGCAAAAAATTACGGGAGAGGAAGCTCATGCATTTTTGTATAATGAGGTACTTCCTGATTCTTTACTTGAAAAATTAAAAGATTATATCCTTCTTGAGGATGACTCAACCAACAAATAAATGCGATAACTCTCCTGAATAACACACCAAGCAAAAACGGCACGGCCCATTCGTCTGCCATTTGCCCTGATCCTTTGAGGAGAAGAATTGACTCTTGGGCATTGTTGCTTTCGCCCTGCAGTTCACGGTTGTTCCGTCATTGTGGCATCAAATGAGGAAAATTTTCAACCTCCAGCAAGGAGATACCCCTATGACCATACGTCGTATCAAAGAATTGTACAGAAGCGTTCCGACCATCGAAGGCGCGGGTGTTCACCTCAAGCGTGCCTTTGGATTTGCCCAGGTAGCGTTGTTCGACCCTTTCCTCATGCTCGACGACTTCCACACCAGCAACCCGAACGAGTATTTGGCCGGATTTCCCTGGCACCCACACAGGGGGATCGAGACCATCACTTACCTCCTCGAAGGACTCGTTGAGCACGGGGACAGCATGGGAAACAAAGGGGTCATTGGCCCTGGTGATGTGCAGTGGATGACCGCAGGAAGTGGCATTGTTCACCAGGAGATGCCCCAAGTGAGCCCTACAGGAACCATGTGGGGCTTCCAATTTTGGGCCAACCTTCCATCCCGCCAAAAGATGATGTCTCCTCGTTATCGAGATGTACGAGCAGGAGAGATACCAGAAGTTCGGTTGGCGAACGGTGCCACGGTGAAGGTCATTGCGGGCAGCGTGGCCGGGACTGTTGGGCCGGTGAAGGATATCGTCATCGAGCCCGAGATGCTGGATATCTCTGTTCCTGCCGAGACTGTCTTCACGCATGAGGTCCCAGCAGGCCACACGGCCTTTGCCTATGTCCTTGCCGGTGAAGGGGTCTTTGCTCAGGGGCGTCTACCTTCCTCCCCAGAAACAGTGTTACTCTTTGACCGTGCGGGAGATACAATCCAGGTAGCCACTTCCGACCAACCGCTTCGTTTTCTTTTCGTGGCCGGCAAACCGCTCGACGAACCCGTGGCATGGCGCGGCCCTATCGTGATGAACACGCAGGAGGAACTCGCGCTCGCCTTCGAAGAGTACCGGAATGGAACTTTTATCAAGTAAGGTTTTCTGGGATCAAAACGATGAATCATAGATGTGAGTGGTGCGGGCACGACCCCTTGTATATCTCATACCATGATGAGGAATGGGGTGTGCCTGTCCACGATGATCGCCATTTATTCGAAATGCTGATTTTGGAAGGTGCTCAAGCCGGTCTCAGCTGGTTGACTATTCTCAAGAAGCGAGAGCATTATCGAAAAGCCTTCCATAATTTTGAAGCAGAGAGAATTGCCGCCTATTCCGATGAGGACATCTCTCGTCTCCTTGCTGACGCCGGCATTGTTCGCAATAGGCTTAAGATCGCCTCTGCCATTAAAAACGCGCGCGGCGTCATAAAAATCCAGAACGAGTTTGGGACATTTGATTCCTTCCTATGGCGCTATGTTGATGGAGTTCCCCTCAAGAATACGTGGCGCTCCATACAAGAGTTGCCTTCACGGACAATACTATCCGACGCAATGAGCAAAGACCTCAAGAAACGTGGGTTCAATTTTGTCGGCTCAACCATCTGCTATTCCTTCATGCAGGCCGTCGGCATGGTCAATGACCATACCACGAGCTGTTTTCGGTATGCGCAAATCAATAGGCTGACCTAACCTGAGGAGCATAATGAATGAAAGTTTTGGCAGTCAATGGCAGCCCGAGAAAGAAATGGAACACAGCGATGCTTCTTGAAAAAGCCCTTGCAGGCGCTGCTTCGCAGGGCGCAGAGACGGAACTCATCCATCTTTACGATCTTGATTTCAAGGGATGCACGAGCTGTTTTGCCTGTAAGTTAACAGGCGGAAAAAGTTATGGGAAATGCGCTATGAGCGATGATCTGTCTCCCATTCTTGAGAAAATTGGTCATGTGGATGCCCTTGTCCTGGGCTCACCGATTTATTTCGGCACGGTGTCAGGAGAGATGCGATCCTTTATGGAACGGCTTCTTTTTCCGTATCTCATCTACAGCCGTCCACCAGGGTCATTATTCCCTCGAAAAATTTCTACGGCCTTCATCTACACGATGAACGTGTCAGAACAGCAGATGCAAGAGTATTCGTACCCTGTGCATATTGGCTTGAACGAAAATGTTCTGCGACGGACGTTCGGTCAGGCAGAGTCACTTTGCTCTTTTGAAACCCTACAGTTTGAGGATTATGACAAGGTCGTCTTCAGCTATGTCGATCCCGAGGGGCGACGTGAACGGCGGAAAACTGTTTTCCCAAAAGATTGCCAAAAGGCTTTTGCCTTAGGAGCCCGCTTGGCAGCTCAATAATGTCACTTTGCCAATACCCTTAATATCAACCAAATTCCTATCACCATTATGAAATACAACTACATCGGAAAAAGCGGCCTGAGAGTTTCCAACATCTGCATGGGGACGATGACCTTCGGGAAAAAATGCGACAAAAAGACATCCTTTGAGATCCTTGATAAAGCCTATGAGAGCAGGGTCAATTTCTTTGATATGGCTGAAGTCTATCCCGTTCCGCCGACGGCAGAAACATATGGCATCACCGAAGAGATTTTTGGTGAATGGATGTCAGACAAGCCAAGAGATTCGATTATCATTGCCACAAAAGTTGCGGGGGCCGCCAATGGCTGGTTCGTACCACCGGTACGGCATGGTCTGACTGCCATTGATGCCTTTCATATCAAGACCGCTGTCGAAGGGAGTTTACGGAGACTCAAGACCGATTACATAGATCTGTATCAAATCCACTGGCCCGACACCGTTGTTCCTATTGAAGAAAGCCTAGAAGCTCTTGACCAACTCGTCCGAAGCGGAAAGGTGCGCTATATCGGAACCTCGAACGAAAACGCCTACGGTTTGACAAAAGCCCTGATGACAAGTCACTGCCGAAGGCTGAAGCGATTCGAAAGCATTCAAAACAACTTTTCTATGCTCAACCGGCGTTTCCTAGATGAAATTGCGATTGTCTGCAAAAAAGAGCAGGTCGGGTTGCTCCCCTTTTCTCCTCTGGCTGGGGGAGTATTGAGCGGCAAATATACCATTGGCGGGAGTTGGGACGGTTTTCGATTCGGGGACTACTTGACCAATCCCGATCCGCGAATGAGAGCGCAAGCCGGAAGATTTGCCAACGAAAGATCTTTGGCAGCTGCACACAAATATGCTGCCATAGCTCAAAAACATGGTCTTGCTCCGGCAACTTTGGCGGCAGCCTGGACACTCAGTTTTGATTTTGTGCCAAGCACAATTATCGGGGCAACGCATCCATCTCAACTCGATGACACCCTCAAAGCATCGGAAACTGTCCTCTCTCAAGAACTCCTAAGCGAGTGTGACCGCGTCAATCAAGAGATTCTCTACCCGATGGGATAAAAAAAATGAGCTCCCTTTTGGGATGAGCAAACAAATACAGACCGTCACCTTCAAGAGAGCTGTTGCTGTCGCCTTTTATCTTGATCAGTTCAGCGGCATAGCCGGCACTATTTCGATTTTTTAAACCAAGATTTATAAACCAAGTACAACGCTAAGATTGCCAAGGGGATTCTAACCCATGCCGCATCGCCTGTTACCACATTGGCAATGAAGCACAGAATAAAAATTCCAAGGCCAATAAAAACCTTTGCCTTAATAGCGCTCCCTTGACCGTGATCTTGGTCGTTATTGTCCTTTGTCTGATCGTCCATGGTGTTTTCTTTTCGAGGCTGTTTTTTTGTTTGTCGGGGATAGAGGGGAGAAAATAACGCGTGCTGGGAATGAAAAAAGGGGCCACAGATCAATTTCTGTAACCCCTTGATATTACTGGTTGACGAGGCGGGATTCAAGCCCACGGCTTCTCAGTTAATTTCATCTAGACAAGGTGATACAAAAGAATAGTGACTTAGAAGGCAAGGGGTCTGGTCAGTAAGGGCCACAAGTAGACCTAGCCTCGACCAAAACAAACTCTTCTTGCCTTCACTGTCTCCTTGTTCAATCCCT
>JAQUKQ010000141.1 GCA_028718985.1 Desulfobulbaceae bacterium | reverse complement strand
GCATACGCCAAATAATCCGGCCCCATTTTGCGAATGCGCCCCTTGTTATCGACGAGACGCCTACTAACCTGATCAAAAATTGGGCTTTTTTGTTCTTGGAAGGTAATGAGGAAATTTTCTCCTAGCAAGAAACTAATCTGCTCAAGATCAAGCCTGGCGAAATTTTCCTGAACTGCAACCGAATGCATTTTGACGACAATGAAGACATAGCCGTCAAAAACATCAACTTTAGGCCGTTGCGTGGTATTAAGGATATCCTCCTGCACCAGCGGGTGAATGTGAAAGCCGTTGCAGATTTTTTCGATGACACCAACCTGATGAAGTCCGGAAACATTGAGCCAAGTGACTGATGAAGCATTACCAGAAGCAACGCGCCCCATGTCTTCATCAGGCGGAACAACCCTTAAGGAGCAATTTTCGGCGTCATAGTCAGTAACGGAAATAACGACATCTTGATCGAGCTGTTCTCCAATATGGATCGGCGTCCCTGGCGGCAGACCTGCCTTGCAGGCGGTAGGCCTTAGGTTACGAAGCATCTCGCCTGCCGTTTGCTCGCGAGCGCTACTTTTTTTGAGAGAGAGTTTCATAAGAGAATGCGGTTGCCCCACCTCAGCAGACCAAACAGCAAGACAAAAGAGAGGCTCCTGTCCGAGGAAGTGCGTCAGGTCTCGACGATAACATCATTTGGCAACTCATTGGTATCATCCGGCCGGATCGGGAAATGCAAGGCAAGTAGCTGACCAAATCGAGAAATCTCATGGCAGAGCGCCTCGGTCTTTTTGCCGCTCTTAATGCCTTCGACAATATGACGCGTGTAAGTCTGCAACTCATCTTGGGTAATTTTTTGATAAATCCCCTGGTCGGCAACCACCCATACCTTGCGCTCAAAAAGGGAGAGGAAGAAGAGAACACCCGATGCATCGCGAGTTTTATGCAGCCCTTTCTCATAAAAAGCCTGTATCGCCCGCTTTTCGACACGCAAATTGATCTGCCCCGCCGGAGTGAAAAATCCATGCAGAAACGATACGCGCTTGAGTATAGCACCAAAAATAAGCGCCATGATGACCGCACACGGGACATACATCCAAAGTGAATCATTAAAAAAATAATCCGTAGCACCAAGAGCCGTCACCCCTCCAAGCACCATGCCACCAAGAATAATGCCCTCTGGATAGGTATCGCTGCCATTCACCACCATCACCGCAATCTCACCAGAGGTTGTTGCCTCGACCTTCTTGATGGTCGCGGCAATCGTCTCTTTTTCTGCAGCCGAAAAAAAATGTTCCGCGTCACTCATTGCTGATCTCGCACAAAGCAAATGGCAGGTAGACAGGCAGCAACCTGCAGATGAAATCTGGATCATAACTGACGACACTGCTCATTTAATTGAAGCCATCCACGTCACCAGCTTCCAGAAGCCCCGCCGCCACCAAAGCTTCCGCCGCCAAAACCACCAAAGCCTCCGCCGCCAAAACCGCCCCCGCCAATCGACATGCCGCCACGACTCATCAGCATATCACTCACGATAAACGGCAGGATAAACCCGCCCAGTGCCCCAAGCGGCATCAACAACAGAAGGAAGAACAAGCCAATCGAAGGCACCCCCAAGAAGGCCGCCAAGGGAAGAAGAATGGCCCCAGCCGCCACCCCTAGGGGGCGAGAGGCCCGCCCCAAAAACGAGGTGATAAACAAACCAAAGAAGAGATAGGACAACGCAGAGGGAGGCTCCTGTCGGCCCCCTGAGCGTTGCGTCCGTGGCCCTGCCGTAAATTCACCGCGACAAGCCTGCATGATAGCCGTCACACCAGCCTTGACCCCATCGTCGAAACGCCCCTCTTTAAATGCAGGGCGGATCACCAAGTCAACTATTCGGCCTGCCATCAAGTCGGTCAGTACTCCTTCCAAGCCGCGTCCAACTTCAATGCGAAGCTTGCGGTCATTCTTAACCACCAGGAGTAGCACCCCATTATCTTTCCCCCGTTGACCGACACCCCATTGTTCGACGGTACGGATACTGAACTCTTCTAAGGCATCACCCTCGAGAGAATCAATGGTGAGGACAGCGATCTGAGTAGAGTCTGTCTCCTCGAAGGTTCGCAACGCTTGCTCAAGTTGCTGAACCGTCTCGGCAGAAAACAACTTGGCATAATCATTGACATAGCCACGAAAAGCTGGAGGTTCAAGGGCCGAGACTGCTGCAGCAAAAACGAAAACACACCACAACGTTAAGCAAAGGGCGCAAAATCTCTTTTTGCCTTGGCCTGAACCCACAAGTGTGACCGTGCTGGCAATTCCTTTCAAAAGACGATCCGGATTAAAACTTGACCGCAGGTGACTTCTCTGCCCCGGCCTCAGCCTTGAATGGTTCCCGACGGGGGAGATGCAACAGGAAATTATTGGTCAGATTATTGGGGAAAGTCCTGATCGAGGTGTTGAAAACCTGAACCGCCTGATTATACCGAACACGGGCCACATTGATCCGGTTCTCGGTACCCTCCAGCTGATGTTGAAAATCCAAAAATGACTGATTGGCTTTGAGGTCGGGGTACTGCTCCACCACCACCATCAGCCGGGAGAGAGCAGAACTCAAGCCTCCTTGGGCCGCCTGGAAATTGGCAAAGGCCTGAGGATCGTTAAGGGTCTCGGCACCAAGTTTGACTTGTCCGACCTTGGCGCGGGCTTCAACAACGGCAGTCAGGGTCTCCTGCTCGTGCGTGGCATAACCCTTCACCGTTTCCACCAAGTTGGGAATCAAATCAGCACGACGTTGATAGGAGGCCTCCACATCACCCCAAGCAGCAACAACCGCCTCATCATTACTCTGAATTGAATTATACCCGCACCCTGACAAACAGAAGGGCAACAACAGCAAAAAAAGAAACAATCGACGCATGGCAGACTTCCCCGTAGTATTTTTAAAGTGTCTCTGATTACTGACTAAATTTTGAAAAATCCCCAATTTGCAGGAAAAGCTCTTTGATGGCGGCCAGCAGGCTCAACCTGTTTTGGCGTACCAAGCTATCCTCACTCATGACCATGACCTTTTCAAAAAAGAGATCCACCGGCTCTTTCATCTTAAGAATAACGAGCAGGGCGGACTCATAGTCTCCCTGCTCAATCAGCGGCTGAGCCTCCTGACGCACCACGCTCAGGGTCAGGTGCAAGGTCTTTTCGGCCTCATCGGTCAACAAAGTTTGATCAACCGTTACCCCTTGATGATCCTTAACGATATTCATAACCCGCTTGAAGGCACTGGCCAACAAGGAGAAGCTGGGCTGAGCACTGATGGCAAGCAGTGCCTTGATCCGCATATTGCAATCGATAATCGCGTCAAATTTTACCGAAACCGCCGCCTCAACCGCCTCAGCAGAAATCCCTTTCGCTGCCTGATCGTTCGCGTAGCGGCCTTTGATGAACTCCATGATATTGGCCTGCGCCAGTGTCCGATCTTCACTCAGCTTGTCTCCATAAAGACCAAGTGCCGCGGAAGTCAACGCCTGTAGTGAAAGGATAAATCCTTGGTGCTCGATGGTCCGAATCAAGCCAAGCGCTTGCCGCCGCAGGCCAAAAGGATCAGTAGAACCGGTAGGCACCTGACCAATACCAAAACAACCGGCAATGGTGTCGATCCGATCGGCAATACCGACGATGGCACCAATCACACTGTTGGGCAAGGCGCTATCGGCCCGCACCGGCATGTAGTGCTCATGGATGGCAACGGCGACATCCTCGTCTTCACCGTTCAAACGGGCATAATCCCGCCCCATGGCCCCCTGCAGAGAGGGGAATTCGTTAACCATGGCGGTTAGCAAATCCGCCTTGGCGAGCCACGCGGCTCTCCTCACCTTCTCGACCAAGGCCGGCGCCAAGGTTTCCGCCAACCCTGCCGCCAGAGCCTGCAAACGCTCTGTTTTCTCCAGCATAGTCCCCAATTTATTCTGAAAGACAATGCCCTGCAAATCAGCAACTCGATTTACCAACGGCACCTGCTGATCCGCCTTAAAGAAGAAGAGCCCATCTTCCAGGCGAGCCCGTAAAACACGCTGATGCCCTTCAGCTCCCAATACGGCATCTTTCACCTTGGTGTTGTTAATGGCGATGAAGTTGGCCTTTAGTTTACCCTGATCGTCAACAACGGCAAAATACTTCTGATGCTCACGCATGGAGGTAATCAGGGCATCTTTGGGCAGGTCGAGAAATTTCTGATCAAAGGTCCCGCAAATGGCATATGGGCATTCAACCAAGTTGGCCACCGTTTCTACTAATTCCTCATCCGGGAGGATATGACCGCCAGCCTCTTGGGCCGCCTGCGTGATCTCCTTGACCACCATCGCCTTCCGTTCATTCGGGTCAACCAGGACATGCTGCTGCCGCAACGCGGCAAGATAGTGATCAAAGTCACGAACTGCAATCGGCTGCGGTGCCATGAATCGATGCCCATAGGTAATCGCAGCGGTATCGCCAACCCCCTCGACAGAAAATGGGATGGCCTGACCGTCATACAACGCCAACAGCCATTGAATCGGTCGGGCGAAGGTGGTCTTCGTTGCCCCCCACCGCATCGATTTTGGAAAGGGGACAGACTTGATCATCTCGGCCAACAACTCAGGGAGAAGCTGCTTGGTCTCCTGCCCTTTTTGTTCTTGGCGAAGCATCAAATATTCACCCTTGGCAGTGGTGACGATCTGTATATCTGCAACCTCGGCCCCCCGGGATTTGGCAAAACCCTCTGCCGCCTTGGTAGGGTGATTATTCGCATCATAGGCCGCTTTTTTGGGTGGCCCCATAAACTCTTCGACACGATCCGGCTGCCGACTCAACAAACTGTCCACCCAGACAACAAGACGTCTTGGCGTAGCGGCACAATTCACGGAATCAAAGGAGAGGCCAAGAGCACTGAGACCCGCAGTCAAATTCTTCTTCAACGCCTCAACTGCCGGCATCAAATAGCCGGCCGGGATCTCCTCAGTGCCGATTTCAAAAATAAGTTGCTTGGTCATAAGTGTCCTCAAACGGAGGCAGGGGGTTATGGGATGGGGGAGTTGTTCCGATCAGGAACATGACATGAAAAACCTTACGCCTCAGAGCCTCTGCACGAGATTCCGAATTTACGTTGCCGTGAGAATAATAAGTTGCTCAGACTAAAACGCTAGGTGGTTACAAATACCACGTTGGCCAGAGCTGCACAAGCCATCTGTCAGAAAAGTCTCCTCATGCCGAGTGCCATCGGCAGAGATTTTACAAAGTTTATGCCCTCGCCAAAGTACCCTCTTCCGGCCACTCAAGCGAGGCGAATGTGTTGCACCCCTCAGAGTAATTCTTGACGGTGATAGAAAACCAGCTAATGGTGGTATTTTTTTGCAAACAACTGCCCAAGGCCTTGGTGATCCCTTCAACCTCAAGACTTGCGGCGGCGAACTCGTCGTCACCACTTGGCCAGCACAAATCGTGAGAGGTAACGGTCTCGATCATGCGGATCAAGTCCTCAATCCAGATAAAATGCAGTAAGCGAACGCTGACTGTAGCCAAACCCCAATGTCCCAAAGAGCGCGGCAGCGCCGATTCCCTCTGGCTTGGACTGGGCGGATAAATGGGCACTTGTACGGTAAGCACCAAATCGTCCCGTTCACTCAACGACCCATGCATCGCACAATGGTACTCTGTCAAGGTGTGGGACTTTTGCGCACCATCAAACGCCGGTGTTTGATCGGCCCCAAGGGGAGCAGTCGAGCGGGGAGATCTGGCGTATTTTTTAAGGAAATAAGGGAAATCAATCTCCAGATGTGCGGCTTCTGCCTGCAGACGATCCTTCATGTCTGCCAAGATAAGGTGAAAATTTTTCAGATTGATTTCGCCATGAAAGCGGTTCAAGATTTCGACAAACCGGCTCATGTGGGTGCCCTTGAAATGGTGGGGCAAATTGACATACATATTGACCGTGGCCACGGTCTTTTGGGTGGTGTTTTCCTGGTCGAGAACAGTAAGCGGGTAGGAGATATTCTTGACCCCAACTTTCTGGATATTGATGCGCCGAAAGTCGGGTTGACTCTGGATGTCCTTCATTATTGCAAAGGCAGAAGTCGCTTGACCGCAGCCTTCAATTCATCTAGGTTGGCGGATTTAACCAGATACTCATCCGAGGCCCAAGAGGAGAGATCCTGCTTAAATTCTTGATAGGCAGAGCACAAAATAACCGGAACGGCAGGATTGATCTCCTTGATGCGACGCAAGGCCTCCAGACCATTCATCCCAGGCATGTTGATATCCAAAATAACCAAGTCCGCCTGAATCTGCTCCAACTTGCTCAACGCTTCAAAGCCGGTGAACGCAGAGTGTACCGTGTAGCCCTCTTCTTCTAACTCTTCGCGGTACAAAAGATGGATGGAGTCTTCGTCATCAACGAGTAATATAGAGTTCATTGGGGTTTTTCTCCAGGCAATGATTGGTGAGAAAAAAGTTTGCCGATGCGCATGATCCTGCTCGCTAAATGCCGGATCAGCTCAATACCACGTCCCGCATATACTTTGCCGCCTCTTCTGGCGGAACAG
>JAQUKQ010000140.1 GCA_028718985.1 Desulfobulbaceae bacterium | reverse complement strand
CATCAATGTCTGCATCGAAAAGCCCTTGGGTGGCACGGCTATAGACCCAGAAGGACAGGAGATGCAGGATTTGATCGCCTACATGAAAAGCTTGATTATCAAGCCGACCAAGAAAAAGACCGCAAAAAAAGTTGAAGGCTGCTGAGCAAATTAGCTCGGCTATCAAACAAGGATCTGGCCCCATGGCAGGCAGTAATACGAAGATCATCAATAAACTCGTCATCATCGGAGCAATCCTGTTGGGCATTGCCGCCTTCCGATATTTTGACCTAGGCCAATACCTTACTCTTAGCTACATCAAGGCCTCGCAAGAAAAATTTCAACTCCTCTACCTGTCGCACCAAGTGCTCGTCATCGCTTCTTACATGGGCATCTATATCGCTGTCACTGCCCTCTCTCTCCCTGGGGCTGTTGTCCTCACCTTGGCAGGAGGAGCTCTGTTCGGCCTAGTCATCGGCACAATCACCGTTTCCTTTGCCAGCACTATCGGAGCCACGATCGCCTGCTTGGTCTCCCGCTTTCTTCTGCGCGAATGGGTCCAGAATAGATTTGGCGACAGGCTTGCAACCATCAATAACGGTATTGAAAGCGAGGGGGCATTTTATCTCTTTTCGCTCAGGCTGGTGCCTATTTTCCCCTTTTTTGTGATCAACTTGGTGATGGGCCTCACCAAAATGCGGCTGTTTACTTTTTTTTGGGTATCCCAGCTTGGCATGCTCTGTGGCACCATTGTCTTTGTCAATGCCGGCAAAGAATTGGCTAAAATCAATTCACTCTCCGGCATCATGTCTCCAGGTCTTCTCATCTCCTTCATTTTTCTGGGTCTCTTCCCCATCGGTATCAAGAAAATACTCGCGATCTACAAAAAAAACTTCCGGCCAGCCGTTGATACAACCAGCGTTATCAATAAGAGAAAAGAGGCAGCATGACTTACTATGATTATGACATAGGGATCATCGGTGGCGGCGCAGCAGGACTGACCGTCGCTTCAGGCGCGGCACAACTTGGTGCCAAAACACTGCTTATCGAAAAAGAAGCAGCCCTCGGTGGCGATTGTCTCCACTATGGCTGTGTACCAAGCAAAACATTGATCAAAACGGCCCATGTTTACCATCTCATGAAAACCGGCCCGGCCTTCGGGCTGCCAGCAATTACTCCGCCGCCTGTTGACTTCAAGCATATCTCCACCCGAATCAAGTCTGTCATCGGCACCATCCAAAAGCACGATTCCGTAGAAAGGTTCTGCCAACTTGGTGCGAAAGTAGAATTTGGCACACCGCAGTTTACCGACGAACATGCTATCCGCTTGGCCGGCAAATCGATCTCCGCCCGCACCTGGCTGATTGCCACCGGCTCATCCTCGACAATCCCCCCGGTTGATGGCCTCGACAAGACACCGTACTTGACCAATCGCGATATCTTTTCTTTGGATAAACTCCCCAACTCGATGATCAGCCTCGGTGCCGGACCGATCGCTATTGAAATGGCTCAGGCCTTTGGGAGGCTTGGCACCGAGGTTACGGTAATTCAGCGGAGCGGACAAATCCTCAGCAAGGAGGACAAGGACCTGGCCGACATTGTCCAGCATGTGTTGGAAGAAGAAGGCATTTGCTTTCAGATGAACGCCTCTGTTGTCAACACTCGGGATCTAGGCCACGAACGGCAGGTAGTCATCCAAAAATCGACAGGTGAGACCGTAACACTTCGAGCGGAAGCTGTCTTTGTGGCCATGGGCCGAACGCCGAATACCGCTGGTCTTGGGCTTGAGAAAATCGATATCCCCTTCAATCAGCAGGGCGTTATGGTGAACAAATACCTGAAGACCAGCCATAGCCATATTTACGCCGCGGGTGACGTCATAGGCGGCTATCAGTTCACTCATGTGGCAGGCTATGAAGGCGGAGTCGTTTTGAGCAACGCTATTTTTCATCTCCCAAAGAGAGTCAACTATACCCATGTGCCATGGTGCACCTACACCCATCCAGAGCTTGCCAGTATCGGCATGAATGAGAAGAGGGCTAAATCAGCTGGAATTGACTACTCTGTGTGGAGCGAGGAGTTTGCATCCAATGACCGGGGCTTGGCTGAGGGTGACGCTGTCGGCCGCATCAAACTGCTCTTGGATCACAAAGAGAAACCAATTGGTGTGCAGATACTCGGCGCTCACGCCGGAGACCTGTTAAGCGAGTGGGTCGCTATCATGAGTGGTGGGCTGGGATTATCAAAAATTGCATCAGCCATCCACCCGTACCCGACCTTAGGCGAGATCAACAAAAAAGTTGTTGGCTCTATTTTTTCCAAAAAAATCTTCTCCGCTACCGTTCGCAAAGGCCTCAAATTCTTTTTCAACTTTAAGGGCCGGACGTGTACCTGCGGACAGGATATCTCCTGCGGGGAAGAGAACCGGTGACAGCTGGAGCGTATCTTTTCTGGGATAACAGTGGGATAGTAGAGCAAGTCAAGCAATTCGCCTGCGATTCCTTCAGAAATTAAAGACAACTAACCACCCAAAGGAGGCAACATGTTAAAAAGAATACTGACGATCGTTTTATGCTGTAGCGTTATAGCCCTTTTTCCACCGGTTATCGGCTCCTCGCCGGTTTCTGCTGCTGACACAAAATGTCAGTGCCAGAAGGAGGCGCCGTGTCAATGCGACGCTAACTGCCAATGTGAGCATTGCAAAACCGGCAAGATGCAATGCGAACACTGCAAAAACGGTTTGAGGCATTGCCAGGGCAAGGCGGAAGAAAAAGGCTGCTCTTGTGAACACTGCAAGACGGAAAAAGGCCAATGCTCCTGCCGCTCAGAAAGCAAGAAATGTCAGTGCAAGACAGACAATGCGACACCCGAAACATCTGCTCAACCGACCACGGCAAAGCTGTTCAAAGTATCGTACAAAACTGCTCCGGCACCTATCCCCATAAACGCTTTCCATGCCTGGACACTAACGGTACAAAACGCTGATGGCCAGCCAGTTACTGACGCCGAGATCACTGTCAATGGCAGCATGCCCGCACATGGTCATGATCTCCAATCAGTGCCAACAGTAAAAAACCTAGGCAATGGCGACTATCTCGTCGAAGGAGTAAAATTTTTCATGCCAGGCCGGTGGGTAATGAATTTTAGTATCAAAACAACTAACAAAGAAGACAAAGTCACCTTTAGTGTCGATATCTAGTCGGCCTTGAAAAAGCCCCGTGTGGGGCGCGGGGTATGTTCGGTGTGGATGATCCGGAGGCAACAAAATAATTTCGGCGATCACTGGCGGTCAACGGTGAGAAATGTGACGCGCCGCGGGGTTTGCAACTAAATTAAAGCCAATTTGCAGCCGGTTTGATGGTTTCAAACCTCGCGTCACTTGGTTGCAGCCCTCGCGACGCGTTACACAATATGAGCACAATTGGCTAATTTGGCCAAAAAAAGGGGCTGACCAATTTCTTGGAAAGCCCCGTTTTTATTGGTGCCTAGGACGAGAATCGAACTCATACAGTCGCGAGGACCGAGGGATTTTAAGCCCTCTCTTAGAAGTGGCAATTTATGCCATTATTACAATACCCTATACTTATTAGATATTATTTTTTGCTTTTGGTTTCATTTGGCTATGTTTGTAACAATTTGACCTTGACGGGCACAATTTGGGCACATCAAAGGGAGTCTCCAGCAATGGTTTCTCCCTTTATTTTTGTCTGGTTACATCCATCTAACGACGTGGCGCTTTATATCAATCTGAAAAGGGTGTTTCTTCAGGAAATCCATTCCAAGTAGTCCATAATAATCAAGCTGATTTGCATTTTCGACTTGGGAGGTTGAAGCAATTAGATTCTTTTCAGTGAATGGGCCGACTTTTATAAAGTCAAATTTCACAATAGTTGTTTCTATTTTTCTCCCGTCAGCTACTGTTGATTGCCCATTTCCCAATGTATCAGGCTGTAGTTGTTGTATTATCGGTTGGTGTATCAATGTCCGTCCGCATCCAGTATCAAGCATCATGTAAGCTTGTATCGCCTCTCCGTTATGTCCTATTGTTACCTGAATCAATATTGAGTTGTTACTTCTGATTATGATTGGCGTTTCTCTTTCACTCGTTGTTTCATTTCTCTTGAGGATAGAGTTTGTATAGTGCCGTTTTCCGTTTCGATCTGTTTGGTAATAAATTTTTTCTCCGCCTATTGTGCCCGAAATTTCAGGCCTTCTATAAATAGGTTTCTGTTCAGGGGTGTTATTTATAATAATAGCTGGTGGTGATGGTTCCTGCTCAGGCTTATTAGCAACTTCATTTACTAGCGGTTTATAATTATTAACGAATACGAATATCAACAAAGATAACATTAGCAAAGAGAGTATTCCAGGCAGGACTCTTGCTAGAATTTTGTCTTTTATTACTAAATAATTGAACCTGTTATTAGGTCTCTGTCTTTTTTGTTCATTGCGGTCTTGGTTTCTTCGAAAGAAGTTTCTTGCCTTTCTCTTTTTTTCGTCTCCATAAGCAGCATTAAGCAACGAGTAAATGATTAAGACTGTTATGCCTACAATAAAGACAAGCTTGATTATGAGATCTTTTATCTCCATGTGGACAACTCAATAAACCTTCCTGCGCTGATCTTGTCGATTTCCATTTCTTTAATTATTCTCTGGTATGGTTTATATTATAAATGTGGGCCATCAGCATAGCGATCAGGCTTATTGATAGTTTGCTGGTTACTTAACAACAAATCTCTAATTTCTTTTAGCAATTGAACAGTTTCATTAATTTTCCAGTACCAACACACAAGTTCCCTACCAACAAGAAAAAACAATAACGATACCAAAACGACTATTATCCAACTTGTTCCATTCATGTTTATACCTCTACCCCTTATTTAACTATAGCAAAGTCCACTAGCCGAGCAGATCTGTTGCCCAGCACTTAATCATGATTTTTTCCCTTCTTGAATGCCTGGGGCTCTACGTTTCGGCAGCGCTGTTCAATCTGATGGGCGATCCTTTGGACCATCTCAGGAGAAAATGAACTCTCCGTTGGCATTTTGGCGATAAACGAGGGGTTCTTGCCGTTATAAATCAAAAGGCCTTTTTGCTTCCGTTCGATAAACCAACCAGCCAGCGCAAGAGCCGGTGTGACCGGAATCTTTTCACCGCAAGCACTTGTTAGCCAATTTGACAGCCAGGTGGCTTGACGCTTTGCCTGTTCAATAGGTTTCTGCTCTCTCCAGGTTGGGAACTGTAGCATCTGGCCGTCATAGATTACTTTGACATCATTAGGTCCCTTGCCCTTGGTCGATTTTGCCCTGCCCTTGGTTTCAATAGCGAAGACCCCATTTGTGCCAATAACAATGTGGTCGATATTGAACTCCTCTGCCATGAAATCATGATATACCCGGCAGCCATCAAGCATGAGTTGGTTCAATTCTTGCCCGACCGCACGTTCGCAATCAAGGCCTAAGCGTTCATTATGTCTTTGTTTGAGGAGCTTGCTCAGCTGTAACCCTACATACACAATACCGATTACCCCTATTACGATGTACAGGATCGGGGATACCCGTTCGTTGGCAAGGTAATGATTTGTAAGGTACATGGAGTAACAGGCTAACGGCAATGTCGATGCCATCATTAAATACGTATCAATATCTTCATTTAACTGTTCGATCCTTTGGCTGATGGATTCACCGGGGGCTCGCAGCATATGACAGGTAAGTGGATTTCTTCGATGCTTTCGCTGGCGTCTGATCCAAAGCAGCATGGCAATCAGCGCACACATGGGGAGTAGGGCTATTGGGACAGGAAGGAGTTGTATAAGGAATGAGTTCATTTGATTAGCACTGAGTTTCAAGGTTACAGGCGGGACAATAATTGCCGACTTGTAAAGTCGTATATGAATCTCCAGCGAAACCAAAGCTACTTTTTTAATGGCGCTGTTTCTGTTTTATTGGCAAGGAGCCAACCTATTGTTCTTTTCTAATTTTTCTTCCCACGCATGCTCGGATGCATCCATCTTTCATCATCAGTAGGTTCTTCTTTTCCGGTTCTCATATCAATTATCCGTGGCTTCTCAAGAGTTGCTATTTTCACATTATCACCAAAACTTGGAGATAGTCCTACACTCTCTTTAACGCTACACGCATATTTATCATCTGATGCGATGATTGGTTCATTCGCAAGAGAGACCTCGTCACTTATGATTCTTTTTCCTTTTTTAGTAGTTGTATCCTTCAGCATCAATGTCCCAATTATTGCCATTCCGATCCCAAGGGAAATGCCAAGACTTGCATCACGCTTTACCTCTTCAAGATTCAACCCGGGCAACTGATTCCCTGAAAGCACCTGGCCCACTCCCAAAAAATTCATCATCGTGTTAAAATCCTCAACTTGCTGGATGTCGGATGCTCCCTTAAATATCGCCAAAAGGCCAAGAATTATTAAAATAATTCCCCAAACTTTTTTTGGTGTCATTGTAGGCCTCTAACATATTTTTTTTCAGCATGAGAACCCCCAAAAGGGTCGGAAAGTGCAATCAAAGTGATAATTATTGAAAATTGGTCTTCAGATTTTCAGTCACTTCCCCCCCGAGCTTTGCAAAGCCTCATCATCTTTCAACAGCTTGAAACAACGACAGATACTTTTTTGACATAACAAACGTATTTCTTTAATTTTCCATCTATTTCAATTTTTTTTTCACACAGATTCTCTCACAAAGAGGTTCAGTAACTATCCCCAGCCTGGCAATTCTTATGCTGTAAAAAAGGACATCATGAACG
>JAQUKQ010000139.1 GCA_028718985.1 Desulfobulbaceae bacterium | reverse complement strand
TGATCCGTCCCCCAAATAACAGATGTCCCTTGACTCGGTGTCGAGTTGTTGAGTGCAAAATGTGATACTGCTGCAGGACGATTACAAAACGGAGAGGAGACAAAATGACAACAAATGATACTGATACTACGCCCCAACGGTCACAGAGCCCAAGCACAGTAACACTTTTTCAACCATACGCCTTTAGCTCCGGTCAAAAAATCCGTATTGTCGGAGGAAAACGCGCTGGTGATTGGGAGGTTTTAGCCATCAGTGAACGTAAAGTAACCCTCCGCTGCCCGATTTCCGGGAGGGAGTTTGAATGGGAGAACTTCTGCTATCTCGTTGAGGAGAAAGATGATGAACCTTGGCCTGCCACCGCATAACAGTTCGCGCAACTCGAAGTATCGCCAGCTGCCCCTGACGGGAACCCTTCTCCTCTGCCTTCTTTTGCTCCTTGCCGCCTGCGAAACCCTCGAATCGCGGCTGACTCGCAACCAAGAGGTCCTGAAAAAAAGCCCGCCAGAGCACCAAGCCCTTATTCAACAAGGCCGCATCCAAGTAGGCTTCACCCCCACCGAGGTGTACTTGGCATGGGGCGCGGCATCGCATAAGTCCTTCACCGAAAGCTCCCAAGGGCTTGAAGAGACTTGGTTCTACACCCTTACCCAATCAGAGACCTACTACCAGCCGGAGCGCTATTACGACCGCCGCTACGATGTCTGGCGCTATGTTGACCGCCCCTACCAACGCTCTTTAGAGTACATTTTCCAAACCGTAATCTTCAACAATGGGGCGGTCACTTCTTTTACAACCTACCCTTCCTATATTCCCTACCTTAACGGCCGCTCTCTGCGCTGACCACAAAATTGATGCGACGTCTGGCTTTTTCTACACTCGCCAGGGTAACCCTCACCAAAGTGCCGATCTGGTATATCCGGTTGCTCCGTTTCCCAATCAAGCGGTGATTGCGCTCATCGAGTGTATAATAATCGTCCGTGAGATCCGTTAGCGCCACGGCGCCACTGATGAAGGAGTCGATCAACTCAACAAAGAGCCCGAAAGAAGCAACGCCCGAGATAATCGCCTCAAAGGATTCGCCAATCTTATCCTCCATGTAACGCACCTTAAGCCGGTCAACCATCTCCCGCTCGGCATCCACCGCCACCCGTTCCCGGCTGGAGAGAAATTCTCCCGCCCCAGGCCCCTCTTTCTGTTCCTTCTCTGGCGTGCCGACCACTTTTTTCATCGATTTTTTTGCTGAGCCTCCCAAGAAGGCCGCTAATGCCCGGTGCACCATCAGGTCTGGATAACGGCGAATGGGAGAGGTGAAATGACAGTAATGGCTGGCAGCCAAGCCAAAGTGCCCAACGTTTTCAGAAGAGTAGCGGGCCTGCTTCATGGTACGGAGCAACAAATTATTGACAATATACTCCTGCGGCGATCCCTTGCCCAGATCCAACACATGGCCAAACCAAGCTGGTGTGCCTACGGCCTCATTGGGAATGGCCATACCCATGGTCTTGGCAAATTGGGCAAACTCCGCCACCTTAATCGGGTCAGGAGTTTCATGAATACGATACAAACCGCGGGTGAGATGCTTATCGTCCATGGCGTGCGCCACCGCCTCGTTGGCCGCCAGCATGAACTCCTCGATGATCTGGTGAGCGAAATTTCGTTCCCGACGGCTGATATCTTTCACGGTATCATCCTCGTCTACCTCAACGAAGGCCTCCGGTAACTCAAAGCCAATACTCCCTCGAGCCATCCTTATACCCAAAAGTAGCCGTGCCAACTTTTCCATCTCCCTCAGTGGCGTAAGCAGCAGAGGAAACTGCTTACGAACCGCTTGCACCTTGTCGATCAATATCTGGCTCACCAGGGTATAGGTCATCCGAAAGCGGCTGCAAATGACTGATTTACTGAAACGTTTCTCCTGCAAATGACCCTGCTCATCAAAATCTAAGATCGCGGTGAAGGCATAGCGATCTTGATTCGGCACCAGACTGCATAAATCGTTCGACAGACGCTCTGGCAACATGGGAACCACCATGGTTGGAAAATAGACACTGGTGCCACGGGCATAGGCCTCGCCATCCAAAGGGCTGCCCTCTGGCACGTAGTGGCTGACATCGGCGATAGAGACGTAGAGCCGATAGCCCTTCGTCGTTGTTTCAATCGCAACCGCGTCGTCAAAATCACGTGCCGTCTCGCCATCTATTGTAATATGCAGCGTATCTCGCAAGTCTAACCGCCCTGGGCCAACTTCAACCTCTTTACTGACTGCGGCCAACTGCCGTTCGACCTCCTCGCTGAACTTGTGCGGCAACTGAAATTTTCGGATGACAATTTCGGTCTGCACCCGCAGACTATCGGGATTGCCAAGCACCTCAACGATCTCTCCCTTGCAGCTGACACCGCCCAAGTGACGATATTCGGTTATCTTCGCCACCACCGCCTCGCCATCCTTCGCCCCGGAACTTTGCTCCCGGCGGACCAAGATGTTGAAAGCAAAACGCTCATCTTCTGGAATGACCATGCCTTGCGGCGATCCAGCCTTGTAAATGCCTACAATCAAGGTCGTTCCCCGTTCCAGCACCTTGATTACCCGACCGTCCTGCTTGCCATCATGCCCAACACCACTTACCCTGATGAGCACCCGATCACCATGCAGGGCAGCCCCCAAGTTGCGTTCGGCGACAAAGACATCAGACGGCTGATTGCGAGCCGGGGCCGGGGTTATCGTCACAAAGCCAAACCCTCTGGGGTTGACACTCAGCACCCCTTCCACATACTCTTTTGCCTCTTTAATTGCGTAGGTATCGTCATTGATCAGGCGCAACATTTTTTGAGCGCTCAAGGCCTGAAGTGCGTTATGAATCTCCTTTCTCGCACTGCGCCCCAACTCAAAGCCCTCCATGATCTCCGACATCTCGGCCTGACCGCCATTCGCCAGGATAAAGCCGATGATATCATCCGTCGACACCTGCCCTCGGCTAATGAGGTTTTTAGCCCCTTCCGTGGCACGGCTACCCGCACGTATCGCGCCACCCCTGCGGTTACGCTCTACCCTTGACTGTCGCCCGTTTCGTGCTGGCTTCCCTTTCGTTGGCCGTCTTTTTTTAAACATAATTATGTCCTTGGTATGATCTTACGTCTGAGGCTAATTCTAAGTTGCCAGCAAGGCAGCGACGCAAACGTACGTCGGTGCGACCTACAAGCAGCAGAGCATAGCGATTCAGCTCATCCTCCCTGCTGGGGGGGGGCACAACGGAATTCATTTGAATACGAACTTGAATCAAAGATATCCCTGGCACCTCATATTTACCCGCTCTACCTTTTATGGTAGCAGAAAATAACACAATTGTCCGATCAGAAAATCGGTGGGACCGCGATTTAGCTAAAGGCGCATCTCAACCAGCGATCCCTTCCCTTGATTTCCAATCGCTCGTCGTGTATCTATCCTTCCCAAGGCTAATTTCTTACGCACCTATGAGCACTCTGTGGCGTTGTGCTTTCTTGGCAGGCTCAACACTCATAACTTTTCAAAATCATTTTGGAACAATTCATCTTGGAGCATGGCGTGCTCGCCCTGTTTCTCTTAAGCTTTGCGGCTTCGACCCTCCTTCCTCTCGGCTCGGAATGGCTGCTCATCGCCCTTATTGTCAAAGGGTTACCAATTGTGTCGCTCGTCATTGTTGCCACTTTTGGCAATTTCTTAGGGGCTTGCACCACCTATGCCATCGGCATTGCCGGAGGTCCGTTGCTGATTGATAAATTCCTGCGAATAGAGCCCAAAAAAATCTCTCAGGCCATGGCCCTCTACAGCAGATATGGTTCCTGGTCTTTGCTCTTCTCCTGGCTGCCGATCATCGGTGACCCCCTCTGCCTGGCTGCCGGCCTTCTCCGACTAAATTTTTCCCACTTTGCCGCCCTGGTCCTCTTGGGTAAGGCCGCCCGTTATACTGTCGTTGCCGCTCTTGCCGTGGCCGCTACCTAATTTCCGCCCTGAAACGAGCCCTCTTAATCCTAGTCCTCCCTCCCCGCCACAAAGATCGGCAAAATCACCTTCTGCCCCTTCGCATCAACATTCACAAAGGTAACATTCGTTGAAAACAGAAGCTCGTTGTCGCACTCCTCACCGTTCCCCCTGAATACCAGTACCCCGTACTGTACAGACGTGGTGCCCACTTTTCCCCGTTCAATCACGAATTTCAATATGGTGCCGTTGCGGATATTTTTACGAAACTCCACCTTATCCATGGCAATGGTAACAAACTGCGCGCCCGGATAGTCTAAACTCGCACCAATCCAAGCATACTCATCAACCCATTTCAGCAAATTCCCACCAAAGAGAAAGCCGTAATGATTCAAGTCCCCTGGCAAAACTAGCTTATGATTCTCCATGACTTCCCTCCACTTGCACTTCCGCGTGCTGACTTTCATCATAACGATTCCACCATGCTTTTCCATGATGAAATTCATCTACCAAATCCCCTAGCACCAATCAGCACTGACCGTTCGATTCCGTCCTGTCCCCTTGGCTCGATATAGGGCCTCATCCGCTTTTTTGATCAATTCCCCGATCGATTGCATACCAGGTCGAAAAGATGCTACCCCTAGCGAAATGGTCAGGGCACGCTCAGGAAAACGCTTCACCAGCAATTGCCCCAATTTTTCGACCTCCTTCCTAAGTCTCTCGCCAAAGGAATAAGCCTCCTGCGCACTTGCCTCTTCTAAGATGAACATAAATTCCTCGCCTCCATAGCGCCCAACATGGTCGGTAGGCCGCGAGAATTTTTTCATGGTAGACGCCAACAATTTCAAAACTGAATCCCCATGTAAATGCCCATAGGTATCATTAAATTTCTTGAAAAAATCAACATCAACCATCCCAACCGCCAAGTTAATTTGTTTAGCGCTTGCCCTCCTGAAACTTTCGCTGAGCACCTTATTCAAGTAAGCGCGATTGTGGATACCTGTGAGTGCATCATGATAAACCAAGGCCTCAATTTCATGAAAGCGCCGCGCATTTTCAAGGGCAAGCCCCAGCTCACTAGTAATGATGGTGAGGGTATTCAAGTCATCCTGATCAATCGGCCTTGCTGAGACTGCATTATCAACTCCCAGGACTCCGATAATTGTGTTGTGGCAGACTACCGGGATCATCCCCATTTCACGTACCTCAAAACAGGACAGGATCTCTTTTTCCACCAAGTTACTCTCCTTAATCAAAGCTGGCCTCCTGCCTCGCAAACATTCAAGTATGATTGCAGACTCCGGCCTGATTTTAATCTCAAGTCCGCGCATCGCCGTTCTTCTCTCCGTCACGCTGACGTTGAGAACCTTCAAGCTGCGCTGACCGCTCTCAATCCCCATGAAGTAGACCCGATCAAAACCGAAATCTTGCCGTACTGAGCTCATGGTCATAGCGAGCACCTCTTGGGGGTCAAGGCTTCTATGCACCTCCTCCAGGCTTTTCTTGATCTGAGTTAGGTGTTTCACCTTGGTCTGCAATTCACCATGCAGGTAGTAATAATTAGTATTGAAGCGGCTCAATTGAATGTTTGCCAGCAGCAAGTTCTCCTTAAACTGTTCCGGAGTCGGCAGGGCAAAATTATAGAATTCCGAAATATCCTTGATTTCATCATTGGCAGCGCCGATCAGCTCTTGTAAATTGATATCTTTGAGCGGAATCAATGTTTCTACTTCTGGCTGCAGTATCGAGTTTCTCGCTATGTGAACCGACCCAACCCCAAGCAACCACGAGATGAAATCGGCAAGCGAAACCATGGCGATCAACTGCTGCTGTTGCATATTAAGCGGCAATTTTGCAAAGCGATGATGATGGAGCTTCAGGGCTAGCACAACGTTTTCAGGAAGCCCCCACTGCTGGCAGACATAGGCACCGATATCATTATGAGACAAGCCGATGAGTTTCTGTTCAATATCAATGAGCAAACCCTCCTGATTATCCACCTGACCAAGAAAATCGCTGTAGGTGACCCGCCCATAGGTCTCGGTGATGATTTTACCGATATCATGCAATAGGCCCGCAATATAGGCTTCTTCACTGTCAGGATAATCAAGCCTCTTCGCCAATGATCGACAGAGAGTCGCCACCGTCAGACAATGCTGCCAAAAATTTACCCGATTGAAGGATTGATGCCCTCGACGATGGATCATTTGATCGTATAACACCACATCCATCGCCAAAGAGCGTATCACTGCAAACCCCAAGAGCACTATCGCATGTTTAATCGAGACAATTTTTTGGGATATGCCGTATGCTGCTGAATTTACAATCCGTAAAATTTTTGCAGTAATTGCCGGATCCGTTTCGATGAGTCGAACCAAATCTCCTGTGCTCGACATATCATCGCGCGTCAATTTGAGGAGCTTGATCGCCACCACCGGTAAACTCGGCAATTGTGAGACGTTCGGTCGAATCGCCTGTCGGATTTGCTCTGAAGAGGGCAACAGTGATGCCACTGTAAAATGATGTTGGCTCATATCGTACGTCCTTACTTAATGTTTTTCCCATTGCCGGTCTCTTTCCCCCTCGACCATACCACTCAGGATCAAGGCACAATGATTTGGCAACACTTTACTTTACTGATTATATGAGCAAATTTCGAGCCATCACCCCCTCTTTCCATTGCATTCCTGTCGTTGCCCTTCCCCACCTGCCTTCGACACGCGAACAATCTTACGCATGATTTCTTCTCGACCTTCCTCTTCTCAATTTTTCAGAGTTCTCCACAAAATAATTTAATAGGCCTTTCCCCTCCGACGCCCTCTCTTTCAGGGTGCATTTCTCTCTCAATCTCCAGCCGGC
>JAQUKQ010000138.1 GCA_028718985.1 Desulfobulbaceae bacterium | reverse complement strand
GAACGGCATCAGCAGTGGTGACAATTACCGTGGTTCCTCCACTTGCTGGCGCCACTCCGAAAGAGTCTATTACTTATAGCTGGGAGTACGATGCAACGGTTCTGGGAGTGACTGGTTTCAAGTTGTATATGAATGGCGAATTTCTCTGCGAGACGACTGATCCAGCGGCTCGTTCGTTAACGTGCCTGGCCCCTGTTACCAGTGGAGTGAAAACATTCTATCTGCAGGCAGTTGTCGCCGATGCGACGGCAACCTCTTCATCGAACATCATTGCTTTTGACCCGAATGCGCCAGTGCCACCTCCGGCCCCGGTCAATGTTGCCCCCACTGCAGCGAATCAAACGCTGACCCTTGCTGAAGACGCCACTCTTGATGGCACTTTGTCTGCAGCCGACACTAACAATGATCCGTTGACGTTCGCTCTTGTCGTGCCTCCAAAGCATGGTGCTGCCAACGTCACTGCTTCTGGTGCCTTCACCTACACTCCGACAGCGAATTTCAATGGGGCAGATAGCTTCACCTTTAAGGCGAATGACGGCAAGATGGATTCTGCCGAGGCCACTGTCGCTCTGACAATCTCGCCGGTTAATGACGCACCTGTTGCGACGGATGGTATGCTTGAGACGGCAGAAGATACATCTGCATCAGGACAATTGACAGCTACCGATCCTGAGGGTGATAGCCTGAGTTATTCGATCGTCACTAATGGAGCAAAGGGCGTGGCCAAAATTACCAATGCTGCCACTGGGACGTTCGCCTACATTCCGTCACAGAATGAAAATGGCCAAGATTCCTTTGTCTACCGTGTCAGCGATGGCAAATTAGGCACCGAGGCTAAGATTGTTGTCAACATTGCCGCAGTCAATGATGCACCCATTGCGGTAAATGATACTGTGGAGACTACGGAGGACACCATCGTGTCGGGAAGATTCCTCGGTTCCGATTTAGATGGTGACCGCTTGAGTTATTCGATTATCACTAATGGCAGCAAGGGCCAAGCCTCTCTCGTTGATAGTGCTATTGGTCTGTTTACCTATACCCCATCTGCCAATGAGAATGGTCAAGATGTCATTGTTTACAGGGTAAGTGACGGGGTGTTAACTGTCGAGGCCACCGAGACAGTGACCATTTCCTCGGTCAATGATGCTCCAATGGCTTCCCCTGATGCATCACAGGTTGAAAGTGGCAAACAGGTTTCAATTGCTGTGCTTGGCAATGATAGTGATATTGAAAATGACCCTCTTGCAATAACATCAGTAACGGCTCCGGCCCATGGCCAGGCAGTGATTATGAATGGAGAGATCTCCTATACGGCAAACGTCGATTTTGAAGGCACGGATAGTTTCTCTTATTCCATTAATGATGGGAACGGCGGCACGGCGACAGCTATAGTGACGGTTACTGTGGTAGCTCCAGTTGTGGTTGCGCCAAAAGAGTCTTTGGTCTATACATGGGACTATGACAGTACGATTGCAGGCACTACAGGCTTCAAATTGTATCTGAATGGGGAGCTGCTTTGCGAGACCTCTAATCCTGCGGCTCGTACCTTGACTTGTCAGGCGCCTGTAACGAGCGGTGCAAAAGTATTCTACCTGAAGGCTGTTGGCACTAATGCGATTGAGACCAATGCTTCTAACTCGATCACTTTTGATCCGAATCAGACTGTTCCTCCTCCTGTTAAGACAAATACTGCTCCTGTACCAACAAATCAAACTTTGACCCTTTTGGAAGACGTCCCCGCAAATGGCATCCTGTCTGCGACGGACAGTGACAGTGATGCATTGACCTTTTCACTTGCCAGACCACCGGTTCACGGGACTGCAACAGTGGCTTCCTCCGGCGCTTTTACCTACACCCCGTCTAACAATTTTAACGGCACGGATACCTTCACCTTTAAGGTTAATGACGGTCTCGTAGATTCCGTTGAAGCCACTGTTACACTGGTTGTCTCGCCGGTTAATGATGCTCCTAAAGCCGTTTCGATTAGTTTGTGGGCGACGGAAGATGTAGTAGCCTCTGGGCAATTGCCAGGTTCAGACGTGGATGGTGATCAACTGAGTTATTCGATAGTTACGAATGGTAGTAAAGGGAGCGTAGCCATTGTAGATAGCGCAAATGGCGCATTTATCTATACGCCGCGCAAGAATGTTAATGGCCAAGATACTTTTACGTATAGACTAAGTGATGGGATTTTATCGGCAGATGCTACTGTTACAGTGATCATTGAACCGGTAAACGATGCGCCAGTCGCTAATCCCGATGCAGTTCAAGTAGCAAGAAACAGCAAGGTTGTGATTAATGTCCTCGCTAACGATGTGGACGTTGATGGAGATACGTTAACGGTTCTTTCGCTGACCGTCCCTGCGCATGGAAAGGCAGTAGTTGGAGCCACAGGCGCAATTACCTATACGCCTACCAGAGGGTATAGGGGCACGGATAGCTTCAAATATACTGTAAGTGATGGGAAGGGTGGTGCGGCGATTGGAGCCGTCAATGTCAGGGTGAAATGATTTTTTGGATTTCTAGGTGTTTTCATAGCGAAAACTTATTGTGACGGGTGCGTAATTAAACTGTAATTGAGTCGGATATGTCATTTCTCATTTTCCAGATGTGGCTTTAACCCCTATGTTTTGTTTCCCTTGGGAAGAAGGAGGATGTTATGCAGCAGAGTCTAACTAATCAGAATGTGTGTCCTAACCAGGTTTGTAAGATCAAGTTTCTTGCATTTTTTCTAGTAATCTTTTTGCAACCAACTCTTTTGCTTGCGGCTGATTTTGGGGGCACACTTAAAAGCGTAACCATCACCGACCAAGCAGGCGCGAATGCCCCGCCGACTGCGGTTATCACTTATACTCAAAGTGGAAGTAATTATACCTTCGATGCAAGCAGGTCTGTCGACCCGGATGGCAGCATTGTACAGTATAAGTGGGACTTTGGGGATGGGAGTACAGCGGCTACTGCTGTGGCCCAGCACCAGTTCGTGGCTCAGGGGGAACCGGCAAAGGTGACGCTCTCTACTATTGATGATAAGGGAGCTGTGGCCTTGGCTCAAGTCTCTTTATCTTTAGCTGTTGTTTATGAGGATGCGGAAGATGGCTCAATTGCCCGATGGACAATTTCTGATAATACCCCGGCCGGGGCGACTATTACGAATGTCTTTGATGATGTGCGTAAAAGTCGAGTGATTGAGTTAACAGGGAGTCCTGATACGCAAAATGCCTTTAAATTAACTCAAACTGGTGGTGTGCTGTGGGGTAACACTAAAAACTTTGTCATTCAGTGGAGTCTCAAGAGCTCGGTTTACTATGAAATATTTATTTATTGCCAGACAAGCGCTGGGACCCGATATCTAAAGTACACAACTGCAATGACAAACACTCTTGGAACTGGAGAGACCGTTACTTATGGCCTTGGTAGTAGCACTAAGGATGGGCAGTGGCACACGATTACCAGGGATCTTGTTGCTGATCTCAAAGCAGCGCAGCCTGGCGTGCAGCTTATTTCTGTAAATTCAATGACGTTTCGTGGACCAGGCAGAATAGATGATGTTATGCTGAAGTAGCTTTGGTAATTATTACTGGTACTTCTACTCGGGCGGGTAGAGGTACCGACCTGTGGGCCAAATCTTTAGTAAATTGAGCGGGATGTTCTTAAAACCGTTCCGGCCTAAAAAAAACTGCCAACCCAAACGCTCCACTGCACACCAATTGGCTTTGTGCGGGGTGTGTTCTCCCAGAAAATCGTACTCTCGCATTTTTCTTTCTATGCACCAGCGGAAAATTTCAGCACGTAGGGCATTCCCTGACCCGTTCGGTCCAGCTGGGTCATAGCCTTCTTGTAGCTGAAGATAGACGCCGTTATAAAGATAGCCGTACTGAGTGGCATACTCGGTGCCATTTATTTTCAGGGAAAAAAGAGCGAGCCATCCATTGGAGAATGCTTTTTGTGCGAAATTTCTATAGAAGTCTACCATTTTGGGGCGACGAACAAAACTTCCTTCCTGCCCTACTTTCTGCCATCTTTTTTTGTGTAGGCCAAAGAGTGCTTCTAAAAAATGTGGGAGTTCATCATCGCGCTCGCAACGTTCGACAACTATTATACCCGCCATGGCCAGCTTTTTCTCTTGCCGTTGTAAGACGGAACGGCGATTACGGGAAAGGCTATGTGTAAACTCCGACCAAGACCCAGGCAGCTTCAGTGCGCTAAAGGAGCAGGCTCGCTTCCGAAAAAAACCATTCGATTGTCCAAATACCGCTATGAATCGTCCTGCGGCTCCAGTCCATCCCGCTATATTCGGAATCCATGCACAGTCCCATTCACATTTTGAGGAAGCAAGGGCCATTGCGATAATTCTCATGGCTTTATCCTCAAGATTTGGTAACACCATGATATCTGGATATTCTCCTCCAGAATTGCAATCCCCAAGAACCCGTAAGCAGCGATAATGGAAGATACCCAAAAAATGAAGGGAAGATAAATAAAAAGGGGCTATCGCTACTAAGTGCCCATCATCATCGTGAACTGCCACCACGCTAAGAACCGATGATGGAGAAGCAGTATCCAGCCAAGAAGTTATCCATTCCCAGGACAAAAAGATACTATCTGCCTCAGACTGCTGCAACAGCCTGTTCCACTCCGGAGAGAGCAGGTTGAGTTCTGGGCGACTTTTGATTATGGTGGCGGAAAGGTTGGATGCAGGTGAAGGAGTGGTCATGGAGCCTTGTTAACCGTTAACGTCGACTGGAAGGAATTCGTGCCGGTGTGGAGGGCTTCAGCCACCAGAGTGGGACTGGGTGTTCGACGGTGGTAGCCAGGGCTAAACCAACCTGCTATCGGTTCTTCACTGCCGTGGAAGAGTTTGACGCTTAGGGAGTTGTCAAGGCGGAGCCAAACTTTATGGTTGCCTACGGTGATGATGTAATGATTTTGTTTGATTTCTTCGAGTATACAATCTGGAGCGAAGTGGAAAAAAATCCTGATGGTATGGGTGGCATTCGACAGAATTTCATCGGTTATGACAAGGCTTCCTGTGCCTTTGTCCAGGATGACTGTCCGACGGTGGATTACAGGATCGGATAATCTGGCATATCCATCGTGTTCGGCGATTAACTTTCCACCTGTGGGCGAAGGTTCCCATATGAGGCATTGGGCTTTAGCCTTTTTTCCCCAAAGGAATAGGCCCTGTGTGACGGATTGATCTTGTTCGTCGATCTCTACTGTGTTGTGGGCCCTGGTGCTGCGGAAGTAATTCCGCCAAGAAGGGGAGCTGAAGTAGTCGTAAGTTCCAGGGTCGACGAGTATGTCGTGCCCAGCGATTCGCAGAGAGATACTCAGGGCGTCGGCATGGCCATGTGCGGCGATGGATTGATATCCTAACTCTCCACAATCTACTATGACACTTATTCTGTCCTCTTCCCCTTGATGACCTGCCTGTAGGAGATAAATTCCTGATTGGGGTAAGGCCTTAGAGACGATACAGCCTGCCGTGGCAGGTGTAAGCTGTTCGTAGGTTGCTACACCTTCTTTACCCAAAAGCCAGAGAAGTGTTTCGGGCAAGCCATTTGCCAATACTTTGAAGTCCGGACGATCAAACAAAGTGGCTCCGACTGCAAGAAGAGCCGCTTGGTCATGGGGGCCATTTCCTAGGTTGAGGACATACCCGTCGTCGCAATCACCATAGAGAGGGAGGTTCTCGCCGCCTTCCGTGAGAGTTCCCAGGAAATTGAGCATTTTTTGGATGCCACTCCAATACTCAGGGGGAAAATCCTTGCCGCTCCACCGGCTGGCCAGACCGGCAAAGAGAAGGAATTGTGAAACAAAAAAATGGTACCCTAATGCCAATTCTTTATTGCCTCCATCGTTATTGGTTTGGGCCAAGACTTGCTTGCATAAGATATCATGGCTTTCCTTCTGCCAACGCTTGGCACCTGGGAGGGAGGGGAAATAGCAACAGGCAATATGCACTCCTGCCGCCTCGCCGATGAGATGATTGTTCGCCGAAGAGCCCCGGGAGTATTTGCGTGTTATGTCCCACAGGTGGAGAAGGACACTGTGCAGCACCCTGTCACGAAAACTTCCGCTCAGCACCCCCGATTCTCGGATCAGATCAAAAGCCCACACCCAGTTGATCAGGCGGATGGCTAATTCCATTGGACTACGCCAGTTCATGCCAAGGCCGAAAGGGTTCTGGTCAAGCCATGAGAGAAGTTGCTCACGGATTGCTTCGGCATATTTTATGTTACCGCTTGCGCGATAGGCCCTGCCAAGGACCACGAACTGATGATGGCGATTTGGTTCCCATACCAATTTGCAGTCACCAGCTTCAAGTACATTTCGATAATCAATAGCCGACGCAAACCGTAAGGGCGCCTTTATCTTATTGCCATGGTCGCGGTGCCAATCTACTGGGTTGCCGTGGTCATGGTCTTGAATGTCAAAATAACTGAAGCGATGTTCTATAATCTTGTCAGCCGTCTCCAGCAAAGACGCCAACCAAGTTTTTTCTTGGCCGGTGGCTCCTTCCATCGACCAAGCCCCAAGAGGAATTTCGGATACAGAAAAACCAGGTGTGCTACTGTGGCCAGGGACTGAAGCTATGTTCGGGTAGAGGTGGAAAGGGATACGAATCCGATCAAAACAGTCGCGGGAAAGAGATGCGATCCGCCAACCGATCTCGGACGGGGACATAGTACGGAGTCGGTTTACGTACCAGAAAATGGGTTGCATTGTAACTCCTATTTTTTAGGGGATTAGGTCGTAGAGAGAATTGCCTGCAGATTTGAGAAATAGTGCTATTGGGGCGGGTAAACCCTCTTCTGTTACATCTA
>JAQUKQ010000137.1 GCA_028718985.1 Desulfobulbaceae bacterium | reverse complement strand
TGCCCGATGTTGCGGCAACCGAAATCAGATACCCTTTTTTCTCAGGACGTGCCGACCACTGCTTCGCCGCCACCAAAAGTTGTTTCTTAGACCACAAGGCCTGCAGGCGATCAATAAAGAGCTTGGTCTGGGCCGTGAGCCCATAGAAATAGATTGGTGAGGCGAGGCAAACAACCTGGGCCGCGGCCAACTTCTCGTAAAGCCCTTGCATATCGTCGTCAATCACGCAGTGCCCGGTTTTCTGACACCCTCCACAGCCGATGCAAGGGCCAATTTTCAGATCAGGGAGTCGAACGGTTTCACACTCGGCGCCCATTTGCGCCGCCCCGCCCATGATCGTCGCCACCAAAGACTCGGTGTTGCCTCCCTTTCGTGGGCTGCCAGTAAGTGCTACGATCTTCGGCGTCGTCATCATCTAACTCCGCCCATAAAATGCCGTCTCATCCCGCAGTCGTTCAGCTGTTTCAGGGCTCATGAAGCGAGCGGCGCAGCGCCACTGCCAATTCCCCTTGGCAGAACCGGGAAGATTCATCCGGCAGTCGCCGCCAAAGCCCAAGAGATCCTGCATTGGGATGATGGCCGTCTCAGCTACAGAGGACAAAGCCAGACGAATGAGTTGCCAATGAATTTCGGTCGATTCGCCATGCGCATAACGCAGAACCCTTTGCCGCACCTCATCACTTGCGTCCTCCAAAAACCAGCCGACCGTTGTGTTGTTGTCGTGGGTGCCGGTGAAAACAACGCAACGGCTTGACACAAAGTTGTGCGGCAGATAGAGATTTTTTGCATCGGAGTCGAAGGCAAAGTGTAAAATTTTCATGCCGGGAAAACCCAATGCCTCGCGCAAGGCGATAACCTCAGGCGTAATCTCCCCTAAATCTTCCGCGATGACCGACAGATTGGCCATCTGCTCTGCCATTTCAGCAAAAAACTGTTTGCCTGGCCCCTTGACCCACTTGCCACGTATCGCGGTTTCCTCCTTTACCGGAATTTGCCAAAAGGACTCAAAGGCCCGGAAATGGTCGATCCGCACCGAATCGACCATCTGGCCGATCTGCCTAAAACGCTGCCGCCACCACGCATAAAGCGCCTCATTCTTAGCAAGGCCACTCTTCCAACGATACAACGGATTCCCCCATCGTTGCCCGGTCTTACTGAAATAATCTGGCGGCACCCCGGCCACATGAGTTGGGGTAGAGGTCTTCTCGTCGAGCAAAAAACACCCCTGATTCGCCCAGACATCGGCGCTGTCTAAACTCACATAAATCGGCAGATCGCCAAGGAGCAAGACACCCCGGTCTGCTGCATATTGGCGCAGATCCCGCCATTGGCGGAAAAAGATAAACTGCTCAAACTGATAGTACGAAATCGTCTCTGCCTGCAGGGCCCGCACCCGGACCAAAGCCTGCTTATCACGGCGTAACAACGGTGTGTCCCACTCATACCAAGCCTTCCGATCCACATGCGCACGAATGCTCATGAACAGGGCGTAATCATCGAGCCATGCTGCCTCCGTCTGACAAAACTCATGGAAGTCCTCAAGCAGTAGGGATCGAGGCAACCGTTCGAAGGCCTTCCCCAACAGAGATTGCTTAAAAGCAGTAACAGCGGAGAATTCTACCTGATAGGGAGAGAAGGAGGGGCAGGCGTCGACTTCCGCTTGCAGGAGAAGCCCATCACAAACCAAGCTGTCAGGGCTGATGAGCAGAGGGTTGCCAGCAAAGGCGGCCAAACTCATGTACGGAGAGTAACCAAAAATCTGATCGACGGGGGCCAAGGGCAAGAACTGCCAATAACGCTGCCCGCCAGCCACCAGGAAATCGATAAATTGCCTGGCGGCAGACCCGAAGTCACCTATGCCGTAGGCGCTGGGCAAGGAGGTGATATGCAACAGAATACCGCTGGCCCGTTCCTGCACGGGAGTGCTATGGATTCGTTTCATTGTGCGTAACTCCCCAGAGCATGGGTTTCAAGACGCTCATAGCAAAAAGGGATGGAGAGAAGATAGCGTGTCCCTGCGCCTCGTTCCGTCACAGAACTACGGATAACGCTATGGCTTGCCAAGCTCCAGCTTGGCAGAAGGTCAGCTGGAGCTGACAGGGCCAGTCCGCTACCAAGCTGGAGCTTGATAGCGAGCAATCAATGTTACTCAGAAAAGAAAAGTCGGCCCAGACTGTGCCGCTGAATCGTTACAAGAAAACAGCGTTGAGCACTCTGCCGAATAATCGCAAAAACCCTGTGTTAACGCTTGAAGGATTCCTCAATTGACCGCAAATCCATGTAATTGATCAAGGCATCCATATATTTTTCCGCCAAGACAAACTTAATGCCCAGCGCACTGGTAGCCCCATCTTCACACTTAGCCCAACCTATTTCCGCTTCTGGAATCACGATAATCGTCTGTATCTCTGACATCCGATAACAAAGCGTCAACGTGATGTTGGCCAGAGTGCTGCCAACAGCGAGTTGCAGCGGTATATCAGCAAGTATTTTCGCCCCTTGCAGGGAGATGTCCTCGACTGTGCCACGTAAGGCCTCTTGCTGCGACTGACACGAGAAAATAGCGCCAGACTTCCCTGGAGTTGCCATCCGCTCCGATTTCCGGCGCTGGTTATCGACAATCTGCTTTGGGAACTCAAACCCAACAAAATCACCAGCTTTTTTCAGCCTCTTACACTGAAAAGAGCGCAGTAAATCCCCCTTACTGTGGTAATAAAAGGTGCATATCCCAGACGAACAGGTTGGTTCACTCTCGTGACGCACCACAAGAATGGCGCCACTCTTCTCGTTACTTGTTTTCCCGACAACGACAAGTTTTGCACCACTCCCTGGAGTTCTCCGACTACAAATCAACTCCATCTTATGTTCGATGAGGAAATCCATCTCCTTGCGGATGGCGTCCTCATCTCCCGTCAGAATATCTTTCATGGCAATCGCAAGGCATTCCCCTGAGAAAGGGAATTACTCCTTCCAATCCGGGCGCAAATAAAGCTCTGTCAGCTGTTTCCTGGCGACTGACGATGGCGCTTCGGTCAATGGGCAGGTGGCCTTCTGGGTCTTTGGGAAGGCGATCACGTCACGGATCGATTCACTGCCCGTTAAGATCATCATCAAACGATCCAGGCCGAAGGCCATGCCACCATGCGGCGGTGCCCCCATCTCTAGGGCTTGCAGCAGGAAGCCGAATTTGTCGTTTGCGTCATCTGCGCTGATCCCCAAGGCGGAGAATACACGGCTCTGAATCGCCTGCTGATGGATGCGCAAGCTCCCGCCACCGATCTCCGTGCCATTCAAGACCAGATCGTAGGCCCGACTCCTGACCGCGCCCGGATCTGACTCCAATTTATCGAGATCTTCCTCGTTAGGGGCGGTGAAAGGGTGATGCACGGCCGAAAAGCGCTTTTCGTTGACATCGTACTCCAAGAGAGGGAAGTCAGTCACCCACAAAAAGTGAAAGAGGGTGCTGTCGATCAATTTCAACATCCGGCCCAATTCAAGCCGCAGTTCGGAGAGTGCCTGATGTACGACACTTGGCTGATCCGCCACAAAAAAGAGGAGGTCGCCAGGTGTGGCATCGAGCGCCTCACCCATGGCACTGCGCTCTGCATCGGTAAAAAACTTGGCAATTGGCGACTGCCACTCACCGTCTTCCTTGACCTTAACCCAGGCCAGACCTTTCGCGCCATACTGGGCAACATATTCGGTCAGGTCATCGATGTTTTTGCGGGACAATTCGGCACCACGCCCCTTGGCATTGATACTCTTTACCAGGCCGCCGCTTTTAACGACTGAGGCAAAGACCGTGAAACCGCAATCTTTGACGATTTCGGTCAGATTCACCAGCTCAAGGCCAAAACGCGTGTCAGGCTTATCATTGCCAAAGCGCTCCATCGCCTCGGCATAGGTCATGCGCGGGAATGTCTGCGCCAGATCCAGGCCCAAAGTGGCCTTGAACAGGTGCTGCATCATGCCCTCACCAATCTGGTAGATCTCCTCCTCATCCACAAAAGAGAGCTCCAAGTCGATCTGGGTAAACTCCGGCTGTCGGTCGGCCCGCAAGTCCTCATCACGGAAGCATTTGACGATCTGATAGTAACGATCCATGCCTGCCACCATCAGCAGTTGCTTAAAAATTTGCGGCGACTGAGGGAGCGCGTAAAACTTACCGGCATTCACCCGGCTTGGAACCAGATAATCCCGCGCCCCTTCCGGAGTCGATTTGGTCAGGATTGGTGTCTCGATTTCCAAGAAATTGAGCTCGTTCAGATAGGTGCGAATGGCATGACTGGCCTGATGCCGCATCACCAGATTCTTGCTGATCGATGGTCTTCGTAGATCGAGGTAGCGATACTTCAAACGCAAATTTTCAGAGACCTCGCTGTCATCGTCCAGCGGGAAAGGCGGTGTCGGCGACGAGTTTAAGATGCGCAACTCATTAACCATCACCTCAATGCCGCCGGTGGGCAGCTTGTCATTCGCCATGCCATCAGGCCGCTGGCAGACCATGCCGCGCACAGCGAGCACCCATTCGCTCCGCAGATCATGGGCCTTGGCATGAACCTCCGCATTATGCTCAGGGTTAAAGACAACTTGAGTAATTCCCCACCGATCACGGAGATCAATAAAGATAACACCGCCATGATCCCGACGGCGCATGACCCAACCCATCAGGGTAACCTCCTGACCGATATGACTGGTATTGAGGGCGTTACAGTTTTGTGTTCGTTTCAGTCCACCCAGGGATTCCATCGGGGTGCTCCTTTTATAAAATTGATAAGTAAATCAGGATATTTCTTGTCAGGCTAGCGCCTACCCTTATTGAATCTTCTCAGCCAGCATCGCGCTCCACTCGCCAAGCACGCCCGGCAATGGTATCGGTATCGTCTCTTGGCCCTTAGTGTTCATGTCACGCAAGATGGCCTCGCCTTTGGACAATTCCTCATCCCCAAGAATCAAGGTGTGGCGGCAATTCTGTTTGCCGGACTGTTTCATCTGACTCTTCAGGCTGCTGTCGGCGTAATCCATCAAGACCTGCACCCCACGGCAACGAAGCGCCTGCGCCATGGCAAAGCCGATCCCCCGTGCCCTTTCACCCAGTGCCGCAACAAACAGCCCCGACTGGACTGGTTCAAGATTCGATGACTGTTGCTGCAACATGAGCACCAAGCGCTCCATGCCCATGGCAAAGCCAATGCCAGGCAGATCAGGGCCGCCCAGCTGCTTGATCAGGCCATCATAGCGTCCACCAGCGCCTACCGCACTCTGCGCGCCAAGGGAATCGGTCAACAACTCAAAAGTCGTGCGGGTATAATAATCCAAGCCTCGCACCATAAAGGAGTTGATCGTGTAGGGAATCGCCATCGAGGTAAGCCCGGCCTGCACCACACGGAAGTGATCGGCACATTCGGCGCAGAGATGAGCGATGATGGAAGGGGCCGATTGATAATGCGACTGGCAGCTGCTGCTCTTACAATCCAGCACCCGCAGAGGATTCTTCAGGCGGCGACGTTGACAGTCCTCGCACAGGGCGTCCTTTTTATCATCCAAAAAGAGCAGGAGTGCCTCATTGAATGCCGGTCGGCACTTCGGACATCCAAGCGAGTTGATCTCAAGGCTGACGGTCAGGCCCAATTCGGTCAAGACCATGGAGGCCATGGCCATGACCTCGGCATCAAGCTCTGGCTGATTGGCCCCCAAGACCTCGACGCTCATTTGATGGAATTGACGAAGCCTGCCCTTCTGTGGCCGCTCGTGTCGAAACATCGGCCCGAGGGTAAACAACTTCTGCACTGGCTGCTGATTCTGCAGCGAGTGCTCGATAAAGGCCCGCAGCACTGAGGCTGTGCCCTCCGGACGCATCGTAAGAGACTCCCCATTGCGATCGACAAAGGAGTACATCTCCTTCTCGACGATATCGGTTGTCTCCCCGATGGAACGGGCAAAAAGCGCCGTCTTCTCCAAGATCGGCACCTTGATCTCCTTGAAGGCAAAACGCCGGAAGACCTCGCGCGCCGTCATCTCAATCCGCTGCCAGAGCAAAGCCTCCTCCGGCAAAATATCCTTGAATCCCTTTAAGGCGGTTATATTCAAATCGATTCCCTTGCTAAAAAGTAAGTGCTTATGCCGCCGCACCACCTCTTGCGGCACAGCGGCAGAGTTACGGACAGTTACAAAATATTTGGCCTGCCTAACTCGAGCTTCAAAAGACTGAAAGGTGTAGCGCAAACACTAAGGAAAGTCAAGAATAGCGGGCAACTGCGCGCGGCAACCCTACAAATCAAGATAGGTATAGCCCTGCAACCCCTTTTCATATTCGCTCAACAGACGCATAGCCTCATTCGGACGTAAACGGTCTTCCTTGATCGCCCGGTCGAACTGCGCCTTCATCTTACGGGCCAGATCGTTGTCGGTGTACTGCACCAGAGCCAGGACCTTCTCCATGGTAGTACCGGCAATGGTCTCCTCAATGTAATAGCCCGACTCCTCGTCCTCATCGAGAAAGACATGCGCCTCGTTCACCCGGCCAAAGAGGTTATGCAGATCGCCCATGATGTCCTGATAGGCGCCGGTCAGGAAGATACCAATATTGTAACTCTCGCCGTTTAAACTGTGCAAAGGCAGGGTATCCATACCTCCATCGTACAGGTTGATGAATCTCGACACCTTGCCGTCTGAATCACAGGTAATATCGACCAGCGTCCCCTTGCGACGTGGCTCCTCCAACAAACGATGCAGTGGCATGATCGGGAAGAGTTGCCCAACCCCCCAATGGTCGAGCAACGACTGGAACACACTGAAATTACAGAGATACTGGTCGCTCATGCTGCTTTCAAGCTCCAAAATCTCATCCGGCACATACTCGGCGTCCTTGTAATAGTCCAAGACCCTGGCACCG
>JAQUKQ010000136.1 GCA_028718985.1 Desulfobulbaceae bacterium | reverse complement strand
CCGGGGCTAAAATTAAATACTCTTGCTGGCATTGTAGTTCTCCTGTTATGTGTATGATTTGAAGTGAAATCAAAAAAAAGCAACGTCGACTGTTGAAATCTGGTGACTGCCGTATCCAGCCTTTAGGTAGGAGCCGTCAGGGGGCAACTGGTGCTCTTCACGGCTCCTTATGCCATCGTCTTGGCTATTCAGAATAGCCCTGTTATCTTCTTCTAACGACGGAGTAAGGTTGAGATACGTCAATATTTTTTTAATGGGGGACATAATACCCCAAACGGGAAAAACTTTCACAGCCTGTTTGCGCTGTATAATCATTTTTTACCGATGAACCTAGAGAAAGAAGCGATGGTAGGGGGCAGTTCAATCGATAACGGTATTTTCGGCAGCCCAATACTCTTTATGGCAGGGCCGACGGCTATTGGCAAGACAGAGCTTTCTTTGACCGTGGCGGAAAGATTTGGCTGTGAGATTATTGGCGTCGATTCCATGCAAATCTATCGGTACATGGACATTGGCACGGCCAAGCCTTCACCTGCAGAACTGGACAGGGTGCCTCATCATCTGATCGATTATGTGCTGCCGGACGAAGAGTTTAGCGCCTCACGTTTCGTAAATGATTGCCACAAGGCTATCCATCAGATACGCGCCAAGGGAAGGTTGCCATTGCTGGTTGGGGGTACAGGACTCTATTTTACTTCCCTGGAACATGGTATCTTCTCCATGCCGACAATCGATCCCATTATACGGCAAAGCCTGCAGTTGGAGCTTGATACCCCTTTGGGCCGGGAAAGGTTGGTTCGCGAGTTGCAGGCCAGTGACCCGGTGAGTGCCGCCCGTATCCACCCAAATGACAGCTACAGGTTGCTGAGGGCGCTAGAAATTTTTCGTGCTACGGGAAAGGTCTGGTCTGTGTACATAGCTGAGCATCGGCAAGAGAAGAAGGAAGCTCCAGGGCTTACTCTTTTGAAAATTGGTCTTAACCGCGAGCGCGAAGAACTCTACCGGCGCATAGAACATCGAGTCGAGAGTATGATACAGACCGGCTTGCAGGCTGAAGTCGAAAGTTTGCTCGAAAAGGGGTACAAGAGATCTCTTCAGCCGATGCAGTCATTAGGCTATCGCCACATGTTGCATTTCCTTGAGGGTAAATGGACATGGGAGAAGATGATTGAACTTCTGGCCAGAGATACCAGGCGTTACGCCAAACGGCAGCTTACCTGGTTCAGAGCAGATTCTTCAATCAGTTGGTTTCACCCTACTCAAGTCGCTGAAATATGCTCGGCCATTGATGCCTTTTTAGATAAATCGTAATAAATAATATTTGTTGTCATATTGTTAAAATAACTATGCTTAAATACGTATAATTTTGGATATAAGTAATCGTAGTACTTTTCGCAATAATGTGTGGTCGGCCCCGCAATTAGATGCAGTGGTGGTGGAGCGATTGGCATCGACACTCAATGTCTCTTCTGCGCTCGCCTGCCTTTTGGTGCAGCGGGGTTTTTTACTCACAGACGAGGCTCGTGATTTCCTATACCCTTCTTTGCAAAGCTTACCATCTCCCTTTCTGATGAAAGGCATGCGGGAGGCTGTTGAAATCATTCGGCACGCTATCTCTATCCATACGCCAATTATTATTTATGGTGACTATGATGTTGATGGTGTCACCGGCACTGCTGTCCTAATTAAATTCCTTGCCGAGATAGGTGTCTCCTGCCGTTCGTGTCACCCGGATCGCTTCAAGAATGGCTATGGATTAAAGGCCAGCCTAGTAAGCGAGATGTTGCGAGGAGGGCAGGGGGTTGTGGTGACCGTTGATTGCGGCATATCGGATTTTACCGAAGTGGAGCACCTCGTTGAGAGCGGCTGGCAGGTAATCATAACCGATCACCACCAGCCGCCAGAACAACTACCACCGGCACATGCTATTGTGAATCCTTGGCAGAAAGGCTGTCAATTTCCGAGCAAGGATTTGGCAGGGGTTGGCGTCTCTTTTTACTTGGCGATGGGGCTCAGGAGCTATCTTCTGCAACAAGGGTACTGGCCGTCTAGTAAGTCCGTGCCGAATCTAAAGAAAAGTCTTGACCTTGTAGCCATTGGCACCATCTCCGATATGGTGCCGTTACGAACCATCAATCGAGTACTCACAAGAGTCGGGCTTGAAGTGTTAAACAGTACAGAAAATTCAGGACTTAAAGAGTTGCTTTCTTTGTGTCAGCTTCAACCTGGACAAAATCTTGGCAATGAGGACATCTCCTTTCAAATAGGGCCTCGACTTAATGCCGCAGGCAGAATGGGTGATGCCAAAAGGGCATCAACATTACTATCCTCAAATGACGACAAGCTAGTTCGTTATATGGCTGAGGATATCAATCAGGCGAATGTCGCTCGACGTGAGTTAACCAACACACTTGTCCTTGAGGCAATGAAGATGGTTGAGGCGCAGAAGTTGAGAGAGCATGATCCCCCATGCCTTATTATTCATGGTCATGATTGGCATCTAGGATTGATCGGGATCATTGCATCAAGGCTTGTTGATCTGTTCTCGAAACCGGTCATTGTTTTTAGTGGGGCAGGGAAATTGAAGGGCTCGGCCCGTTCAGTGCCAGGGGTTAATATTCACGAGGTCTTTATCGCTTGCTCTGAAAAAATATTGGAATATGGAGGGCATAGCTGCGCGGCTGGACTGTCAATACAGGAAAACGACCTCTCTGCATTCATTGAATTAGCCAACCAAGCAATTTTGGATCAGAAAAACGGTACTTTTTTGTCGCCAATGAGCACGGGCATAGACCTGCTCATTACTGATCAGACATCTTTTATTGACCTTGAAACACTTTGCGATCTGCTTTCGCCATTTGGACAAGGAAATCCAGAGCCTATTTTTTTAACCGACAAGCCATGCCGGTTGAGAAATATGCAAGTTATTGGTAAAGAGAAAAAACATTTACGGTTTTTGGTGACTTGGGATGGGTTAGCCGGACGATGGCTGGATGGAATAGGCTTTGGCTTCGCCGAACTTATCGAAAAAGCTGTTAACGGAGAGGCAAGATTGAGTTTGATATTTAGTCTTAAAAAAAATCGTTTTAACGGCCAAACAAAACCGCAAATTACGCTGCATGATGTACTCTTATAAAAAAAGAAAACATGGATATCTTGTTACTTCCCGTGCAATCTCCATTTTCATTAAATGCACTGCATTGGCAGAAGAAGGTGATTGTTTTTTCGATACTTTAGATAACTATACATAATATACATTATGCGACATTGAGGCCGTGACGATTGTTCCCACCGTTACTACCCCCATGCGATTATGGTCACACCGAACCGCTTCCCTTTGCTTTCGCAATACGAATCGCAACTTGATTAAGCGCCATTAAAATGGTTCGCATGCGCACAGAGATATGTATGCATTTCTTACTGTTTTAATGTTGTTTTTTAATTATTATTTGAGGAATTATCGAGAATGGAACGAGCTATATACCAAGAGCCTTTAGTGAGCCGTTACACCAGTAATGAGATGCAGTATCTTTTCTCTGAGCAAAAGAAATTTGAGACCTGGCGTCGTTGCTGGATCGCCTTGGCTGAAGCCCAGCATGAATTAGGTCTTGAGTTGGTTTCCGCCGACATGGTTAATGAGCTTAAACGTCACGCTACTGATATTGATTTTGACGTGGCCGTTCGTAAGGAAAAAGAGATTCGCCATGATGTCATGGCTCATGTCTACGCCTACGGTCTGCAGTGCCCCACTGCCGAACCAATCATTCACTTAGGTGCCACTTCTCAATTTGTTGGGTGTAACGCTGATCTCCTTATCCAGAGGGAGGCCTTGTTGCTTGTCAAAAAGGCGTTAGTTAAAGTCATTGATAATCTTGCAAACTTTTGTCTCACCTATAAAGATTTAGCTACCTTGGGCTACACGCATTATCAGGCCGCACAACCTACTACGGTTGGCAAACGTAACACTTTATATGTGCAAGATTTAATCATGGATCTTGACTACGTTGAAACGCTGGAGAAGCAGGTCAAAGCTCGGGGTGCTAAGGGTACGGTTGGCACACAAGCTACCTTCATGGAGTTATTCAAAGGCGACCATGATAAAGTAAAGAAACTAGATAAACTAGTTTCTTTAAAGCTCGGATTTAACGATATATTTGATGTTACAGGACAAACATACACTCGTAAGCTTGACATGAAGACAGCGGAGACCTTGTCTGGTATTGGCGCTACAGCTCATAAATTTGCGGTTGACTTGCGCCTACTATCTAACCTCAAGGTTCAAGAAGAGCCTTTTGCGAAAAATCAAGTCGGCAGCTCGGCCATGGCCTATAAGCGTAATCCGATGCGCAGTGAAAGGATGACCGGTTTGGCGCGCAAACTGATGGGTCTGCCGGCAGATTTTGCCGCTACGTATGCCAATCAATGGTTTGAGCGCACCTTGGATGACTCGGCGATTCGCCGAATGGATATTCCGCAGGCCTTTTTATTGACTGATGCTATATTAAGGCTTTTTGTTAATATTACTGATGGAATGGTTGTTTATCCGCAACAAATTGAACGCCATCTCTCTCAGGAACTCCCTTTCATGGCCACCGAAAAAATATTGATGGCCTGTGTTGAGAAAGGGAAAAGCCGCCAGGATATGCATGAGGTGATTAAAATCCATTCGGTTGCGGCAGGCCTTGTTGTCAAAGAGGAAGGTAGGGACAATGATTTGCTGACGCGCTTAGCAAATGATGAGCAAATCCCTTTCTCTCATAAGGAACTTCTCAACTTGATTGGCGATTCAGGTCAATTTGCCGGTCGGGCAAGTGCCCAGACCGAAGAGTACATTCTCGATGTTGTCAAGCCTAGACTTGCCAAGTATCATTCACTGTTAACTCATGATCAGGTTGACCTTCAAGTCTAATGGCAAATACGTGTACAATTGAGACGATCCCCCTGCAAATTTCTCCAGAGAGGATTGGCTATTTGAAATTCATCCTTGAAGGGTACGACGGGATGGCACTGGTAACTACCAAAAATGCCAAAAAAGGAATTGTAATTATCCGATATCCTTCTTTTTTTCATGATGATCTCTTGTCCATAATTGAAGACGTTTCATCCCGTATCGCTAACTTTTATGCAGAATAAGCCCTCCTTCTATATCGAGACCTTAGGTTGCCAGATGAACGAGCGTGATTCCGAAATCATGGCTCAGCTCCTCTCCGAAAGCGCCCTGCCCTGCTCCGATATCGCGGATGCCGATATTGTCTTGGTTAATACGTGCAGCATCAGAGAGAAGGCATCGCAAAAAGCTTTTTCTCTCCTTGGTCACTTGAAATATCTCAAAATAAAAAAACCCGCTTTGGTTATTGGTGTCGTGGGGTGTGTCGCTCAACAGGAAGGGAAAAAGATACTGCAACGCATGTCGCATGTCGATCTGGTGATGGGGCCGCAGAACATATACAATCTCCCTAGTCTGCTTGCCGATATTGAGCGTGACCGCAAGCGTATTGTTGCTATTGAGCAGTCTCCTACCTTCGTCATTCCTCCATTCTTGCCTGAGGTTGGTAGCGGGCCCAGTCATAAACGCTTTGTCACTATCATGCAGGGCTGCAATAATTTTTGTACTTATTGTGTCGTTCCTTATACGAGAGGACGAGAAGTAAGTCGTAACTTCAATGAGATAGTATCTGAAGCTAAACTCTTACTTGATCATGGGGTGAAGGAGATTACGCTGCTTGGGCAAAATGTCAACTCCTATGGCCGGGATGGCGATGGAAAGCAGATACATACCTTTGCCGAACTTTTACGTGCTGTAGCAGCACTCAACGGACTGGAGCGTCTGCGCTTTACCACCTCAAACCCCAAAGATTTAACCAATGACCTGCTACAATCCTTTACTGAGCTTCCTGTTCTTTGCTCCCATTTTCATTTGCCGGTGCAGTCCGGGTCAGACCGAGTGCTTGAGCGGATGAACCGCAAATATTCGAGGACCCGTTATCTCGAATTGATCGATGCCTTGCAGCAATATCGACCCGATATTGCAATCACCACAGACATCATTGTTGGTTTCCCGGGAGAAACCGAGGCCGATTTTCAAGCTACGTTTGACTTGGTAGAGCAAGTTCGTTTTCATGGCGCCTACTCCTTCAAATATTCGGATCGTCCGCAGGCGAAGTCAATTCACTTTGCCGATAAGGTGTCGGAAGAGGAGAAAGCGGCGCGGCTTGCCATCTTGCAAAAAAGGATCGACGAAATTATCATCGAACGCAATCGGGAATACCTTGGCCGGATCGAGCAGATAATGGTTGAGAGTGAAAACAAGGGCCGCGAAGGGCAATGGCATGGTCGAACCGGTACCAACAATATTGTTCATTTTCATAGCGCTAACCGACTGTATCCTGGCCAGATGGTCGATGTTTTGATCACCGAGGCTTGTGAACATTCGATACGTGGAGAACTTCAAACCAATGATTGATCTACATACCCATACCTTTTTTAGCGATGGCCAGCTGGTTCCGGCTGAGCATCTGCGCCGAGTCGAAGTCTTAGGCTATCATGCCGTGGCCATCACCGATCATGCCGACTCTTCGAACCTTGATTTCATCGTGCCGCGTATGGTCAAAGCCGCCGGCGATCTGAATCATCACTCGAAGACGATACTCCTCCCCGGCATCGAGCTGACTCATGTGCCGCCGGGATTATTTAACGAATTGACCATTGCCGCACGAAAACTTGGAGCACGTATTGTTGTCGGTCATGGAGAAACTGTGGTAGAACCTGTGATACCAGGAACGAACTTAGCGGCTCTTGAGGCAGGAGTTGACATCTAGGCCCACCCCGGATTCATCACCGAAGAAGAGGCCAGGCTTGCCGCCAGCAAAGGTATTTTGCTCGAGTTATCCGGACGCAAAGGACATTCGCTGACCGACGGACACGTTGCCAAA
>JAQUKQ010000135.1 GCA_028718985.1 Desulfobulbaceae bacterium | reverse complement strand
TGCAGTTAATCGGCCGGACAGGGGGATGTCTCCCCCTGCCAACCCACGCGGATAACCCGACCCATCAAATTTTTCGTGATGGGTGTAAGCAATTTCAGCCCCCATAAGCAAGAGTTCAGAATGGGAACCTTCCAAGATCCGGAACCCAATATCTGCGTGGGTCTTGATGACCTCAAACTCCTCCTTGGTTAAGGCGCCTGGCTTCAACAAAATTGCATCGGGAATGCCAATCTTACCGACATCGTGCAGCAGACTTGCCACCCGTATCTGCTCACAAAATTCTACCGAACAGCCAGCCTGCTTCGCCAAGATATTGCAGTAAATCCCAAGACGCATGGTGTGCTGCGCCGTTTCATTATCCCTGAATTCAGCCGCCTTCGCCAGGCGGAAGATCGTCTCCTCGCGCGAGTCGCGAACCTCCTTCTCGGCCTCCATGACCTTTTTGGTCCGTTCCTCGACCATGCTCTCCAACTCCATACTGTACTTGCGGTTATTGATCTCCAATTCCCGGCGTCGTATAGCGTTGGCAATACTGATCAGCAGTTCGTTGCGGCCGAAAGGTTTGATAATATAGCCATAGGCACCCATCTCCAGGGTATGTACCGCCACATGCCGGTCATCGACGGCAGTAGCCATGATGATTGCCATATCCTCATCGATGCCGACTGCGGCCAACAGCAAGTCAAGCCCGGTTCTCCCAGGCATATTGATATCGGAAATCAGCAGTGAGAACCTCTCGTTGGCTAAAATCTCCAGTGCCTCATCAACCCCGGGTGCCGTCATGCACTCGTACCCCTCCCGACAAACAATCTGTTCGATCAAGGTGCGAATTGGCTCCTCATCATCAACAATCAAAACCTTATGCTTTTGCAAAATCTCTCTTCCCCTCAAAGCGATCAATATTCATAAAAAAACAGCCGATCAAGCACACGATTAAGGATACAGGATACTTTACGCACAATGCAAGAAAGACTGTTATTTTTTATCCAGTCGACCCCACACAATGCAGAATATCGCATTCAACATATTCTCGGCAACTGTTCGGCAACCGGCATCTCAAGAATTCTCTTGACCCCTAAACCGGTGCGCAAGGCAACCAGACCTTGGTGTTCAGCAACCACCTCACCAATGATTCTCGACTCACCCCCCAACGCATGGGCCTGCATGACGGCAAGCAAACGGGCCGCGTCATCCTTGGCGACCACGGCCAGGAGTTTTCCTTCGTTCGCAACGGTCAAGGGGTCTAGCCCCAACACATCACAGGCGCCCCTGACTGCTGGAAGCACCGGAATTGCTGCTTCCTCCACCACAATCCCGTGTCCCGAAGTAGACGCAAATTCATTCAAGGTCGTCGCCACCCCCCCACGGGTGGGATCACGAAGCACCTTGATCTGATTCGATGTCTTCAACATCAGGCTCACCAAGCGATGGAGAGCCGCCGTATCGGACTGGATTTCGGTCTTAAAGGAGAGCTGCTCACGACTGGTTAACACCGCCAGGCCATGATCACCAACCGTGCCGGAGACGATTATCTGGTCCCCGGGACATATTCGGCTAGCATCGAGATCAAGTCCTTCAGGGACCACCCCGATGCCCGAGGTATTGATAAATATCTTGTCGCACTTACCTCGTGGCACAACTTTGGTATCACCAGTGACAATCGAAACTCCACCCTCGACAGCGCAGCGCTCCATATCCACAAGAATTCTGTGCAAGGTCGCCATGGGCAAACCTTCCTCCAAAATTAAGCCCACACTCAAAAAAAGCGGCATAGCGCCGGACATGGCAACATCATTGATTGTCCCATTGATCGCCAAATCACCAATGCTACCCCCAGGGAAAAAAATGGGATCGACGACATAGCTATCGGTGCTAAAGGCAAGTCGACCTGGTGGTAAACTCAGTACCGCTTGATCATTCAACCGATTCAGGGCTGGATTGGCAAAACGCGGTAAAATCATAGCGGCAATCAAATCGGCGGACAATTTGCCTCCACTCCCATGCGCCAGCTGCACATTAGCATGGTTCATAATCGGCAATGGACAGGAGAAACTGGTCATACAACTCCTCATTGAAAGATGACGATACGCGGCTCCTAACAAAAAAAGAGCCGTAACTTTTCTGCAATGCCGCAGATTGCGGCAAGCGAATGGCAATGCGAAAAGCAGTCTCCGCAAGATGGGGTGCTGCGGGATAGCTACAAATTCAGTTACAATTTTTTATAGTGGTAATAAGCAGCGCACGCCCCTTCGCCGGAAACCATGGTCGCTCCTAAGGGGTGCTCGGGACGGCAGCTGGTGGCGAAGGCGGGGCATTGATCGGGCCGCTGTAACCCCTGCAGGATGATGCCGCTGATGCACAGAGGAGACTCCTTGGTCGCAATCTCTTGCACAGCAAATCTTTTGGCGGCGTCGAAGCCAGAGAATTCCTCCCGCACCGTTAAACCGCTCTGAGGCAAGAGACCAATGCCACGCCATTTCTGATCTTTTGTCGCAAAGACCCGTCCCACCATCTCACGAGCCAAGGGATTCCCCTCCCTCTTCACCGAACGCCCATACTGATTTTCGACCTCATGCCGCCCTGACTCCAACTGCCGCAGAATCATCAGCAGGCCTTCTAAGATGTCATTGGACTCTAGACCCGTGACCACGATTGGCACTTTGTACTCGGCACTAATCGCCTCGTACTCGGCAAGACCCATGACCGTGCAGACATGCCCGGCGGCAAGGTATCCCTGCACCTGGTTGTCAGGCGAGTCCAGCAGTGTCTTCATGGCAGGCGGCACCAAGACATGGCAAACCAGGATACTGAAATTGGTCAACCCCTCTTTTGCCGCCTGCGCCACCACCATGGCATTGCCTGGGGCTGTCGTTTCAAAACCAATCGCCAGAAAGACAACCTGACGTCCCGTATTTTCCCGGGCAGTTTGCAGTGCCTCCAACGGCGAATAGACGATGCGGACATCAGCTCCGCTGGCTCGGGCCGAGAGCAAGTCCTGCTGACTGCCCGGCACCCGGAGCATATCACCAAAGCTGCACAATATCACCTCCGGCATCATGGCAATGGCAATGGCCTGATCGATTATCTCAAGCGGAGTAACGCACACCGGGCACCCAGGGCCATGCACCAAACGCACCCCAGTCGGCAAGAGTTGATCGATCCCGCTGCGAACAATGGCATGGGTCTGCCCACCACAGACCTCCATGATCACCCATGGTTTCGTCACCAGGCCCTTGATCTCATCGAGCATGAGACGGGCAACAGCCGGTTCCCTGAATTCAGAAAGGTATTTACTCATTCTGCCTCCCTCCTGATCTCCCATCGTTCTCACGCTGTTGATCTGCCTTCTCAAGCAACTCTTGCCAGAGGGCTAAGGTCTTTTGTGCCTCTTCCTCATCGAGAATGGACAACGCAAAACCTGCATGCACGACTGTGTATTGGCCAAGTGCTATCTCGGGAACGTACTCCAGACAAACCTGAGAGACCGTGCCGTCATAATCCACCTCACCCATCTTCAAACCGGTGTTCTCAAAGATCCTGACCAATTTCCCAGGGATTGCCAGACACATAACTTGCTCCTTATCACGGATAAATATCGCTAATACAGCAAAATCAAATAGAAAGAAACACGCCACACAAAGAAGAAGCGCCGTGTAAATCAGGAACACCATTTTTTTTGTCAGGCGGCAGGAAGTGTGGTATAAAAGCACCTCATTTTATCCTTCAACCGCACAGGTAATGGCAATCAAAATAGCAATCAACGGCTTTGGCAGAATTGGCCGCCAAATAACACGATTACTCTCGTCAGGATTCGGGGCCGGGATTGAATTGCTGGCGGTCAACTCGCTAGAACCGATTGACATCGCCGCCCATTTGCTGAAATACGACAGCAACCACGGTCCCTTCCCCGGATCAGTCGCTATCGAAAAGCGAGAACTCGTGCTCTGTGGCGGGCCAGGCATCCTCTTCCTCAACCAAGCAGACCCACGCCAACTCCCCTGGCAAGAGATGGGCATCGACCTGGTAATTGAGGCCAGCGGCCACGCGACAGAACGGCAGCAGGCAAACCTCCATCTGCTAGCCGGTGCCGCCAAGGTGTTGATCACCGCTGCCGCCCATGATCCAGACATTACACTCTGCATGGGGGTCAATCACCAGAGCTATCGCCCACAGCAGCACCACATCATCAGTGGCAGCAGCTGCACTACCAATTGCCTAGCCCCTGCAGCCAAACTGATCAACGATCATTTTCATATCACAACCTGCCTGTCAACCTTTTTACACTCGTATACCAGTAACCAGCCCCTTCTTGACCTGGCCGGGCATGATCTTCGGAGAATGCGAGGGGCGGGCCGTAACATCATACCAACGTCTACCAGTTCTGTTCAACAAATACCAGAGGTTATCCCCGAACTCACCGATAAATTCGACGCCATTGCCATCAGGGTTCCAACCCCGCAAGTTCACTTGGCCTCGTTCACGGCCCTGATTGAACACTCAACCACAGCGACGAAGATTCTTGACCGTTGTCTGGAGGCGTCAACAAAGCAGCTGCAAGGGATTCTCGACGTCAGCGATGTGCCTCTGGTCAGCACTGACTATCAATCCAGTGACCCCTCCTGCGTGATCGACGCGGGAAGCATCAAGGTCATGGACAATATGCTGCAGCTGATGATTTGGCACGACAACGAATCTTCCTATTGCAAACGAATGCTCGATCTTGTTAGATATATAGGTTTGACTTAAATACCAGAACTCAGACAAACGGAAATCATCCTGCCTTAGACTAAGTATTCGTGACGCAATCAACAACAAAACAGTGTTGTTTCTTTTTTGCTTCACCAGATGATTTGAAACCAACCCACAGCAAAGGAACCACACAATGTCCAGATTCAAAATGTCACACCTTGCCGCGTTTTTCCTTGTTCTCACCCAAATCCTTGCCCTAAACACCGGTTGCACCAAAAAAGTAGACAAAGAAAAAGAGTACGCCGCCACCATCAACGACCTGCCGATTACCCGTCAAGAGTTATCCACCGAACTCGACCGGATCAAGCAAAGATTCTACAACAACGCATCTATGCCGGATCAGCAGGCAGCACAAATTGAAGGTGAAATCATAGAGATCATGATTGGCGGCGAGCTGCTCTATCAAGCAAGCCAAAGAGAGAACATTCAAGTCTCCGATCAAGAGGTCAAAGAGCAACTGGCCAAAAGCAAAAAAGATTTCCCCGATACCGATAAATTCAAAAACACCTTTACCGAAAAAGAGATCAAGAAAAAAATAGCCACCGAAAAATTCATCCGCACCAAATTTGCCGAAACCACGACGATAACCGACGAGCAAGGGCGTAAATACTATGAGACCAATCTGGCTGATTTCACCAGACCAGAGCAAGTCTTAGTCAGCCAAATCCTGCTGAAATATAAAGAGGGTACCACCGATGGCGACAAGAAGAAGGCCATGGCCAAGCTGAAGGATATCCAGAAGGAGCTGGAAAAAGGCGGTGACTTTGCTGAACTCGCGAAGAAGTATTCGGAGGATGCCAGCGGCCCCTCCGGCGGCATGATGGGATTTGTCCTCCGCGGACAAACGGAAAAACCCTTTGAGGAGGCAGCCTTCACTCTCGACCCAGAAAAAACGGCAATCGTCGAAACCAAGACTGGACTACACCTGATCAAGGCAACTGACAAAAAGCCGACCGAGGTTATCCCGTACGAAGATGTCGCCGAAAAATTAAAAAATTTCCTGAAGCAGCAGGAGATCCAAAAAAAGATCGACACCTTCATCAAAGATGAACGAAAGAAAGCTAAGATCGAGCTCTTTGTCAAAAAGTAGTCGCACTACCAACAAAGCAACTGATGTCCGCTGAGTTTGCCGCAAGCAATGAACAGCCAAGAAAAGATAGCCCTTCTACAAAACATCGATCTTTTTTGCGGCTTTGACGATACAGAACTTGCCTGTTTCGCCGAAACCATAGAGGAACTTTCTCTCCCCGCCGGCACCACCCTCTTCGCCGAAGGAACCCCTGGGCAGGACATGTTCATCCTGCTCCAGGGGTCTCTGCAAATCTTCAAAAACAAACGGGCAATCACCACTGTCCAGCCAATAAACTACGTTGGCGAAATGGCAATCGTCGAAGAAAAAACTCGTTCAGCCTCAGTCATCTGCAGCACCCCAGTCAATCTTCTCCGTATCACCGCCGCTCAATTCAACACCTACCTCGCTTCACAACCTAACTCGCTTGTCTCGCTCTTAAAAACCCTGAGCCAGCGAATCAGAAAAGACACCAGGCAGATCGCCGAAGAGTACGAAAAGGCCAATATCCTGATTCATGACATGCGAAACGCCATGTCCGCCTTCTTATTGCTTGACCTTATGGTCGAAGATTCCTCCTCCGCCGAACAAAAACGCTACCTCTCCCTGTTGCAAAAGCGTCGCCGCGATGTGACCACCATGATGGAAGAGGCCTTGGCCAACGCCAAGCGCCTGCAATTCCACAAACGGCTTGAGCCCGATTCGCTCCCCGACCTGCTCAATGACCTGGCCGTCACCTTCCCCTGCCACCCAGATCTGCACGACAAACAAATCGACATCCAGATCGTAGGCCAGATCCCTGACTTTCCTTTCAATCGTCTCGATATTGGCCGGGTAATCAACAATCTGGTCATCAATGCAGGCCAGGCAAGCCCTGCCAACAGCCTAATCCAAATTACGCTCAGTGCCAAAAGCGACCAAACGGTGGTGGAGGTTTCAGACCAGGGAACAGGACTCTCCCCGGATATCCTAGACAAAATATTTCTGCCCCATTTCACGACCAAAGAGAACGGCAGTGGTTTAGGGCTTGCCGCCTGCAAAGAGATCATCGAAAGCGGGCATGGCGGAACCATCAGCGCTGACAGCAAGAACGGATCAGGCACCATCTTCCGCTTCACCTTACCCATGGTTACTGCACACCATGATTGACGACACTTTTTTTTGCAAAGTTTCGGCAACGGCAACCTTCCTCAAAAACCGGCTCAACACACTCCCCGGGAT
>JAQUKQ010000134.1 GCA_028718985.1 Desulfobulbaceae bacterium | reverse complement strand
CGACTACCTCAGACAGTGTGACCGAAACCCAAACCAGATCAAACAACACGACCGCAAAGTGTATGGGGCATTGGCCCTCTACGCAATCATCCTTGCCCTTGCCGCCCTCACCCTCTGGAAGATGCCGGAAAAGCTCATGGAAGGGCCACCGCGAGAGAAATTTGCCGAGGCGGTGATCCGACAAAAGATGCATGATGAACCAAAAAATTATGTTTGGCATCAGCTACTGGCAGATCTCAAATTCAACCATCGCCACTACCCAGAGGCTGTCGTTGAATACAAAAAGGCTATCGAGCTCTCCCCAGAACAAGCCGAGGTACTCAACAATCTGGCCTGGCTCCTTTTAACCGTACCCGACAAGACTATCTTTAATCCAAAAGAGGCCTTGAGCCTGGCAAGACAGGCCGTCATCCTCGAACCAAACGCTCACATTTTAGACACCCTAGCCCTTGCCTCGTGGTATAATGGCTTCACCGAACAGGCTCTGCTGGCCGAGCAACGCGCCCTGGCACAAGATCCTATCAATCGCGACTACTATACGTCCCAAATGAAAAAATTCGCGGAGACCACTCCCGAACGCTAGACCAGACAGCAAAAAAACAATCATCACAACGAAAGAAATGGAGGAATCATGAAGAGACATTCTAACAGCGCAAATTCACATAAACGTCTGCTCAATTGGATTGCCCTACACCTGCTCGCAGCCATAGCCACTGGAGTCATCCTCTCCGCTGCCGGTTGCAACACCATGAATGGCCTGGGGAAAGATGTCGAGAAAGCCGGTGAGGCTATCCAAAAATCAGTAAAATAAAGGGGAGGAGGGATCTCCGCCCTTTTATTTGCCGCACAGAGCAGCGCCACTGTGCGTGTGGTCAAGCATTGACACGTTCCTTCTTCCTGTGCCATCCCGTAGAGCTTTGCAGCATTCACCTTTTTTTCGACAAACCGCCGACAAAGCGCTTCAATACGGTGCAGGGATAACCAGAAACCACCCCTCATCATGAAACTTCGCTCACCTAAACGACTCTTCGCGGCGCATCTTGTCATTCTCCTTGGCTTCATGCTGCCCCCCCAATGCTCATGGCGGCAACGGCTGGTCAGCAGAGCAACAAGACCCAACTCGTCATGCTGGGCACGGGGAACCCTCAACCAGACCCGGACCGTTCCGGTCCCGCTACCGCCATCGTCGTTGGCAACAGCGCCTATCTGGTAGACTTCGGCCCTGGTGTTGTTCGTCGCGCGGCGGCGGCTGCCCGCGACAAGGGCCTCCGAGCATTGACCCCGACGAACATCAGGGTTGTCTTCACCACCCACCTCCATTCAGACCACACAACGGGCTACCCAGACCTTATCCTGACCCCGTGGAAGATGGGCAGACCCTTTCCGTTAGAGGTCTATGGGCCGAAAGGCCTTAAATCGATGACCGAACATATCCTGGCAGCCTACCAGGAAGACATCAAAATCCGGACCGAAGGGATGGAAGGGGCCTCGAAGGAGAACTACAAAGTCAATGTCCATGAAATATCAAGCGGCGTTATCTACAAAGACGACAAGGTGACAGTGACGGCCTTCCCCTCCAAGCACGGGGATTGGCAGGAGACCTATGGCTACCGTTTCGATACAGCGGATCGTAGTATCGTGATCAGCGGCGACACCACCCCGACACAAGCTACCATTGACGCATGCCATGGCTGCGACGTCCTCGTCCACGAGGCCCTGACCATGAAATTCATCAACAACCCTATGCGTCCCGAACTCCAAGGGGTTGACATCAAGACCTATGCGGCCAAATACCACACGACGACAACCCAGCTTGCCACCCTTGCCAATGCCGCCAAACCCGGGCTTTTAGTCCTCTACCACAACCCAATCACCCTGCAACCGACCAAACGCCCCTTCGCCTCGACCCCAGATGACCTGCTTCAAGAGATCAAGGCCGCAGGCTACAATGGCAAGGTGGCGGTCGGCAGGGATCTCGACGTCTACTAAGCATCGCGTAAATACCAACTACCCAAACGCACCTTTCAACATACAAGGAGACCTTCATGCATAGCCACCCCCCGACACACCTTCTCCATCGCCTCGGACTAGCCCTTACCCTCAGCGCCGGGCTTTGTCTCGCTAGCACTGCCTGGGCTGCAAATACAAACACGGAGAGTTCAATCAAGTCCAACTTGCCGCTGAAATACAAAGATTACAATGTCGTCCTCGTCAGTTTTGATGCCATGCAGGCCAAACATGTCCACGCCTTGGGCTACAAAAAGGAGATCACGCCAACCATCGATGCCATGGCGAAAGATGGATTCAATTTCACCCAAGCGATCTCCGTCGCCTCCTGGACTGTCCCCGCCTCCATGTCGTGGTTTACTGGCGTCTATCCTTCCGAGCATCGCCTCCTGAACAAGTTTGCCGTCTACAACCCGCCGGTTGAAAAAATCGCCAACCTCAAAGAGCTGGCCCCTTCCATCGTGACCTTGGCCGAAATTTTAAAAAGCAATGGCTACGCCACCGGTGGCTTCACGGGCGACGCCGGGGTCAACGGTGTTTTCGGCTATAAGCAGGGTTTTGACGTCTACATGGATGATGTCAAATTTGGTGACTTGGAGCAGAGCGTACCTCGTGCGCTGACCTGGCTGCAGGACAAAAAAGATAAAAAGTTCTTCCTCTTCCTGCACGGTTACGACTCCCACGGACAGTGCATCCCGCAGGAAGGCCTGGACCGCCGTTTTGTTGACCCAGCCTACAAAGGCAAATACACCGGCGCCAAAAGCGAGCAGGAGGCCTTACGCGAGGAAGGGCTGGCAAACGGCTCCATCAAGTTGAGCGATGAGGATGTGGCCTTCTGGCGCGCCATTTACGACGAAAAGATCAACCGGGCCGATGGCCGTTTCAAGAAATTTATCGACGGCATGGAAAAGCTGGGGCTGAAAGACAAGACACTTTTTGTGCTGACCGCCGACCACGGTACCGAGGTCTACGAGCACAAGCGATTTGACCACGGCTTCAGTCTCTACGATGAGCTCATCCACATCCCGCTGGTGATCAAACTGCCCGAGCGCAACCTTTCCGGCACAATAACCAGTCAGGTCAGCAGCATCGATGTCATGCCCACCATCCTCGATCTGTTGGACGTCCCTATGCCGGACAATGCCAAAAACCAACTCCGAGGCGTGAGCCTTGCCCCAGCCATGCGGGGGGAAGCGATCAATCAAGATGCCTTTTCGGAAACCGACTACCGTCTCTACACCTTCAAACGTTCAATCCGTACCCCGGATGGCTGGAAGTTCATTTACACCATGGAGTCAAAGAACAAAGAACTCTACAACCTCACAGCAGATCCTAACGAGACCAAGAACCTGATAGCAGAGGAATCTCGTCGAGCCTACGAGCTTGAGCAGAAACTTTTTGCCCACTTCAAGTCGATTGGCCATGACCTCACTAAGGAGACTTGGAGAACCGGTCTCAGCCCGGTGTACCCCTCACAAGCCAAAGGGTGGAAAAAGAAATGAGACTCACCCAATCGACAAAGTCTGTGCGCATCATGGCTGCCTGCCTGCTCGCCACCCTGTGGGCAGGCAGCCATGATGCTCTGGCGACAGTCCCAGAAGTTCCACGCTATGAAAATACCAATGTCATCCTGATCTCCCTGCAATGTCTCCGTCCCGATCACCTCGGGACCTATGGCTATGCGCGTAAAACCAGTGAAAACATTGATGCCTTGGGCAAGGAGTCGATAGTCTTCGACAACGCCATCTCACAGGCTAACTTAACCCCTGTCGCCCAGATGAGCGTCTTGACCTCACAATACCCGCGCGTCAACGGCATGGTCTCCTTCGAGGTCAACCCGGGGCAGGTCTCCGAAAACACCCTGCCTAGTATCCTCAAATACTATGGCTACACCACAGCCGCCACCATCAGCTCGCCAGAATTCTTCATGCGCTATGACACCGGTACAGGCACAGTAGTCAATCCCGGCGATGTCTTTTCCAAGTCCTTTGACTACTATGGCCGCACCCGGCGAGGTCTAGGGGGACGCAGCATCCGCAAGGTACCCGCCGAAGCCCTGCAGTGGCTCACCGAAAACAAGGATAAGAAATTTTTTCTCTGGATCGCCTCAGGCCTCATCCACATGCCGTATGCCGCCGCCGTCCCAGAGCCCCTCCGCAAGATGTACGACCCGGCCAAGTACACCCCTTTCTGGAAACATCTGCCACTCCCAAAATCAGAAAGCGCGGGTTCTGACGACCCCTCTTACGAGGTATTCTCCCGTGTCTTCCGCAATAACTTCTACCTGGGATTTGCGCCGGTCTACCACTTGAGCGCAGACGACATCAACTATGTCAACGCCCGTTACGATGCAGGGGTCTACTATACCGACCGCTTTGTCGGCGAGGTGATGAAGCTGGTCGACTCCCTCAAACTCACTCAAAAAACGCTGGTTGTCCTGCAATCGATTCATGGGGAGGATTTAGGCGAACAGGGGAACTTTTTCCATTACGATGTTACCGACACCGTCATCAAAAACGCCCTGATGATGCGCTTTCCAGAGGGGGAATTTGCCGGAAAGAGGATGAAGGAACAGGTGCAGGGTATCGACATCATGCCGACCGTCTTGAATTACTTGGACATTCCGGCCCCGCACGAAGCACAAGGTAAGAGCCTCCTCCCATTCCTCAAGGGCGAAGAGAAAACAGCACCCAACGAATTTGCCTATATCGACCGCCTGCCTTGGTGGGAGTACACCTTGAGCCAGTGGTATCTTGACTTCAAGAATGCCCAGGGAGATTACTTCATAGCCTCCGAGAAAGAAAAACTTACCGCCTACCAGAAACTGTTGAAAGAGCGATTCGACAAACTGGATGCCCCGCCAGGCGACATCGCTATCCGCACTAATGAGTGGAAACTAGTCCTCAGAAAGAACAAGGAGTTGCTCGACGAAGTCTCCTGGTGGAATTTCATCAGCGGCAAAAAACATCAAATTGATACCATCGAGCTTTACGACTTAGGCAAAGACCCGTTAGAAAAAGTCAATGTAGCAACCGCCCATCCCGATATCGTCTCAAAACTGCAGGGAAAACTCATCACCTGGGACACCTCGGTTGAACAGCAAAAAACGATCTTTAAAAAAGAATCAAAACACCTGATCATCCCCTATCCGTAAGCAAACGCAGCTAATCCGTTGCCATGAGTGTTGCCTGGGGGGCAAGCAGAATCCTCACCGGGCAGCACGCCAGCGCAACATCGTGCACATCTCCTCCCTCTCAAACCCATGGGCGAAACTCGATTCGTAGTGGCAGGGGCCTTCATCGACGGCAATGGAACCACTGCGCGTAAAAATGTCTTTCTTGCCATAAAAGACGGCATTATTACCGCCATTGGCCCGACAACCGAGCTGTCAGTCGACCAGCAGTCAATCGATGACTTTTCGCACTGTACCATATTGCCCGCACTGGTTGACTGCAGTGTCTCTCTCTTGCAATCTCCTTCCGTGGACGGAAACGTACGATTATCAGCCCGAGAGGCTGGCCGGGCAGGAAAAGCAGCCCTGCTCGAACGGCACATCCAAGACTACCTTGCGCACGGAGTGCAAGGGGTGGCCAACAACGATGCGATAGCGCCCCTGCTTGGATATCTGCCGAATGATCTACTGGCGAGGCACCTGATTACTATTCGGAGCTCCGTCCACCCCAGCCGCAACTGGCACGCTCATGCGGCTGGCGACTCGGTGAGTGGTGATTTTCTAAAGGTATCGTATTCAGCCTCTATCGAAGGCGACATGCCTTCATCTCCCACACCTACGCAGGAAGAGCTCTGCCAGTTGCTACAACGCAGAGGCGGCAGAAGAACGGTGGTAGTGGCCAACGGTCAACAACAGGTAGCAGAGGCAATCAAAGCGGGGTGTGACGCCATTGAACAGGGCTACGGCATGGGCGAGGCCAATCTCAGGGAAATGGCTGAGAGAGAGATGCTGTGGATTCCAACCGTCCTCCGAGCAAAAAATGGCCTGGACGGTGCTAGCGCGGGAGGTGACCTGTGCTGTTGCCGTTTCTCCATGCGCTACGTAGCGCCAGGGAAAGCGATCCCCGGCGCTGAGGCTTTCTGGCAAAAGACCCTCGACCATCAACTAGAGCAACTGCGATTAGCCAAAAAAATTGGCCTGACAACAGCCGTGGGAAGCGGTGCCGGTAGTGTTGGCATCCTCCACGGCGAATCGATTGCCGAAGAGATGAAATTGTTTATCAAAGCAGGCTTTTCGCAAGAGGAGGCTATCCGCTCTGCCTCCGCCAACGGAGCTATATTTTTCAGTATGGACAACCTGGGGGTGCTTGCTGTCGGCAAGAGAGCAACATTTTTGATTACCAGAGGTACGGTGCAACAACTCCCAAGAAAACTCTCCTTCCTGGAGGGCATCTATGTTGACGGCGTCCCCAGCAGCACATACCAAAAAGTTCACGGTAAGTCTTTGAGGTAGAAGCGCTTTCCCCCACTGACCCGAGATAACCGGCAGTACGGTGGTCAGTAAGAGGTATAAGTTTCGTCATTTTGAGGATGTGAAGCAGGACATCATTAACGCCTAGGGTAACCAGCGGCGGCCACTGAACTTGACCGCGACTAGCGCAACGCTGCTCCCCGCCGTCTGGTTGACATACTATTAGGCAGCTAGGCTGCCAACAAAAAGGCTTCTCCTTGCAGGTGCCGATGTACAATATGAGTATTCCGCTCATAGCCGGTACTATCAACACACAACAAGGAGAAGCCACCATGAAAATTACACGCACTGCCCAGAAAATCAACCTGAATAATGTTGTCGATGTCTCCGTGGATGTCCACAAAGACACCCTCTGCTTTTTCTTCGAGATCGACGGCAAGGAGTTCTCCGACACCTGCAGGAACAGGACTGCCATCATCGAGAAAAAGCTTTTGGACTACCTCAAAATTGCCGTTGACCACGACAGAACGTCTCTGCGCATCATCTGCGAACCAACGGGACAATATCAGAACAGTATGCTCAGGACTGCCAGGCGCCTCGGACTCCTCACATGCTATGTCAATGCCGAGGCGGTTTCCAAATTCCGGATTGTCGAGACCAACGACAACAACAAGACCGACAGGAAAG
>JAQUKQ010000133.1 GCA_028718985.1 Desulfobulbaceae bacterium | reverse complement strand
GAAAGGCAGAGCCAAATGAATGGCCCTGCCTTGGCGTATCTGCTTATGTTGAAGCGGAAATTATGCTTTCTTCTTCCTGCGAGCGCCGATGAGTCCAGTGAGTCCAGTACCTAAAAGGAGCAAGGTGGCTGGTTCTGGGACTGACTGCTGCTCTTCATTAAAAGTAAAGTCGTCAATTGTGTAATAACTTCCGCCGATGAAATTAATACGATATACATTGTCAATGTCTGCCTGGAGAAAACTGCTTCCTCCCACAGAAACTGCCATCCAATCAGTTTCACCAATGAAATTTCCAAGGTTATCAAAGCCTTGTGCTTTTACTTGAGAAGGGGCGTTGAATCCCCAGCCTCCGATCCAAGCGCCATCAAAATCAAAGGAAGTGGTACTTGTAATCGCGAGTCCCAAGGGATCCCCTCCATAGTTGTTAACAATAGCATAATCCCCAGAGTGAACAGGGGCAGCAAAAGAATTATTATTATACAGGAACCAACCGTTATCCCATGTAAATCCTCCATATCCCTGGTGAGAACTGAGATCCTCCACAGAATTTGTTGTTAATCCTTCGAAATCCAGTACAGTCGCACTAGCCACACCAGTCATACCAAGCATCATCACTCCAACTGCCAATCCAGCCAAAAGTGCCTTCTTCATTTGTTCTCCTCTATGATTATGTTTCGTTGTTATCCATTATGGGACATCAAGGTATGAGCCATTCTTCATTTGAGCAAAATGTATGCCACCCAGGCAGTAGCCTCTGGATGCCAATGGATACAGGGGTGATAGGCGGTGGTGCAGATGTATTCGCCTGCTACTTTCACGGATTAATGAAACAATCTGTCCACATATACGGAATGAGCAAATTATACTCCCAATTGTTCAGCATGTTAACGCATTTTATTCCTGGATTCCAGCGCTCATGATGAACGCTGGAAAAAACAGTTGATGCAACAGTGTTGAAACACGTACAGTCAACCGCCATTGGCGTGTACGGTAGGGCGTACACTTCAAGACGTATAATCTGTTCACTGAGACAGATCGTTACTGTCTTCCCGGTACACTCCCACGGTAATTTATTGTCAAAAACGACCACCATAGGCATCTTGAAAAATATTTTGAAGGGGTGGGGCGTCTCACGGTTTATATGGACGTTATCCGACACCTCCTGTATACGTGCGAGTATGGTTCCTTACTGTCCTCCTTGGCCATAGACACCGCATCAGGGCTACGGTGGGACAGGAACCAGGCTTGTTAATTCATGCAAACGATACGCGATTATGCAGCCAAGTTTGTAAAAGTTAAAAATATTGCATAAAAACTTACTTCAACATCCACATGTTGCCGGAAACAGTGGGCTGCGATGGTGTCTCGCCTTCGGCACCATTAAAAAAATAAAGCCCGTAACTTTAATTAGTTACGGGCTTTATTTTTTTTGGCTGTCCCAGATGGCTAGTCCAGACAAGTTTCAACTAGTTTCTAGTCCGACTTAATCTCGATTTGTCGTGGCTTTGCGGCCTCTGACTTCGGCAGGTGGAGTCGAAGGACACCATCTTTTAATTCGGCGTTAACCTTCGCCGAGTCAATAGTTTGCGGCACTGAGAAAGTCCGCATGTACTCGAGATCCCCAAACTCCTCCCACTGGGCTGAGCCAATCGACTCTATCCTACGGATGCCGCTTAAAAAGAGCTTGCCATTGTCGATATTGACGGCAATGTCCTTTTTGTCTACTCCTGGCATGTCCACATGCAAGAGTATTTCGTCATTATTTTCATAAATGTCGACTAGCGGTGCAATACGAGGGGTATCGTGGTTTCTCTCCAAGCTAGACTCTTCTCGTGTGGCTACTTCTGCTCTCTTATTCATGACGACCTCCTCTCTCATATCATCTGGATTTTTATTGATTAACTGATTTCGATCTGTTTCGGCTTGGCAGCTTCCTGTTTCGGTAGAGTTAGCGTCAGGAGACCATTGGTCAACTTTGCCTCTACCTTAGCCGAATCGATGTCAGAAGGCAGGGTGAAACTCCTGGTAAAGGAAGCTGCCCCCCTTTCTACCCTGTGCGAGGAATAGCCTTCCGGCGTGTCCGATTTCCGGGTCCCACGGACCTCAAGATAGTTACCCTGTAGCTTGAGGTTGAGATCCTCCTTGAGCATGCCTGGCACCTCAATTTTCATGGTTAAATGATCTCCAGCGTCGTAGAGGTTGGTGCGTGGCGTACTCTGCTCCACGTTCCAGTCGGCTGCACTGCCAGGCCATCGGCCATAATCACCATACATTCTGTTTAGCCGGTGCTGAAGCAAATCCATCGCATTAAACATCCGATCAACGTCATTCCATCGTGTCCACATAATCTACCTCCTTAATTTCTTTTCTGTCTTTATGCCCTTACTATTATGCTTCTTGATACCTTAAAAGCTTCTGCATGGCAGAAAGTTAATTATGATTTTTTGTGTGTCAATATCAATCGAATATTTTTTTGCTTTTTTGGCATTAATTACTTTTAATGATTAATTTAATAAAGTAATTAGACGGTATAGCAATAAATCCGAGGAGAGAAGCCATGCCTGAAGAAAAAATGGAGAATAGCCGCGGACCGGATTCTGATCTCCTTATCACTGCCCGAGGACTGAGAGGGAAACAATCCGTGCGGGCGACTTTTAGGCTGCCAGAGCATATCATAAGACTTTTGAGTGACGTCGCCGCACAACTTGGACTGAAGCAGAAATCATTGTTTGACCAGCTCGTAGAGGATAAAGAGATTTTGAGGAGAGTGGTGGATAACGTAGACCATTTGGCAGCTACAAAGGATGAGAGGCGGCCGAAAACCTTTGTTCTAAGTCGCAGATCGCTCGATGTCCTTGATTCTGTGGCCAGACAGCAAAACATCCCCCGGGATCGGCTGGTTGAAATTTCCATACAACGGTTGTTGCCTGTCTTGAACGACGAGCAGGAGAGACATTCTCGTCGGAAGCTGATCTGCCAGGAAATGGAAAATCTCCTTGTCAAGAGCCATGCACTTATGCAGCAGACAAATCAACTCCTTGGCGAGGAGGATAAGACCTTCGCCTTGATAGAGCAGGTTGCTAGTCTCTGTCAGGAAAATACGATGGCTCTCAAGGCGATTATCGAGAGAGGACAGTCTATTGAGGTGTTTTGTGAAGAACAAAAAAACAGGAAGAAATAATGAATCGGTCGTATGGGGTGCCAGAAAAGAGAGAGTTGTCAACTGCCTGGGATTTTTAAGTCGAGGACATCTGGGCATGGAGCGCAGCACCGATTGCGCCGGCATGCTCGGGGAGAGATGGAACAAGAACTTCACTGCCTAGGTGCTCCTGAAGCAGGGAGATGATCGCGGGGTTACGGGCCACGCCGCCGGTAAAGACAAGAGCGGCGTTCGCTTCCTGCCGCCGGATCATACCAGCGAGGCGACTGACTACCGCCAAGTGAAGGGCACGGGCAATATCGGCGGCTGGCACTCCATGATTTTTGAGCGAGATTACCTCTGATTCGGCAAAGACGGTGCACATGCTGTTAATCGGGGCTTCATGCCCTGAACTTAGGGCAATCGGCCCAAATTCGGCTAGCGTGAAGCCTAAGCTCGCTGCCATGATCTCCAGGAAACGGCCGGTGCCAGCGGCGCACTTGTCGTTCATTTGAAAATTGACGACCTTGCCCTCCCTGTTCAAAGTGATGACCTTCGAGTCCTGACCGCCGACATCGAGAATGGTCATGGCCTCAGGGAAAAAATAGCGTGCCCCCAAGGCATGGGCCTTGATCTCGGTGATGACGCCATTCGCAAAGTTCTTGTGGGCCAAATGCCGCCCATAGCCGGTGGCCATAATTCGGCAAGGCGGAAAGCTCTTGAACAGCTCTTCCGCTTGTTGATGCGGGTTGAAACCGCTCTCCACCATCCGGCACTCTACCAGTTCGTCCCCCTCAAACACGGCCATCTTCAAGGCCCGTGAACCGAGATCAATGCCAATATTCATTTCTATCCCTCAACCTGTTCTAAAAAGGCCTCGATCCTGGTCTGCAACTGACCAACATCGTCTGGCGAATAGTCACTCTCAATGGACAGGTAGGGAATTCCCTCCTGCTGGCAGGCCTCGCGGATCTTAATCTCTTCTATATTATAGGTGTGACAGAACTGAAGTGAGTAGTGGATGATGCCTTGGGCGGCCGAGTCCTTGTACTCCTTTAAGACCTGTGTCACCCGTTCGTCATTAGGCGTGAAGCATGAACAGTCGATGCGCATATAACGGTCGGTAAGGGCTGCCAGTTGTTGATCGAGGTCTTCGGTGCCTTCGGCGATGAGATCCTTGAAGTAGCGGGTGCCAATGCAGGACTCTTCGTTGACGATGACCGCACCCGCGCTTTCAACAAGATTGTGGATTTTCCAGTTAGGCAGGGCCATTGGGGTGCCTGAAACCATAACCCTGAGTGCGCTCTTGGGAAAGGCTCCCTCGCTTTTGGCAACCCTGACCTCCAGTTCGTCGCACAGTTCATTGACCTTGGCGGCGAAGCGGACTGGTTCGTCGTAAAAAGCGATCTGCTCAATCAGCAGCGCGTCCTTGCCGCTGATTGGGGCCGGGTTTGCCGCCCGCAACTTGGTGAGACGCTGCAGCGCCCGACGCTTGCCGTTGATTACCTTGGTGGCTGCCGCTAGTTGCTCAGGACTGATGGTCTTGCCGCTGATCTCTTCGATCTTGGCTTTGAAGTCTTTGACCTCTTCGATCCAGAGGGCGCGGTCTCTTTCTTTCTTCATCTGCGGAATCTCCATGACGTAGGTCGGTACCAGACGATCGAGAATCTCCCAGGTCTTTTTCTTGGCGTCACAGGTCGTTTCGCCATAGACGAAATCAACCGCCTGAAAATACGGGCAGATGCGGCCAGCCTTGAAGCCGAAGGCAGACTTGACCATGGGGCAGATGTTGCGGGGCAGAATTTTTTCGGCATCGGGGATGGAGCCAGGCGAACCACCACAGAGGCCGACGCAGATGCCGTCCGCAGCCAACACAATCTCTTCCGGGATATAGACGCAGAAGGTGCCGACCACTGGCCGCCCTTCCTTCTTGGCCTGCACCAGCTCCTTGATCCGGCCACCGAAAATTTCCGCAATCATTTCGTCGAAATAGGCCATCGCTTGTGGCCGGTTGTTCTGAGACAGGAAAATTTTGCTATAGGCACCGCCGAGCATCTGGCGGGCTTTATCGAAACGTTCGACGTCCATATCGAGCTCATGCCATAGTTCCGGATAGGGTTTTATTTCAAAGTCTTGCATGGGGTCTCCTTGTTGTGTCGTTGTAATTGTTTGAGTTGCTCATTACTGGGCGGCAGTTTCGACCGGCAGCCCCTGCTCCTTCCAATCTTGAAAAATAGCCTGAGCGATTTTTTTATAGCCGAGCTTCATTAGTTTGCGGTAAGCGTTATAGCTGCGGCCCCCTGAGTTGCAGGTGACAACGATCGTCTTTTCCTTGTCGAGCTGGTCTGATTGGGAGGCAAATTCGGCCGCTGGGATGTTGATGGCCCCAGGGATATGCCCTTCTTGGAACTCCGAAAAATCGCGGACATCGACAACGGCTACCTCCCCGGCCTTGCTCTTCATGAGTATCTGCAGATCTTGCGGTGCAATCTTCGTGGTTTCTATCTTCTTTTCATAATCAGGACCGACGTAAATAGGCAGGCCCTTCTCCTCCCAAACCGGCATGCCTTCGGCGTAGATTTGAATATTGGTGTAGCCTATATCCATGGCCTTCTGCGCGGCCTTCTTGCTTTTTCCGCATTTGATGCCGTTGCAGTAGAAGATAACCAGTCGCGTCTTGTCTGTTGGTAACAGGTTGATATTCTCGGAGAACTTCTTCTCTGGGATATTAATGGCGTTTTTAATGTGAACCTCCTGGTACTCCTCGGGGTTTCGAGCGTCAACCAAGGTGATCTCGTGTCCCATTTGGTCAAGAAGTTGCTTGAGCTCAGCTGTGGAGATTAGGGGAATACTCTCTTGAGCATTAACAAGAGCAATGCTGAAGAACAGGGCTATCAAAGGGAAAATGGTCAAAATGCTTCGTTTTGCTGTCATTGTTTTGTTCTCCGTGTAGATATTGGTGTTTTTGTAGTAGCAGGGGCTTTAATTGATTTATAGAGGACGCTTTCCTTCCTGAAAGCGTATGACATCAACAGTAATGTCGTCCCTTGAGAGGACATTGTTCGTACTCAGCACAGGTCGTGCAGGTGGCATATCTGATGGCGTCTTCTGTTCCCCATAAGCCCTTTGCGGTTAAGGCACACTTTCTGGTGCACTCGTTACATGAGGCAGGTTCACCCTCCCTTATTTTCTGCCAACCAGCGGTGCTTAGTGCGGAGGTAGAAGCATCGCTACAGAGCTGGCAGAGGTGGTAGTAAAGGGTCTCTTCCTCTGATTTGAGTCTCCAAGTGGGCATTGTTGCCTTCTCCAAGCTTAGTTTGGCAAATGGTGATCGTCTCTGTGCCTGATTGATGCTCAGCAACTATCGCAATTTCCTGATGCACATGCTCCACCGCAATTGCCATCAGAGCTCGCGAGTGGAATGCTTGAGGTCACTGAAAAGCCGCTCTTACAGCCGCAACCTGAACCTTCGGTGAAATCTATGCGCACCTCGCCGCACTGCTCCAAGAGTTCATTGGCGATGATCACTTGCACGCCGCCTTGATCAGTCATGGTATCCATCGCCTTGGCTTCATCTAAGGCCAAACCTAACGAAGGGCCGCCGCAACCGTTCATCACCGCCACCCGCACGGCGGATTCAATCTTGTTTTCTTCAAGATACGCTTTCAATTTTTGACCTGCCATTTCTGTTACTTCTAGCATACAGCACCTCTTTGGTTAAATTGTAAGGAAGGGGTTATTCCCTGTTGGATTTGGCTGAAAACATGTTGTGATTCTTTGCAGGGGAAGGAGGCTTTGTACTGTGCCACTTGAGGCTTTATCGCATCCGATTTGGCGCATGTGTCACAGCATGTCACAGTTTTGCCGTGTCGAGTCTGTCATTGAGGTTGACAGCACACAGGTGGCAACGTTTTTTTGAGTGACCTAAAGAAGACTACACGTTGCTGTTTGCGATGGAGAGGAGGTGATGGTCTAGGCGGGATGAGATTCTTTTTTGTCGAGATCCATTCTGTCAGGAAGCGTTGCTTGTTGACTTCGAG
>JAQUKQ010000132.1 GCA_028718985.1 Desulfobulbaceae bacterium | reverse complement strand
ATCTGCAGCGGGCCGGCATGTCCACAGTTTGCTTGGCTGACGGTTTGGAGGTTGTCCCCTGGCTGAAAGCGAACCGAGTGGATCTGGTTGTCCTCGACCTGATGCTCCCGGGGCAGGATGGGATGGAGGTGTGTAGGGAAATCCGCTCATTTTCCCAGGTGCCTATAATCATGCTCACCGCCCGTATCGAAAAGGTTGACCGTATCCTCGGCCTGGAAAGAGGGGCGGATGATTACATCTGCAAGCCGGCCGATCCCGATGAAGTGGTCGCCAGAGTTAAGGCGGTTCTCCGTCGTGGCGATTCCCAGGCTCCAACTCCACCGCCAGCATCTGGGCTGATTCTGGATCCCGATCGAATTACCGCTATCATTGATGGCCAGCCAATCGCTCTGACTTTAGTTGAGTACAACCTGCTGCGAATCCTGATGACTAGTCATGGCCGCATCCTAACCCGTAAGCAGATTATGGAACAACTTTACGATGATCACAGAACCGTCAGCGACCGGAGTATCGACTGTTACATCAAAAATTTACGAAAAAAACTCGCAGAAGCCGACCCCACGGCGAATTTCATACAATCTGTCTATGGTCTGGGGTATCGCTTTGACTTTGAGCCGGTTCCGGGCAGTCATTGATTCCTCTGCCGCCTTTGCCTTACTCCCAGATTCCCATTCTCTTCAAATTCCATTGGCTGAGTTGATTTTCTATTATTTGGATTCTAGAAATCTATTTTTTCTTCTATTCGTATGATTTTCCCTGGCGAAATAGTTCGTTTTCTCGCATAGAATTTGGCGTACATCCCAAATTTACACTCATCCTTTCTTTGAGTTGTTCCCTCCTGGCTCAAGCGTCACCGGCTGCCTGTGGAGCTTACCGCTCCCCCTCTCAGAAAATCTGTTTCTCTCGCCCCCCGCTAAACAACGGGCAGGGTGATAGTGATCGCTAGGCCTCCCAGGATAGATTTGTCGGCCTCGATTGTTCCCTCATGCGCCTGGACTATGCATCTGCAGATGGCAAGTCCCAGGCCGGAGCCGTTCGAACTTCGATTTCGCGAATTTTTCACACGGTACTGGCGGTCGAAAATCAGGGGCAGATCCTGATCGGGGACGGAGGGAGCGCTGTCCTGAAATTGGATCACCACTGCCCCTTGCCGGTATTCGGCAATCACCTCCAGCCGACCTCCGGGGTCTGTGTATTTAAGACTATTGTCAAAGAGGTTGGAAAAAAGTTGGTGTAGGCGCTTGCGATCGGCAAGCATGGATGCTGTGGGGGGCGGGCAGGTTAAGGTCAGGGTGACACCCTTGGCGGCAAACTGAGGTCGGACCTTATCGGTTATCCTCTGCAGCATCTTTATCGGGTCTACCTCCTCCTTATCGTAGTGAAGGGCTGAAATGTCGTACTGGGAGAGCTGGTAGAGGTCGTCCACCATCTGACGCAGATGGGAAACTTCCTCGTTGAGCGAGTCCATGGCCTCCGTCGTGACAGGCCGGACACCGTCCTTCAGCGCCTTGATTTCGCCTTGCAAAATCATCAGAGGAGTCCGTAGATCGTGGGCAATGTCAGCCACCAGTTGTTGCCGGTTTTTTTCATTGCTTTCCAAAAGCAATGCGAGGGAATTGAAATCGTTCGATAGTTGTCCAAGTTCATCCAATGAACTGACGGGGATGCGCGCTGAGTAGTCACCCTCGGCCAGAAGTTTAATGCCGCAGGCCAAGGCATGAATCGGCCGCAGGAGACGGCGAGCGGCAAACATAGAAAGGATGACGCAAACCAATAGAACTGGTCCGCTGAGAATCAGGGCGCCATATTTTTGTCTCGTAAAATAGGTACGGTTGGCGGAGTCGGCGATCTCGACCTTACGACGTAGATGGAAATAGCCTAGTGTCTCGCTACCCTTAACGAGGGGGGTCATTTTTTGATGATCATCGGGTGAATAATTGCCGCCAAGGATCAAATTTCGATCAGCATCGAGAAGGATTAGTCTGGATTCAATCTCCCACACGGGCAGGACGTATTGCAATGAATGCGGCCAATCAGTGGGGGGCTTCTTGATGAAATCCCAGGAAGAGCCATTACTCTTTAGCTCATAGGCATGAACGAGGAGTTTACCGAGCAGGTCTTCCTGTTCTTTGTTGATTTGGTCGAGAAAGCCCTGGCGCAGGTTGAACTGAAAGAAAATCTGGCAGGAGATAGTTACACCGGCCGCGGCAATGATGAAGATAAAGAGTAGTAGTTGAATTTTTCGGATCATTTCAATCCCTTATGCAGGTCAAAAAGCGCGGTTTTTACGAAAGAAGAGATGGCGACAGGCTGTTTAGAAGCATCGTACCAGAAAAAAGTTATGATGTCCCTTCCACCCCCCTCCTGGCAATCGAAAGATTCCCAAAGAGTTCTGCAAGATCCCATTTTTAATGCTTGAAGGCAGTTTATTGCTTTATCGAAGTTTATAAAGAGCTTTCTCCGCGGGTCACAATTTTATCACAATCCCTACAATGCAATAACCATGGGCTTATCACATTAGAACCATATTTATCCGCACAGATATTGCCTACAAAGCACTCAAGTATGGCATGGATATTTTTTAAAAAGATGCCCTGCCTGCCAGTAACTAGCATTCAATGCTATGCCGATTTGCTTATTGTCGAATTGTCTTTTCGGTATCCAATCAGTTGTGGTGGTGGTTTGCAAGGCTGTTCCTGGGTGATATAGCCCAGGTTGGGGTGAAATGACCAATAATGATGGGTGATTTCACCCTGCCTGCCGATTTTAATCAAAAAAATAAGAAAAAACTCGCAAAAAAAGTCCGCTTTCGAGAAGAGGCGCATACAGCTTTAATCGAAATAATTGTCCTAACTTAGCTCAGTAATATGATTGCCGCAGATAGTCATCAATATGAAATATTATTAAATATTAATAACTTAAGATGCAATTGTTGATTCATTGTTACAAACACAACTTGGGAGAAATGCGATGAAAAAGCTGATTTTGATGTGTTGTCTGGTCCTGATGACGGCGAGTGGGAGTCTTGCCGCAGTGATTGATGCCCCACATAATGACACGTATGGCATCAAGTGTTCGGCCTGCCATAGTTATTCGTTATGGTGGCAGTACTCGCCGACCACTCAGAACCCGGCGCCAAATGACCACACCGCTATTGTCGATGCTGTTTGCATGACTTGTCATAGTGGCTCTGGTCCCCAGCCTAAGGCCATGACCCACTCTTCGACGGTCATGAACTCAACGTTGCATGGGGCGTGGGGGGTTGGCTGCATGGCCTGTCATAACCCTCACTATCAAGATCAGTTAACCTGGGCCGGGACTGCAACCTCTCCCTATTTGGTTACTGGAACGATCAACGGAGCAGTCTATGACAGCATCCTTGACCAGACGACGATCACCTATGCCAATGCAACGACCAACGTGAATTGGCCTGTTGAGGGGGCTCTTGCTTCAGACCCGGACTGGGCCAACAAGAGTCTTTCGAACCCCAATCGTGGCTTGATCCTGGTTCAGGATAACACGCTAAAATCAAATACCTTCCTGATCCTTTCAGCGACCCCTTCCCAAGTTGTCGTCAAAGGAAATCTCACCGCCAATGCGATAGACCCAACATATATAAATCCAGTTACCGGGAAACAGAATCCTGCCACCTGCAATTCATTTGGTCTTATCTATGGTCAATTGATCCGGAGCACCATTAATGCTAAGGCCGTCAAGTTTTTTGATCCGAACGGCGGTTTTGTCGAAGCAGGGACGGGGACGACCGGCATCTGCCAAGTCTGTCATACGCCCCAGGATGCAACGCATCCGAACGGCGTACTACACTTCGGTAACGACGGGGTGTTGCCGTTAGATAGCCATGTCGGTCGGCAAACACTCAACTGCACTACTTGTCATAAACACGATGTTGGCTTCAAAGGGGTGGGGGGGCATGACAACACAACCTTTGTCTGGGATGGAGACTGCAACACCTGTCATTCCGATGGTGGTCTCGGCATCGTTGATGGCGTTCACAAAAGTACCTGCACCTTGTGCCACAGCACTGCTTCGGGCGGTAAGGGGACCACGATTGTTGGCTTGGGCGGCGATGGGAATGCGACCTTAGGTGCAGCTCTGGCGGATTATAAGACGGCTGGATGTTTGGCCTGTCATCCGAGTGCAACCTATCCGAAGCCATGGATTCACCACGACACAGCCCCTGCAGTAGCTGGCGCTTGCGTCAATTGCCATGCCACGACCAACGGTCACGCTGGCAACCATACGATAACGGTTAGCCTGTCCGCAAATTGTGCCCTGTGTCATACCGGAACCGAAGGTGGATTGAATAATGTCCCGGTCGACCTGGTAAACAACAAGATCCATGACGCCTGCACCACCTGTCATCAGATCGACATGACAACAAAAAAAGTGATAATGATAGATCCGCTGACCAGTACCCTGGTGATTGCAATGCCTGACGGCGGGACGGTCGGCGGTGTGGACGGCGGAGGAACTTGTGAGACCTGCCACGGTGCCTATTTCCCGAAACATACCGCAGCAAACCATACGGCTAAGGTCGTAGGTGCAGCAGATTGCATCAGCTGCCATACCGCCACCGCAGGCACGGCTACCGGAGTGCCGGTAAGTGCCACCGATAATAAGGTGCATGACGCCTGCTCCACTTGCCATAACGTAACCACTGGTGCCCTGGTGCCCACGCCGACTGCGAACGGCTGGGCGGTAGCGGTAACGGCAGGTGATTGTACGACCTGCCACGGCGCTTATTTTGACATGCATGTTCATGGCACGACAGGGGGGTATACGACCCATGACCTGACCCACAACCCGATAGTTGATTTGGCACAGGTTGACAGTAAGCCGTGTTTGAATTGTCACGACGACGCTGGTTTGGGCCTCGGCACCTTAGCACTTTCCACCTGGAACGCGATAAAGGTTGAGCATGCCACGCTCGGTGGGGTCGCACAGACAAGTGCTTGCGCTACCTGCCACAGCTATGCGACAAGAGGAAACCAGAGCGGCGGTGTGGATACTCCCCCGCTGGTAACAGTTGAAAGTGTCATTGCCACCGGCATCAATAACACCTGTGTAAGTTGTCATACTGCAAAACTGGCCCCAGCCGCTCACGGTGGACACAACGCTACAACCTTTGTCTGGGATGGAGACTGCAACACCTGTCATTCCGATGGTGGTCTCGGCATCGTTGATGGCGTTCACAAAAGTACCTGCACCTTGTGCCACAGCACTGCTTCGGGCGGTAAGGGGACCACGATTGTTGGCTTGGGCGGCGATGGGAATGCGACCTTAGGTGCAGCTCTGGCGGATTATAAGACGGCTGGATGTTTGGCCTGTCATCCGAGTGCAACCTATCCGAAGCCATGGATTCACCACGACACAGCCCCTGCAGTAGCTGGCGCTTGCGTCAATTGCCATGCCACGACCAACGGTCACGCTGGCAACCATACGATAACGGTTAGCCTGTCCGCAAATTGTGCCCTGTGTCATACCGGAACCGAAGGTGGATTGAATAATGTCCCGGTCGACCTGGTAAACAACAAGATCCATGACGCCTGCACCACCTGTCATCAGATCGACATGACAACAAAAAATGTGATAATGATAGATCCGCTGACCAGTACCCTGGTGATTGCAATGCCTGACGGCGGGACGGTCGGCGGTGTGGACGGCGGAGGAACTTGTGAGACCTGCCACGGGGCTTACTTCTCACAGCACAAAAACATCGACCATGCCACCAGCCGGGTGACGGGAAGCGCCAACTGCTCAACCTGTCACGACGCGGTTGCTGGCGGTACAGCGCCAGATGCGATCACCGCGCCGTTTACCACGGCTGGTGAGGTTCATGGAGTGCGCGCTTGCGCGACTTGCCATACAACAACTGGGGCCTTGGTGGCGTCAAGCGCCATGGCTCCAGGTATCGCAGTCGGCGGCGGATCATGCGAGATCTGCCATGGCGCCTACTTCCCGAACCATAGAGCAGCAAATCATACGGCGAAGGTTGTTGATACGACAAACTGCAACAGTTGCCACACAGCCACGGCGGGCACGGCGACCGGAGTACCAGTAAGTACCCTTGACAATAAGGTTCATGACGCCTGCACCACCTGCCATAACGTGACCACCGGTGCCTTGTTGACGGTAGCCTTGGCCAACGATCCAACAACAGCGGCCAGCGTCACGACCATGGCAGCCGGGGATTGTAATGGTTGCCATGGCACCTACTTTACGCAACATGCCAATATTAATCACGCCACCAGCCGGGTGACGGTAAGCGCCAACTGCGCGACCTGTCACGATGCAGTCGCTGGCGGCACAGCGCCTGATGCGATCACGGCACCGTTTACTGGTGTAGGTGAAGTCCATGGAGTACGGGGTTGCGCGACTTGTCATAACACCACGACAGGTGCTTTGGCGGCAACAAGTGTCATGGCTCCCGGCATAGGAGTTGGCGGGGGATCATGTGAGACTTGTCATGGCCTTTACTTCCAGAACCATACCCAGCATAACGCCACCACGCATGCGGTGTTGATGAGGGCAACCGACCTTTCTAACGGTTCTGCGTGTAATACCTGCCATCGTCGTGGAGGCACCACCAGCGTTAACCCGCTGTTTACCAACACCTGGGGTGGTACCGATGGCATCTATTCAGTCCATCAGCTGGGCTGCACTGAGTGTCATGATTCGACTCGGACGATTAATGTCGGAGCTGGCTATACCTCGGTGAACAATGTCATCATGACCGCAGTGACTCCAGGTTGTCTTGACTGTCATGCGGATCGTTCTGCCGCGCATGGCGGACACAATGCCACCGATTTTGTGGCGGATACCGCCTGTACTACTTGCCATAGCGCGACTGATATCGTGGCCACGGTGCATAAAAACAAATGTGCAGACTGCCATATGAATCCTTTAGGCGGTGGCGTCCGTCGGGCTGGTACCGATGGCAGCGCGTTGCTCGGCGATGCCTCTGGGCTGCATCGTTTGGCAACATGCCTCACCTGCCATCCGGTAGCAACCTACCCAACCGGTGGCATTCACCATGACACGGTAACAGCGGCGAATAATAACTGTATCACCTGTCATGCAGCTGTGAACCATACGACAATGATTGCTACGACAACAGCTTGCACTGGTTGTCATACCGCTACCGCCGGAACGTCTACTGGCGCTCCGGTGTCAACCACCAACTCAATGGTTCATGACTCTTGTCGTACCTGCCACACCTTTAATGCTCAGAATCGCGGCATCCTGGTGAACTTCACCAACGCCAAAGGGGTCAACGGTACGGGCAGCCTGCCCGATGGCGGTACCATCGGCGGCACGAATGGTGGTGGGGCCTGCACGGTCTGTCATACGGTGGCAACGCCATCGACTTACCACCATACCAGCAACTACAGGGTGGTAGGTAACTGCGAATACTGTCATGCCGACCCGCGG
>JAQUKQ010000131.1 GCA_028718985.1 Desulfobulbaceae bacterium | reverse complement strand
ACCAGGAAGAAGCCAAAGAGCAGGGCGGCGCCCAGGTGGGTGGCCAACAGGTAAATCCAGCCGGCCCGGCTGACTGCCGCCTCCTGATGCTCACCAATGACCAAAAAGAAGGAGGAGAGGGACATGCACTCCCAGGCAAAGAGAAAGAGAATGGCGTTAGCAGCAGTGACCACCACCGCCATCGACAGCACAAGCAGGGAGTACATCGACCAGTGCAGCCCCGGCCAGCGCCCATGCCCTGCCATGTATTCACTGCCATAGACCGCCCCGAGCAGACCAATCAGGCCGATGGGCAACAGGAAGAAGGCGGCCAACATGTCGACATGCAGGGCAAAAGAGGCCCCCGGCATGCTCAGCGGCAGCGCCAACGTGAGCTCCCGACCAGCCATAAGTCCATCGACGGCGACGACCAGCAGGCCGAGCGAACCAAGGGCCGCAGCACTGCTGCCGACCTTCGAGGCCAAACGCGGCCAGCGGTTCAGGAATGGGGTCAGGAGGACGCCAGCCACGAGCAGGAGCCATGATCCGATAAGGAGTTGCATTCGATACCAACCTCTTACATCAGTGTCATTGAGGCCTGATCAGCCTCATCAATAAAGGTCAAAGAACAACACGGGAACACACACAAACAAGAGTATTGAAAGAGGCAGGGAGCAGGTGCAATGGCGTGGGGGAAGAGCCCACGAAAATGGCATCATTACGTGAAGTCTCCCTTCACAGTTTACCATCGTCGTCGGTCATGTGGGCAGTCTAAAAAGTGGCTGTACGCATGGCTGGCAGTTTTTTTTTATGTACCGTTCAGATGTATTTTTTTTCGAGAAAAGTCAAGAAGAAAAATGTGTTAGGGTCACCCTGTTCTAATCTGTTACGCGCTGCTTTTGGTGATATTGAAGCTTTGTTTTGAGCATGATGAAAATTGGCGGAAGCGATGCCTTAATTTTCTGGGCAGGCCAGGGAAGCGCTGAAATGAAAAACGCCGACGAAGGAGTTGCTTGATAGTGAGGAGGGGAGGTTCAATTCCAGAATTTTGATTTTCCAGGGGTGACGCGGGGAAGGGGTGCGGCGTAGCCTGCTTTTGCCAGTTCATCAAGAATAGCTGCGATGATTTTTTCAAGGCTGGCTTCAACGATGTTTGAGAGGGTAATTCCTGTTTTCATCTGTTCTGGTTCGACTCCGAACAGGATGATATGTTTTGGGATATTATCAGAGAGAATTCCTGCTGCCAGCAGGTCAGAAAGGCCAATCTGGTGGGGGGAGATTTTAGTCATGAAGCGCTTGGCCACATCATCTCCTTCAACCTTAAACACGGTTCCAGGCTCTAAGTCGGCACGCATGGCGTCAATGATAATCAGGAGGTCACGGCCTTCGATATAGCGCAATAACTCTATGCCGGCCGTGCCTCCATCGAGAATCATGATCTCTTCCGGAAAACTGAATCTGTTTTCTAACTCCTCCACAACCCTGATGCCAATCCCTTCATCTCCCAGCAGGATATTGCCCACTCCAAGGATAATTGCGCTCATCTGTGTCTAACCACGGGCGTAACGAAGTTCCTTATCTGGGAGGGAAGCAGCTGTCCGCCCACATCCTTTGTTGCGGTGGGCAGACAGCTTGTTCGCATCTCAGGCGTGCGGGGACCTCCCCCGGTTTTGAGGGAGACCTGAGACGCTTGAGGGATTATTTGCATGGCGATGGGCATGTTTTTTACAGCACCTTGATTTTTTTGATCTCGTTTTTGTCTTTGTCCAAAAGGTGCACGGCGCAGGCCAGACATGGATCGAAGGAGTGAACTGTGCGCAGAATTTCAAGCGGTTTATCGGGATCTGCGACTGGGGTACCGATCAGTGCCGACTCGTAAGGGCCCATGGCATCTTTGCTGTTTCTGGGTGCGGCATTCCAGGTCGAGGGGACAATGGCCTGGTAATTTTTGATCTTGCCATCTTCAATGACAATCCAGTGGGAGAGGGTGCCGCGGGGTGCCTCGTGAAAGCCGAAACCCTGCTGGATGCCCTTGGGGAATACTGGTTCATTGAAGGTGGTGTAGTCGCCCCGGCCAATGTTGTCCATCAAAGCCTGCCACTGATGCTTGAGGTTATCATAGAGGGCTGCGGCGCGGATGACTCGAGCGGCGTGACGACCAATGGTCGAGTGCATGGCCTCGATGCCTACCTTGCTGCCCACAAGCGAACTTACCAGATCAAGCACTTTGGTGGCGTATTTGATGGTCGGTTGGTGACCGGCGGCAAACATGCAGAGGACGTTGGCCAAGGGGCCGACTTGGGCAGGTTCGCCCTTGAAGGTAGGGGCCTTGACCCAGGAGTATTTCCCGTCATCCTGGAACTCGGTGTATTTGGGTGCGGTCTCTTCCTCCCAGGGGTGGCGGTCCCAATCACCATCATACCAGGCGTGTTTGATGCTCTCTTTGATGGAGGTCTTGAACATCTCGTCGTGGAAACTCTTGATCGGCACAAATTTGCTAATGTCACCACCAGGGATATAGCCGCCGGGCAGGTCAAAAACTTCACCTTTGGTATCCATTGGCATATCCGGCACCGAGAGATAATTGGTGACACCGGCACCATATTGGGTCCAGTCGGCATAGAAGGCGCCAACAGCGGCGACATCTACCATGTAGACATTCTCAACAAAATCACCCACGTCGTCGATCAACTTTTTGACATAGAGCAGTTTCTCGATCGACAGGGTTGACTGGCTGTTCGGGTTGATTGGGTTACTGACTCCACCAACGGCCAGGTTCTGGATGTGCGGGGTTTTACTGCCAAGGATAGCGACCACCTTGTTAATCTCGCGCTGATACTCCAGGGCCTGCAGGTAATGGGTCGCAGCAAGCAGGTTGACTTCCGGGGCGAGCTTCATGGCGGAATGTCCCCAGTAGCCGCTACCGTAGACACCAAGCTGGCCGGAGTTGACCAAGGCCTTCAGGCGGTCTTGTGCCGCCCTGAATTCGGTAACGCTGTTCCGTTTCCACGGGGACAGTTTCTGGGCCAGGTCTGAAGCAGCTTTGGCATCCGCCTTGAGGGCCGATACCAAATCCACCCAGTCAAGTGCCGACAGATGGTAGAAGTGAACAATATGATCTTGAATCAGATGAGCGCCCATCAGCATGTTTCTGATGTATTGGGCGTTTAGAGGGACTTCAAGACCTAAGGCATTCTCAACCGAACGCACTGAAGCCAGTGCGTGGACGGTAGTTCAGACACCGCAGATGCGTTGGGCGTATATCCAGGCCTCTCTTGGGTCACGTCCTTGCAGTATGAGCTCTATGCCTCTCCACATCTGGCCGGGGGCTCAGGCATTGGTGACCTTGCCATTCTCAATCTCACAGTCAATACGCAGGTGGCCCTCAATTCTGGTGATGGGGTCGATGGTGATTCGCTTGGCCATAATGGATCTCCTTTCTTTCTCAAGAATTAGTAACTTTCCAGGTGCAGCATAAAGAGGGTGTTTTTACGATGTTTGCGGTACCGAGATAATCGGCAACCGTTTGACACACCACATGTATCCTAAAATCTCTACGGCAACGATGCCGAAGGTAATGCAGAGTTCTCCAACAGAAGGGAAGTATTGCCAACCGTTACCAGGGTCGAAACCGGTAATGTAGGTATTGAAGCGATACAGGCTGCCGCCAATGAGCAGGCAGGAGGCGGAGAGGAAGAGCAGCTTAGGGCAATTTCGGTTGCCCGGATACATCAGCAGAAAAAGGCCGCAAAGCAGAAAGGTGTTTTCGAGCAGGAACATATTGCTGACTAAGCTGCCATCAAAGGCAAGCGGCAGGTAACCGCGCAGATTGACGTCTTCTATGCGGATAACCATAAAGAGCAGGACACACCAGAAGGTTACAGTGGCGAGTTTAGAGAGGATTGTGGTCTCCAATGGAAGCCGGTGGGTGACCGATGAGAAGAGTGACTCGTAGATGACCACAGCAAAGCCAATAATGAGGGCGGTCAGCAGGAAAAGGAGTGGCAGAAAGGCTGTGCGCCAGAGAGGCGAAAGTTTATAGCCTGCCATCAGCATCATGGTGCCAAGCGAGGACTGGTGCATGGTGGGAAGCAAGATGCCTAGCGCAATGAAGATCAGCAGGACTCGGTTCAGCTTTTTGAGCAGGCGATCCGCTTTCATTTTTTCCAGAAGAGCAGGGGCAAATTCAATCCACAGGACCAGGCAGTATGCGCCGATGCAGAGAGCAACTTCGAACATAACCGAATGGAGATTCGAGTGCCAGGGCAGGATGATGTTATATGCCTGCCAGTAGCGACCGATATCAATCATAACCGAAATTCCCGCCAGAGAGTATCCAAAGAGGCTGGTGAGCAGGGCGGGGCGAACCAGGGGGTGATATTCGCCACGGTTAAAGGCGTAGGTGAGCAATGCCATGGTGTAGCCACCACAGGCCAGTGCGGTCCCTATCACGACATCGAGGGCGATCCATATCCCCCAGGGGTAGCCGTCATTCATGTTACTGACTGCACCGATGCCGAGGGTAAAGCGTTTGGCGGCAAAATAGGCACCAATCAGGACAAGGATCAGAAAAAAGACAAAGGGCCCGGTGAGAACTCGTCCGCCTAATGGTTGTTTTGTTTCCATTGGATAATTCCTCTTTTCTGTATGGGGAGCAAGCGCTTAGGCTTTGTCCTTGTGGTCGCCGTTGTTTTCGCCTTTGCGGATCATGTAGATCAGGGCGCCGAGGAGGGCCAGTGGGTAAGCCATGCCTTTATAGATGGCGTACTGAATGCCATCTGCCAGACGCACAAAGGGCTCATCGGGTAATTCCGGCATTCCAAGTTTTGAAAATGAAACTCCTGCCAGCATCAGGTTTTGAGTGCCCCCGACCTCATTCTCGCCGTAGATGTGCTGAACGTACTGGCCTACCTTGTGCGAAGTCGTTCGATTGCTGCCGTCTGGTCCGATGCGGTTGAGAGGAAAGTTGGCGTAGACGCCAGGTTCGAGCTTCAGTCGGCGTTTGGCTTCGGCAAGCAGGTCTTCCATAGGCCCATACAGAGAGGCGCCGGTGGGGCAGGCTGAACAACAGGCGGCATACTTACCTTCTTTCAGCAAGTGGTTGCAGAGTTGGCACTTGACGATTTCGGGAGTGGTAGATTCCCATTGGAATTTTGGGATATTGAAGGGGCAGGCGATTTGGCAGTAGCGACAGCCGATACAGGCGTCTTTGTTGTATGAGACAATGCCGTTTTTGGCATCTTTACGCAGGGCGGAAACCGGACAGGCGGAAACACAGGAAGGTTCGATGCAATGCATGCATTGGCGTTTGATAAAGGCGTACCCGTCCTGCTCCTGGTCTTTAGTCGCTTCGCTGCCGTCCTGGTAACGTTTGATGATGTTTAAAGTCTTGGATGATAGATCCTGCGGATTGTCCCACCGCCGGTAGACATCTTCGGTTTCGAGCGGCATCTTATTGGCTTGCTTGCAGGCTACCATGCATGCCTGACAGCCAACGCACAAGGTAGAATCGTAGAGAATGCCTACCGCATCGGGGGGCAGGGCTTTTTTTTCGGTGTTGGAAAGGGCAGCAGTCGGTCCTAGTGTTGCCATCAGAAGACTACCACCTGCGGATAGCTTAAGAAAATCTCTCCGTTTGATTTTCATGACCTAATCCTCCTTGGAAGATTGATCCGAAGAGCTTGATGATGAGCCAAGGTTTTTCATGGCGATGGCACTCGCTCCAACAATGGCACCAACCGCAGCACCAGCCAAGCCAGCTCCTTGAATCGTCAGCGGGCTGGGGTGATCAGCGGTTATTGGCGCCTTGAAGGCAGATGGAGTCGGGTTTTGTATCTCGGCCTGGGTGAACATGGGAATATTGAAGCCAACGCCTTTTTCTGTACAGCCAAAACAGGGATGGCCCGTGCCAACCGGCCAAGTGCCGCCACCGACGTCGTTGAAAAGGATCTCAGGACAGTTGGCATGGGTGACGGGGCCTTTGCAGCCAAGTTTGTAGAGGCACCAGCCTTGACGGTGGCCATCGTCTCCGAACTTTTCGGCAAAGCGGCCGGCGTCGAAATGAGGACGGCGCTCACAGTTCTCATGAATCAAACGGCCATAGGCAAATTTTGGACGGCCCTGCTCGTCAATCTCTGGCAACTTACCGAAGGTCAGGAAATAAACCACGGTAGAGAGGAAATTATAGGGATTGGGTGGGCACCCCGGAATGGTGACCACGGTCTTGCCTTTCAGTACCACTGGGGCACTGGTGGCCCCTGTCGGGTTAGGGTCGGCCGAGGGGATGCCCCCCCAGGCGGCACAGGAGCCAATGGCGATGATGGCCGCCGCTCCAGCAGCGGCCTCCTCGACCATGCTCAGGAAGGTCTTGCCGCCTATCATACAATAGATACCGTTGTCCTTGACTGGGATGGCTCCTTCGATAACCAGGACGTATTTGCCGGCGTTTTCCTTCATTGACTGCTGCAAGGCAGCCTCGGCTTGGTGCCCGGCACCGACGTTTAAGGTTTCGTGATAGTCAAGGGAGATGATGTCGAGGATGAGTGCATCTAACGTGGGGTGGGAGGGTCTGAGCAGGGTTTCGGTGCAGCCGGTGCACTCTTGGCCGTGCAGCCAGATGACGGGGGGGCGTTTTGCCGGATCGGCAATGGCCTCAGCTATCTGTGGCGCAACGCCAGTGGACAGGCCCATCGAACTTGCCATGATCGAGCAGTACTTCATGAAATCTCGACGGGAGATGCCACCCAGTCGTGCCTTAATACCGTTAAAAGTGTTTGTCTTCATCTCTCCTCCCCTTGATTGTTGGCAGGCCTTGTGCGTTAAACCTATTAGAATCGAAGCGTATTGTTTAAGGGTCTTTTTTGCGATAAAGGTGGAAAATAAAGGGCGCAAAAAATGTGCTATTGGACCCGTTTGAATATCGTTTTGGTGCGGGTTGATCTAGAAGATGTTGCGGCGCATCGAAAGGGGAATTATGTCGGACAAGGCTTCTGCCCGGGATGTTTTAGTATCAGGAAATACACATAAGTATAATTACCTACCGTTATACCACGTTCGTCTAGTTTGGCAAATAATTTTTTCTAATTTATTTTTCTACGTGATAATAGGTGGTTACGGTGATAGTTGAACAAGGGGGAAATTTGTCAAGGGCGGTAGAACTTGACAGTGAAGATCTGAGGTGCCGATGCTATTTTGCTCTGCCTGTTTCACGAGGGGATTGCTTATCTTTATTGGTTGATATGAATGATTGTTTTTATTCATACATAGTGGCATATCTACGGCGAAAGTATCATTCGGGGAACAATCATTTGACGGAAACAAGGTGAGTAACGATCCCGTATCTTCCGGACACAGGGCGTATGCGGGATCGTTGCCTTAAAAATTTGCAGTAATTTAACTAATCCTGCGTAGCAAAAAGGGGTGTTACATGTTGATAGAGGAACGATATTGGTCCCGAGGATGGCAGTTGCTGTTGTTGGCCTTGCTAGCGATAATGTTTGGCCCAGTGAAACCCTGTGCGGCTGCATCGTTACCGAATCTCGGCGAGGACCGCCTGGCAGACCTCCGCAAGCTTGATCTCGGTGCGGCTTTTAACGCCGTGGCGACGAGTATCCGCTTCGAGCCCTATGCGGGTGCGCTTCGCAGTCCCGCGGCCACTGCTATGGCAA
>JAQUKQ010000130.1 GCA_028718985.1 Desulfobulbaceae bacterium | reverse complement strand
CGTGATTTTGACGATCCGCATATCGGTTGCCCCCTGCTGGTTACCGCCTCACCGGTTTTTGACGAAAGAGGGCGGGTGGTGGCAACAATTCATATCGCCAAAGACATCTCCGAACTGAAAAAGGCCGAGCAGGATCGGTTGGCCTTGCAGACGCAGCTTGCCCAGGCTCAAAAGATGGAGTGTGTAGGCCAACTGGTAAGTGGGGTGGTGCATGACTTCAATAATTTACTCGGTGCCATTATCGGCTTCAGTGACTTGATCCTTATGGCAGAACCGGCCACATCGAAGGTCTGCGATAACGTCAAACAAATTAAAGAAGCCGGATTACGTTCGGCTACACTGGTTCGGCAGTTACTTGCCTTCAGCCGTAAGCAGGTACTGGACATGGTGCCGGTCAAGATTGACCCCCTGATCGAAAATCTTACAAAAATGCTGAATCGTCTGCTAGGAGGGGAGATGCGACTTGATTTCCATCTTAATTCGGGCGACAACGTTATCTTGGCCGATCCTGTGCAGATGGAACAGGTCATCATGAATCTTGTGGTTAACGCTCGAGATGCAATGCCCGACGGAGGGAGTATAACCATACGGACAACCACGATCATGTTGGATGAGAAACAGGCAGAGCATTTGCCAGGCCTGAATAGCGGCCAATACATTCAGCTTACGGTCTCTGATACGGGTCTGGGCATCAAGCCAGAAGACCGAGCGCGACTTTTTGAACCTTTTTTTACGACCAAAGGGGTCGGCAAGGGCACCGGCCTGGGGCTGGCAACCGTCTACAGTATCATCACTCAACATAAAGGGTGGGTCGACTTCGAAAGTGAGTTCGGAACTGGCACCATCTTTCGAATACTCCTGCCGATTGACAGGCATCATTCCCAAATGATTGATGGACAAAGGGAAGACACTGTTTTGCCTACTGGACATGAGACGATTCTTTTAGTCGATGATGAACCGCTAATCAGATCAGTTATCAGGAAACTACTCGACTCTTTAGGCTATAAGGTTCTGGAGGCCGCAAGCGCCAAAGAAGCCCTTCAAATTGTTGACCTGCATCACGAAACGATTGACCTTTTGATGACGGATGTTGTCATGCCGGAGCAGCGAGGAACCGTTCTGGTGGAGCACATCAAGAACCGCTTGCAACGGATAAAAGTTCTGTTCATCTCAGGCTATGCAGACGAACGGATTGCGCTCTCTGGAATCTTGATCCCAGAGATTAATTTTATGAGTAAACCAATTACACTCCAGAAACTAAGCAAAAAGGTCCGTCAAATTCTCGACGACCAAGAAAATTGACTCGCAAAAAACGTCAACCGCCTTCCAGGGGGTGATAGGCCAAGGTGCCTATTGGTGAAGACACAACAATTGAAAGAGGAAAACAGTATGGGTTTTACAATTGCAAAAAATATTTCTTGGATAGGGAAGATTGATTGGGAATTAAGAAAATTCCACGGGGAAGAATACTCGACACATCATGGCTCAAGCTATAATTCTTATTTAGTACAGGACGAGAAGCTGGCCTTGATTGATACGGTGTGGGGAAAATTTTCTGGCGAATTCGTCGCAAGACTGCAAAAGGAGACCCCTCTCGAAGCCATTGATTATGTCATCATCAATCATGCGGAGTCAGACCACAGTGGCGCCTTGCCTGAATTGATGCGCCATATCCCCAACACACCGATCTACTGCACGGCAAGCGGGGTGAACATCATAAAGGGCCATTATCATCAAGACTGGAATTTTCAGGTGGTGAAGACGGGCGACACCCTAAGCCTGGGATCCAAGGAGCTGATCTTTATTGAGGCGAAGATGCTGCATTGGCCGGACAGCATGATGTCGTATCTGACAGGGGACAACATCCTGTTCAGCAATGACGCCTTTGGTCAGCATATAGCCTCTGAACTAATGTATAACGATTTGGTGGACCAGGGGGAGTTGTTCCAGGAGGCCATTAAGTATTACGCTAACATCCTGACCCCGTTCAGTGCGCTGGTGGATAAGAAGATCAAGGAGGTCCTTGCCTTGAATGTGCCGGTGGACATGATTTGCCCGAGTCATGGCATTATGTGGCGAAAAGATCCGTTGCAGATCGTTACCAAGTATGTCCAGTGGGCAAGTAACTATGCAGAGAATCAGATCACTGTGGTGTATGACAGTATGTGGGACGGTACGAGGCGTATGGCGGAAGCCATTGCCCAGGGGATCGCCAAAGCGGATCAAACGGTTACCATAAAGTTATTCAATATCGCCCGGTCAGACAAAAATGATGTGATAACAGAAATTTTTAGGTCAAAGGCAATTTTGATCGGCTCGCCCACCATCAACAATGGCATTCTCTCATCTGTCGCCGCCATTCTTGAAGAGATCAAGGGATTGAAATTCAAGAATAAAAAGGCAGCTGCCTTCGGCTGTTACGGTTGGAGCGGAGAAGCCGTTAAAATGATATCGCAGAGGCTAACCGAGAGTGGATTTGAACTCTTGCATGAGGGCATACGAGAGAAATGGAACCCCAATAATGAATCAGTTGATAACTGTATCCGTTTTGGGTCAGATTTTGCTTTGAATGTGAAAAATGCATAAGATAGCTGCCGCGCTATAAAAAAACATCGCCAACTGGAGCAACACCATGGTGCAAATAAAAAAAAATATTGGAGTTGAAACAAAATCAACTAGTTGTGGTGGTACGTTCTTGCACCCAACTCCCATGCTTGATGAATTGGAAAAAGGTCCCTGGCCCAGCTTTATCGTCGGCATCAAGGAGTTGGCCGAGCGCACCCGGAAACCGATGCTCAGAGGGGTCCTTGATCAACTGGAGTATTCCTACCAGACCAAGACCGGATACTGGGAAGGGGGGCTGGTAACGGCCTATGGTTATGGCAGCGGGGTTATCAGCCGCCGGTCCAAGATTGCGGATAAGTTCCCGGAGGCCCATGAGTTTCACACCCTTCGCGTTCAGCCAGCTCCGGGCTTACATTACAACACCACCATGTTACGTGATCTCTGTGACACCTGGGAAAAGCATGGTTCCGGCCTGATCGCCCTTCATGGTCAAACAGGAGACATTATGCTCCAGGGGATTGAAGAGGCCAAGGTTCAGGAGTGTTTTGATGAGATAAATCAGGCCGGTTGGGATCTCGGGGGGGCCGGGCCAGCCATGCGCACCAGTGTCTCTTGTGTGGGACCTGCCCGATGCGAACATGCCTGTTACGACACCTTGCAACTGCACTACAAAGTTATGCAGCACTTCGCAGGGGATGTTCATCGCCCTCAGTATAGCTATAAATTTAAATTCAAATTTTCCGGATGTCCCAATGACTGCACTAACGCCATCTTTCGCTCTGACCTAGCCGTTATCGGCATGTGGCGGGATGCCATTGCCATGGATACCGAGGCCATGCAGGGATGGATCCAAAAAAACGGTGTCGATTTCCTGGTGAACACGGTTATCAATCGTTGTCCAACCCGAGTCATCTCCCTTGCTGAGGGAATGATGGTCATTGACAATGCCAACTGTGTACGCTGCATGCACTGCATCAACGTCATCACCGAGGCCTTGTCGCCAGGCAGGGAACGAGGCCTGGCCATCCTCCTTGGCGGTAAAAACACCTTGAAGGTTGGAGCGATGGGCGGGACGATGATCGTCCCCTTCTTCAAGATGGAGACCGATGAGGATATCGCGGCGTTTATCAGGTTAAGCGAGACCATGATTGAATGGTGGAACGACAACAGCTTTGACCATGAACGAATCGGGGAGACTATTGAGCGGGTTGGCTTGAAGCAGTTTCTGGATGGGGTCGGCTTGGATGCCTCGATCGATATGGTGTCGAGACCAAGGAGCAATCCGTACTATAAGTCTGAATCCTAACATTTCTCATCGTTGGAGAAGATCATGAGCAGCGAAAGAACCTGGAAAACCATCGAATCAGGACCGTATGATTATCATAATGCCCTGCACCCGGTGGTCAAAAAAAATTACGGCAAGTGGAAATACCATGAACTGCCTCGCCCTGGGGTACTCAAGCACATTGCCGAAAGTGGAGATGTCCTGTTTACGGTCAGGGCTGGTACTCCACGGCAGGACTCGGTGGACTTGATCAGGCGTATCTGTGATATCGCGGACACCTATGCGGACGGCTACTTGCGCTTCACGGTGCGCAACAACGTGGAATTCATGACCCCGGACGAGGAAAAGGTGGAGTTACTGATCGAGGCCCTGGAGAAGATCGGCTTACCGGTAGGAGGAATTGGGCCATGTGTCTCCAATATAGCCCATACCCAAGGTTGGTTGCACTGCGATATTCCCGCCACTGATGCCTCCGGTGTGGTCAAATCCATCATGGACAACCTGTTCGAAGAGTTCAAAAACTGGTACCTGCCAAGCAAGGTCAGGATTTCAACTTCCTGCTGCGCCATCAACTGCGGCGGCCAAGCGGATATCGCCATTGTGGTCAAACATACCCGCCCACCCCGCATTAACCATGAGGTCATAGCGAATATCTGTGAATTGCCCAAGGTGGTTGCCCGCTGCCCAGTGGCCGCAATCCGGCCAACGGTAGTTAATGGCAAGCCATCGCTATTGGTTGACAATAAAAAATGCATGTACTGTGGGGCCTGTTTTGGCGCTTGTCCGGTCATGGAGATCAATCATCCAGAACATTCAAAATTTGGGATCTGGGTTGGCGGCAAAAACTCCAATGCCCGATCAAAGCCGGCCTTGGGGTGCTTGGTCGCTCAAAATCTACCCAACAACCCACCGCGCTGGCCGGAAGTCAACGAAGTGGTAGGGAGAATTCTCAATGCCTACAAAAAGGAAGGCCAACCGTGGGAGCGATTAGGCGAATGGATTGACCGGGTGGGGTGGAAACACTTCTTTGCCGCCACCGATCTGGTCTTTGAAAAAGATATGATCGATTCTTACCGGCACGCCCGAACCACGTTTAATCAGTCGGCGCATGTCAGGTTTTAAGGCTAGGTTCAACAATGTCACACAAACCCATTGACTCCAATCCCATCCTTGATTCTGCCCTCAACTGGCAGTATCCCGAATTCGCAGAAGAACACGGCACCGAAAAAGTTGTTGCCTTTGGCGATCACAGCCACAAATGCCCGATCTATGTGCGAAAAATTCCACCATGCACGGCAGGTTGCCCGGCTGGTAACGATATTCGTGCCTGGTTAACCATTGTCCAGCAATCGAAGCTCAAAAATCGGAACTGGGAGGAATCGTACGAACTGGCTTGGCACGAGGCCAGCAAAACCACACCCTTCCCTGCCTCCTGTGGCCGTGTTTGTCCGTATCCGTGTGAGAGCCACTGCAACCGCACCAAGAAAAACGATGGTGCGGTAAACATTGCTGCTTTTGAGCGCTGGCTTGGCGACTACGGCATCAGACATGGCCTGCGGCACAAAAAATTGAGACATGAGGTCATGGACAAAAAGGTGGCGATAATCGGGGCTGGTCCGGCCGGCCTGAGTTGTGCCTTTCAGCTAGCCCGGCGTGGCTATCCGGTAACGGTGTTTGAAGCCTTTGCCAAGCCTGGCGGGATGCTTCGATATGGCATCCCTGCCTTTCGCCTGCCGCACAACATCTTAGACGCAGAAATTGATGCTATAGCCCAAATGGGTGTCGAAATCGTCTGCAACACCATTATCGGTAAAGACAAAGACTTGGAGGAACTAAAGGCAAACTTCGACGCCATTTTTGTAGGCATCGGAGCCCATAAGGGTATTGAACTGGAGAGCGAGGTGAGAGACGCTGTCAACGTGTTGAGTGGAGTTACCTTTCTGAATCAGGTCAACTCCGGCAGACAGGTTGAGGTTGGGAATAATGTCGTTGTCATCGGCGGCGGCAATACCGCCATCACAGCAGCGCGTGTTGCCCGACGCCTTGGTGCGCAGGTTACTATATTGTACCGGAGAACGCGCGCTGAAATGCCCACCCTTGACAAGGAAATTAATGATGCCCTGACTGAAAATATCGATATTCGGTACTTGGTAGCTCCCATCGGCATCCGATCCGAAAACGGCAAGGCCTTAGCCATCAAGTGTCAAAAAATGGAACTTGGCGAATTGGACGCCAGCGGTCGGCGCCAAGCAGTGCCAATAGCAGAATCTGATTTTGAAATCCCTTGTACAGCTTTGATTTCAGCGATTAGCCAACGCCCAGACTGGAGCGGCCTCCAGCTCAACACAACCAAGAACGGTTGGCTTAAACCGGACGATAACTGGGCTGTCGACAAAGGAATCTATGCTGGTGGCGACGTCATAAGTCTGGCTCTGGTCACCACCGCCATTGGCCACGGAAGAAAGGCTGCTGAACGGATCGATGCTCAATTAAAAGGAGAACGTTTCCAGTCTCATGATGATTGGCAACTCGCTACCCCAGAGACACTGCGTTTAGAATATTATGCTGAGCGAGAACGTAATGAGCGTGAATGGGTGCCGGAGGAGAAGCGGTGTTCCGGTGGTCTTGGTTTAGAAGCAGACTTAGGGCTAACCGAAGAGAAGTTTCGCGCCGAGTCCAAGCGATGCATGAGTTGCGGACTTTGTTTCGAATGTCGACAATGTTTGATATTCTGCCCCCAAACAGCAATTGTGGAATTCCCACAAAATCCATCCGGTGAAGTAATGTACACAAATTACACCAAATGTGTTGGGTGCCATATTTGTTTCCAGGCATGCCCCTGCGGTTACATTCAAATGGGCATGAGCGATGAGCTCTAAGAGAAAAAGGCACGCATGACGGCAATGCGAGCGGCCGAAATTGAAGGGTTCATTGAGCATTTCTTAGGACAGAAGTGTTCCGGTCATTAGACAGTGACAGGATTCACATACAGGGGAATTTTACCCCAACATCCCACGCCTACATTGGGCGGACACAATCTCAAGTGAAGGTATTTACAATGTCCGTCGTTATCATCAATTTCCCGCCCACCAAGGAGGGCCAGGATGCGGCATTTCGCGAATGGTTTGCAGAAACAAGTAAAACATTCGCCAGCCACCAAGGTTTTATCGGTAGACGTCTCTTGAAACCCAGAAAGGGTGGGAACTATGTTGCCATAGTTGAACACGAGACCTACGAAACCTTCATGGCTATGCACGACAGTCCTGCTCATGCTGAGGCTGGGAAACACGTTTTCCCTCTATTCGATGGGGTGCCAACTCCTATTTTTTGTGATGTCATTGTTGAGTAAGGTTGGTGTTAAATGAAGTCTGTTGACGAGCCGGTTGTCAGGAAAATTCGACTAAATCTGCCGCCCCCGACCGATGCTGACCACGCCGGGGATCTTGATCGGGTATTGCACGGACTGGAGGCACTGGGGATAGTCGGGGTACAGATGCCACTGTCTGTCGTTGCTGGTCTGTCGAAGATCCTGCGCACGGCGGAGTTCCGGGTGACCGCAACATTGGCTTTTGTGCCAGTTCTAACCCTGTTGCGCCTTGAACCGGCAAGTGCAGCCTCAGGTAACTTCGGCCTGGCTGTTGACCTTGGCTCGACGAACATCGTCGGCGCACTGGTAGACCTCGACACCGGTGCAACGGCGGGTGAACACTCGATGCTGAATCCGCAGGTGGAGCACGGCGAGGCCATCCTGTCTCGAACCCACTTCTCCATGCGACCTTCTAACCTCAAACAGCTCCAGGCACCGGCG
>JAQUKQ010000129.1 GCA_028718985.1 Desulfobulbaceae bacterium | reverse complement strand
CAGTGATGAAAACAACAAAAAAGCCGCCACTCATCTTGGTCCAATCCGAAACGCTGACTCCAGTAATAGTGCGGAATTTACTTCTGAACCAGCGTTGGTCTGGGAGCCAGGAAGGCAGTATTTCGTTTTCTAAAACATGCTGGAAAACCCCGTCCAGAAGACCTCTCCAGTTTTCGCTAATGGTGACAGAGGAGGGAGGTCGTACCCCGGCACTCTGACTTTTGGGGAAAGAGATGGGTTCGGCTGGTGCTTCAAGGCGGAACCAGTAAAAAGAGTGTGGGCCGATGGTGATAAAGTAGGGGAGCTCTCCGATGGTGGGGAAGTCGGTACGGCCTATCATCTCAACCGGCACCCAGCCCTTGAACTCAGAGAGGTCAAGCTCTGCAGGCTGCACGAAACGAGAGAGGTTGGCTACCACAAGAATCACCTCGGTTTTATAACGTCTAACATAAACCAGCACTTTACGATTCTCTGGTCGTAAAAACTCTATGCTCCCACGCCCAAAGGCCTTGTGCTGACGACGGAGGGCAATCATGCGTTTCATAAAGTGCAATAATGATGAAGGGTCACGCTCCTGGGCCTCGACGTTAATTGTCGTGTAGCCGTAGACCGGATCCATGATGACCGGCAGATAGAGGCGTGCCGGATCGGCTTTGGAGAAACCGGCATTACGATCGGCAGACCATTGCATTGGGGTTCTTACTCCGTTGCGATCGCCGAGGAAGAAGTTGTCGCCCATACCAATCTCGTCACCGTAATACATGACCGGTGTGCCAGGGAGGGAGAAGAGCAAGCTGTTCAACAGCTCCATACGCCGCCGGGAGTTATCGAGAAGTGGGGCTAACCGCCGACGGATTCCAACGTTGACACGCATGCGTGGATCTTTGGCGTATTCGCGGTACATGTAATCCCGTTCCTCGTCAGTAACCATTTCCAGGGTAAGTTCGTCATGGTTGCGCAGGAAGATACCCCACTGGCAGGAGTCGGGGATTTCTGGCGTACTCTCTAAAATATCGATGATCGGTCGTCGATCTTCTTGGCGTAGCGCCATGTAGATCCGTGGCATGAGTGGAAAGTGGAAGGCCATATGAGCCTCATCCCCATCGCCGAAATAAGCCGCCGTGTCCTCAGGCCACTGGTTGGCCTCGGCAAGCAGCATTCGGTCGTTGTAGTGGCGATCCATCTCCTTGCGTATCTCTTTGATGACGGCATGGGTCTCGGGAAGATTCTCGTTATTGGTACCTTCACGGACGCAGAGGTAAGGGACCGCATCAAGCCGCAGACCATCGACACCGATGTCGAGCCAGAAGTTAAGAACCCGTGATACCGCCTTCACCACCTTGGGGTTGTTGAGGTTTAAATCCGGTTGATGGGAGAAGAAGCGATGCCAGTAATAGGCTCCGGCAACAGGATCCCAGGCCCAATTGGAGGTCTCGGTGTCGGTGAAGATAATACGGGTCTCGGGGAACTTGGTATTGGTATCACTCCAGATATAATATCGATGATGGGCAGATCCAGGTTTGGCGCGCCGGGCGGCCTGAAACCAGGGATGCTGGTCGGAGGTGTGATTGATGACAAGCTCGGTAATGACCTTTAAACCTCGACTATGAGCTTCCTTGACAAATTGCCGGAAGTCGCGGAGCGTACCATAGTCCGGATGCACCCCACGGTAGTCAGCGATGTCGTAACCATCGTCTCGCAAGGGAGAAGGGTAGAAGGGCAGAAGCCAGAGGGTGTTAACTCCGAGTCCCTGGATATAGTCCAGCTTACTGATCAGCCCCTGGAAATCACCGTAGCCGTCGCTACTGCTGTCGCAAAAGGCCTTGACATGCAGTTCGTAGATAATGGCATCTTTGTACCAGAGTGGAGGAGATTGGCTTTTCTTTGGCATAGGGTGTTCGTTTCCCCTTATCGTCAAGGGGATTGTGGTAATCAAGACGAAGAGTATCCGTGTCCCTCAATTGCTTTTAGGTGGCCATGAATCTCTTTTCCCTTCCATAATTTGTAAATGGCCGGATAGACAAGGAGTTCCAAAATAAAGGAGGTAATCAACCCACCAATCATCGGCGCGGCGATTCGTTTCATCACGTCGCTACCAGCCGAGGTAGACCACATGATCGGCAGCAGGCCCATGAAGGCGGCGGCAACTGTCATCATTTTAGGCCTGATCCGTTTAACTGCCCCGTGCAGGATGGCCTCATCAAGTTCTGCCATGTTGTTAAGCCGGTTATTTTTTTTCGCTTCATCATAGGAGAGGTCGAGGAAGAGAAGCATGAAAACCCCGGTTTCGGCATCGAGGCCAAGCAGGGCTATCATTCCAACCCAGGCGGCGATAGAGATATTGTAGTCCAAAAACCAGAAGAGCCAGATGGCTCCGATGGCAGAAAAAGGCACGGCCAGCATGACAACCGAGGCCTTGAAAACGCTTTTCGTATTGGTGTAAAGCAAAATGAAGATAAGGGCAAGGGTGAGGGGTACCACAACCTGGAGCCTCTCCCTGACCCGGATCATGTTCTCATACTGGCCGCTCCACTGCAGGACATAACCCGGTTTTAGCGAAATCTTTTCGGCCACAGCTGCCTTGGCCTCTTTGACAAAGCTGCCTATGTCGCGGTTTTCGATATCGACGTAGACGTATCCGGAGAGAAAACCATTCTCATTGCGGATCATGGCGGGGCCAGAGACCAGTTTGATGTCAGCCAATTGGGCCAAAGGCACCTGAATAGCACCGCCTGGCCCAGGGGCAGCCACCAGCACCCGGCCCAGGCGGTCAACATCCTCACGCAATTCCCGTGGATAACGGATATTGACGGGGTAGCGCTCTCGTCCTTCTACCGTGGTAGTAATATTTTCTCCGCCGATGGCGGTCAGAATCACCCGCTGCACTTGATCGATATTAAGGCCGTAACGGGCGATCTGATCACGACGAAGGTCAAAGTCTACGAAATAGCCCCCTGTCACCCTTTCTGCAAAGACGCTTCGAGTGCCGGGGATGGCCTTCATCACCTGCTCCAGATGTTCGCCGATTTTTTGAATCTCTTTAAGGTCAGAACCATAAACTTTGATGCCGATAGGTGTCCTGACGCCGGTAGAGAGCATGTCGATTCTAGCCTTGATCGGCATGGTCCAGGCGTTGGTAACACCGGGCAGGCGGAGGGTCTTGTCAAGCTGTGCCACCAGTTCTTCCCAGGAGATATGGTCGGGCCAGATCGGACGAAGAATAGATTTTAACCAGTCCGGAGCAAATCCGGAGTACCACCGCTCCTTGCCCCTCCACTGACTTGGTGGTTTCAGGATGACTGTCGTCTCCATCATTGAGAAGGGGGCAGGATCGGTTGAGGTGTCGGCGCGTCCAGCCTTGCCAAAGACGCGCTCAACCTCCGGAAAACTTTTCAGCAGCTTGTCCTGAGTGGTCAAAAGATTCTGGGCCTCGGCCACCGAGATCCCCGGGAGTGTCGTTGGCATATAGAGAATCGATCCCTCGTTCAATGGCGGCATGAACTCGCTGCCCAGGTGAAAATAGGCAGGCAAGCTAATTGCGACTATGGCCAAAGCCCCCAAGATAATCGCCTTCGGGTGACGGAGGACCCAGCGGCAAATTGGGTCATAAACCGTGAAGAGAGTGCGGCTGATCGGGTGAGTTTCCTCTGAGAAATAGGTGCCAACAAGGCAGGTGGTGAGCATTTTGGCAAGTATCCGCGGACGAAAGATAAAGGGGTTGATGCGGGCAAAAAGCATGCGCAGTGCGGGGTCGAGAGTGATGGCAAGGATTGCCGCCAGACTCATGGCCAGAGTTTTGGAAATGGCTAGCGGTTTGAAAAGACGCCCCTCTTGGTCGACCAGGGTGAAGATGGGCAGAAAGGCTACGGCGATGATCAATAGCGAAAAGAACACCGACGGTCCAACTTCCATCAGGGCCGCCAGTCGCACGTTATGGAAGTCTCCTTTTCTCCCCCCTGCTTGCCATTGGTAGATCCGGTTATAGGCGTTTTCAACTTCGACAATGGCTCCATCGACCAAGACGCCGATCGAGATGGCGATACCGGCGAGGCTCATGATATTAACCGTCACTCCCATCAGATAGAGGGGGATGAAGGAAAGCAGTACCGAGACCGGAATGGTGATGATCGGCACGAGGGCGGAAGGGAAGTGCCAGAGGAAGATCATGATTACTAGCGAAACGATGATAATCTCTTGCACCAACTCATGTTTTAAGGTTCTCAAGGCTCGAGTGATGAGGTCAGAGCGGTCATAGGTGGCAATAATCTCAACCCCCTTAGGCAGAGAGGGCGTAAGTTCCGCAATCCTGGCCTTAACCCGCTCGATAACGTTTAAGGCGTTTTCACCGTGACGCATGACCACGATTCCACCGACATGGTCACCCTTGCCGTCCAGATCAGAGATGCCACGCCGGATCTCGGGCCCCAATTCCACACGGGCGATATCCTTTAGCAGAACCGGTGTACCACCAGGGCCGGTTTTCAGGGCGATGGTCTCAAAATCGGCAATATTTTTGGCGTAGCCCCGGACGCGAACCATGTACTCTGCTCCAGCAAACTCAATCAGGCGACCGCCAACCTCGTTGTTTGATTTACGAACCGCATCGATAACCATATCGAGCGAGAGGTTGTAAGCCATCAAGCGATTAGGATCGACGGTGATTTGGTACTGGCGCTGGAAACCACCGATGCTTGCCACCTCCGCAACCCCTTGTACCGATTGGATGGCATAGCGCAAGGTCCAATCCTGGTAGGATCGAAGTTCATCGAGTGAATGAGTGGCAGAGGTATCAACTAAGGCGTATTGGAAGACCCAGCCGACGCCGGTCGCATCTGGGCCCAACTCGGTCTGTACGCCTTCGGGAAGTCGAGACTGAATCTTTGAGAGATACTCAAGGACACGTGACCTGGCCCAATAGATATCGGTGCCATCCTCAAAGATGACATAGACATAGGAAAAGCCAAAATCAGAAAAACCGCGGATCGCCTTGACGTGGGGGGCTCCCAACAGTGAGCTGACAATGGGATAGGTCACCTGATCTTCGATGATGTCCGGCGACCGATCCCATTTTGAGTAGATAATAACCTGGGTGTCGGAGAGATCGGGCAAGGCATCGAGCCGGATCTCTTTTAAGGTGTAAAGGGCGACGACACAGAGGGCAGCAACCCCGAGCAGAGTCAGGATTGGGTTATGAGCACAGCCGGAGATGATTCGTTGAATGAGTGAGAGCTTAGTCTGATCCTTTGGAGATGACTCAGCAGACGGCATCATTTATTGCCTCCCCCAATAGCCTTCTCAAGTGCGGCTCGCAGGCGAGATTCTGAGTCGAGCAGGAAATTGGCCTTAACCACTACCTGCTCGCCCTCTTTGATGCCGCTCATGATTTGAATCTTCCCGCCGCCGCGCACGCCAACCTTGACCTGACGCGGTTCGAAGGTGCCGGGTGCCGTCTCAACAAAGACAACTTGCCGAACACCGGTGTCGATCAATGCCGAATCGGGGATGGTAACACCGGGTGCTTGTGCCAGTGCGAGTGAGACATCGACATACATTTGCGGTTTCAAGGTGAGAGTTGGGTTCGGGAAGTCAAAGCGCACCTTCAGGGTGCGGCTCTCTGCCGAGAGGTAAGGGAAAACATAGGCTACCTTGCCTTTGATGACGGTGCCGGGGGAAAAGGCAAGTGTCAGGGTTGCTTCTTGGCCAACTTCGACAAGATTAGCTTCGTACTCGTAGAGATCAGCCTCAATCCAGACATGGGAAAGATCGGTGATGGTGAAGAGTTCCATGCCAGGTTCGATCTCTTGGCCTTCATAGACCCCCTTGGCGGTGACAAACCCAGAAATTGGTGCTTCAAGAGTGACGGCCCGTTGCGGCTCCCCACTTTTCTCAAGTTTCTCAATAAAACTTTTAGGCACGTCGAAGAGCTCCAGTCGTCGTTTCGCTGATTGGAGAAGATCATTTCCCATACGTTTAATTGCCGGATCTGCCGCATCAACCATGCTTGCCGCGGCCCTTTTGGCAGACAAAAACTCCTGCTGGGTGGCTAAAAGTTCTGGAGAGTAAATCGACAGAAGGGGGGTATCTTTCTGTACCGCTTGACCCGTAAAATTGGTACTGAGGGTTTCAATCCACCCCCTGACCTTGGTGTGGACGTGGCGAACCAAGGTCTCGTCGGCAACTACGATACCAACTGTCCGGACGGTGCGCTTGGCTGTTTCTTTTCGGGCTGGAGAGGTCTGCACGCCGGTCAACATCAATGCCTCCTCGCCAACCCGGATAGTCGCCATGCCCTCGACGCCTGCGCTATTTGAGGCTTTTGAGCCAACCTCATCGTTGTAAACCGGCACATACTCCATGCCCATCTCATCCTTTGCCGGTGTCGGAGATGTGATGGAAGGATCCATGGGGTTTCGGTAGTAGAGGATCTTTCGCTCGCTAGAAGGCTCGTCAAAGAGGTCATCCAGGTCGTTTTTCGCCTTGCCCGCGGGTTGTTTTACAAAAGGGGCCGGAGCCGAGGTCTCTGCCTTGACCAGATCCATGCTGCATATCGGGCAAGTGCCAGGCCTGTCTGAGACGATCTGTGGGTGCATGGGGCAGACATACGTTTCTTTAGTTTTCTCAGCTTCGTCGTGATGCTCATGACTGGAGCGAAAAAAACCGTTGGAATATGCGCCGCCAATCACGACAAAGAGGACAACAGCCAGCGCCCAGAGCACTCCCTTTCTGGAGTTGAAGAGGTGATGGGTACCATGCGGCTCAACGGGGGTGTTTTCATTCATGTGACTTTCTCCCTTGAGAAGGGCGAGACTGTGTGCCTGAGGAGACAGGCCTTTTGCCTCCAACTTGGTCAACGCCGACTGCAGCGTCAAGTTCTGCCAGTGCGATTGCAAGATCAGCCTGGGTTCGAGCCAAGGAAAGATTGGCGTCGAGCCAACTGTTGGTAGCCTTGATCAGTTCAGAAAAGTCGACTTGACCTGTAGAGTAGTTTTGGGTTGCAGCATCCAAATTGGCTTTACTAAGGGGGACTACACGTTCCTGGTAGAGCGCCAACTCTCGTTTTGCCTTGTCGACACGAAACCAAGCCCTACGAACGCCTAAAACGGTCGCGGCAGAAGACGCTTCGAGCTCTTTTTTCAGGGAATCAATTCGCTGTCTGGTTTGGCGCAAATAGGCATCTTCAGTGCCAAACCAAGGCATTTTTACGATCCCGCTACCACTTGAACCAGTAGAAGTGCCGGGGAAACTTCCAGCACCTCCTGCCATGTTGCCTTGCTTGTTTGCCGTAGACCGGATGCCATTGCCACTGACTTGAGAAATCGCATCTGCGGCAAAGAGGCTTAGCTCTTGGCTGAAACCAGGATATATCATGGTTTCAGCCATCTCCAGCATGCGCTCCATCCTGCCGATCATAGCCCGCTTAGCCTTAAGTTCTTGCCGTCGCTCTAAGGCAAGGGGGTACAGATCGTCAGCTTTTGCCTCCCTCATTCGTAGTTTGGGTAGAACAGGGGTACCGATGCTGATCGACTCCGGCAACAGAAGGGCCGCTCGAATCGCAGTTTCGCTATTTTTCCTTTCTTCCTTGATGGTGCGAACAGACTCTCTGGCTCTCTCCTGCTCGATTGTAATCGAGGTGAGTTGGGCAAAGTTTGCTTTCCCCGCCTCGTAGCGGGCCGAAACA
>JAQUKQ010000128.1 GCA_028718985.1 Desulfobulbaceae bacterium | reverse complement strand
CCGTTATAAGCTTATTACTGCGGCATCTGTGGTGAATTGAATAAGCTCTGCTGCCGTTCCTAGTCTCGCCCCTTCTATCAAATCAGCCTCAGAAAACTGCCGAGCCTTGACACACGGGACACACGCAATAATGGGAACATTATGTGCTTGAAGGTAAGTCATCAGGTCATCTGCGATATCACCAGTCGCGGCTTTAAGATTTTCTATCATTCCTTTTTTGGCCAGATAAACTGCTTCATCCAGAAGGAATAACGTGACATTTTTTCCCTGTTTATGAGCTATCGTAGCTAAATGAATAGCTCTGGTTGATCTGTTGGGGTTGTCAGTTCCACATGATGCGATAATCACAACATTGTTACTCATTTTGTCATCTCCGAATTTTATCTTGCGCTATCAACTGTTCATGCCAATCATAAAGAGCGCCAGGATAACGCATATAAAAAATACACCAACCTTTACGTTGATAGACTGATTCTCTTCGTGATGCTCAACTCCATCATGGCCATGTCCGCTCATTATGATCGCCCTCTCTCTTTGATTTTATTAGTTAGATTCAATCGTGCACACAGGCTGTGTACTTGAACAATTTCACCCTCGTTTGTCTATGGTTTTCTTGCTGATTCTCGATGATTTCCTATACCAAAGTTAAAACATCAGCTTGAATTCGTATTGGCCGAAGACCCTACCTCAAGTCCCATCGGTTCCAACTGCTGGAGGATAGTCGCCACTCGATGCGAGAGGTCTCAAGGAGGGCATCTTCGGCAGAAAAGACATGGCCATGATGCTTGCGAGCAGGTTCTTGAACCTGAGATATCGTATGCTGTGGCTTTTCTTTTGAAGGTGAGCACAAGCATCTGTTAAATGAGGGACTGTCCGGAATTGGCTATAGGCGGACTTCAAATGGAATGTGTGGCCGACTTGATTGGATTGCGCACCATATCAACGACAGAATTTCCAACCAAACGCATTGCTCCTTGCGGACAGTGGCTGCAACAAAGCCCACAGCCATAGCACTTTGAACGATTTACTACGGCAATGGGATCACCACTAACAACCTGCCTGGAAATCGCGTCAAACTGGCAAACACTCTCACACCCACCGCAGCCGTTGCACAACTCGGGATCGATCTGCGCCACATATTCCCCTTTGGACAAGGTCTCCACATGCATGGCCAGGGTCCTTAGACCGAGGCAGTCATGACTTGTGCAATTGCAGATCGCACCAATAAAGGGAGTAACCATGGTCCAGATAGTGTGGATTGCGCCTTCCTCCTCAAGGCTTTCCATTTGGGCGATGGCTTCATTGCCAGTCAAGGTTTCAAAACCCTCATTGGAGGCTTTACCAAAATAACTCATATTCAAGTTATCATGCCAAGTTTCAGGAGAATAGCTGACTGAATAGCAACAGCGCTTCTCTTTCCTGTCTGCAGCCCACCGACAAGCACAGGGCATACGAACCACAGTGGCGGCTTTTTCGATAATCGTGCGGATATCCTCGATGGGGACCACTTGTCCAAAGTGTTCTTCTTTCGCTTTCGTTACCATGGCACTCACTAGACGATCTGGCAGTTTCTTTTTCTTTCCAAAAATCGTTTCAAGTCTGCCTAAACTGGACATCCCCTCACCAATGGTACCTTCCAGGAAATTTTGAACGTATTGCCTCCTCCGCAGATCAGACACCAAGTCATTTGCATAGTTTTTGGCATTCTTATACCAAATTTTGCCATCACCATGTTTTGTGCATAACTCACACATTTTGCTTACCTGCTGGAAGTATCTGTCTCTGGATTGACCTTGCCATAATATAACCCATAGTGATTAATCAATGAGAGTCGCCTTGAAGGTTCACACAAGGTTTGACATAGAAAAAATAGAGACAATAGAACATTTTCTAATCATGTGCCCGCCCTTAGAACCCGAACACTTTTGTCAGGATGACCCAACTCACTACCAGGACCGCTATCATCAGAATCATCGAGCGATAGCCGTGTAAAATCGTGGCGATAGCCAACAACAATCCTGGACGGGATGGCTTTCCACATGCGGCGCACGGCTCGTCAAACACGTGCATTTCTGCGCTACAGTGCGGGCAGATTCTCTTCATGAAGTCCTCCTTTTGCTTTGCCAACATCTATAGATCAATAGTGCCGTAAGTAAGGCCAATTGAGTGAACCACACCCATGGGTTTCCCCAACTGACCCCATCAAAGGAAAAATCTGAAAGCGGCCAAAAAAGCTTGGTAGGAAAATATGCTTTCGTGTGAAAGGGAACATCCAGAAATATATGCGCTAACCATGCAAGCATTGCCCAAGCAACACCCGTATTGTACTTCGCGACTATTACAATTGCGAGAGAGGCACATACCAGACTATGTGAGCAGTCATAAGCGACAAAAGTCCAGGCAGGGATAGTCGACAGGTCGGGCGGGCCGTGGTGGTAATTACCATTGATCATATTGGTTACGACTATCGGCCCAAAGGAGACCACATCTGGCATAGCACCGCTGATAAGTGCCACCGCCGGTTTACCTCGGAAACCAAACAGGGAGTATCCCCACAAGGTATGGCTCACAAAATCCATGGCGGTATCCATTCACTCCGTATCAATCATTCTGAAAAACCCCTCCCCGAAAAAATGCCTTGCGTTGGAGCTTTGTCGTTGTCGCAAACATTGGGCACAGCCAGATTCAGCTCCTAGCCAACAGGCCAACAGGCTGGGGTCGCTAACAAACCTCCCCATGTTAGGAAGTAGCGTTGACAATCGGCAACTCTGACCAATTGGTAGTGTAGGCCGGTGACGTATGAGCTTGGACCATCTTCCATGGTTTGGCAAGTCCTGCTGCTGCAATCTGTACCGTCTGCCGGCCCCACTTTCGGTTGATTCTGTCTATCGCCTGCATCAGCTCAGGCTTTTCAGCAGACACAGGACCGAACATGTTTATTTGCTGCTGACCGGAAGACACAATCTCCGTTAACATCACCCCTGCTTTTTTGTATAGGTAACCGGATCTGAAGATGCCTTCGAGGCAGTGCATGGCGGCTTTCAACAAATGCGGGGTATAAGCACTTGGTTGCGGCAAACTCGCCATCATGCTTTGGGTGTGCTGTGGCTGATTGACATTAAAGACATTCGTGGAAATGAAAACTTGAATCGCCCCTGCCGCCGAGCCCTGGCTTCTCAGTTTCTCAGCTGCTGTAGAAAGATAGGTCGCTACGGCTTCTTTCATATCAGCCAACGAACTCACCGGCCTACCAAAAGATTTTGACGAGACAATGGACTTTTTATCGGGCGGAGCCAACTCGAGTGGCAAGCAAGAGACGCCCCTGAGCTCCATGACGGTTCGTAACCCTGTCACTGTCAAGTTTTTACGAATCCAAACCTCATCAGCATCACGCAGGTCTCTGGCTGTCAATATCCCCCGCATTCTCAGCTTGCGGCCTGATTGCCGCCCTATGCCCCACACATCTTCGACATCACAGCGCGCCAGAAGTTCATCAATCTGGTTACTGTCTGTAATATCGAAGACTCCGCCATACTGAGCGTTCTTTTTTGCCAACCTGTTTGCAACTTTCGCCAAGGTTTTGGTTGGTCCAATACCCATGGCAACGGGGATGCCAACACATCGTCTCACCTTCTCCTTGAGGGAACGGGCGTAATCGGTATGCAACTTCCCGGGGGTGTACGGCAGTGAGACAAAGGCTTCATCAATGGAATAGATTTCCACCTCTGGCTCCATCTGCTGAAGGATCGTCATCACTCGACACGAAAGGTCTCCATAGAGAGCATAGTTGGAAGAAAAAACATGGACATGATGCTTGGCGAGCAGGTCTTTGAGCTTGAAATATGGATCCCCCATCTTGACGCCAAGAGCCTTTACTTCATTGGAGCGAGCGATCACACACCCGTCATTATTGGACAAGACAACAATCGGCTGATTATTGAGCTCAGGACGAAAGAGTCTCTCGCATGAGGCATAAAAATTGTTGCAGTCAACCAGCGCGAATACTTTTTTCATTGGTGTTTAACGAAATTGGTGGATAACGCTGGTGACGACACCCCAGGTAATGCAAGATAAATCTTCGGTAATCTCAATCGGCGGGTAATTCGGATTTTCAGCCTCAAGCCTGCATGAGGTACCAGTCTTAACCAGGCGTTTGACCGTAAGCTCACCGTTAATAGCCGCTATAATAATCTTACCGTGAGCTGGTTCAAGCGATCGGTCCACGACCAGCAAATCATTGTCGTTGATCCCCACCCCTGTCATCGAATCCCCGGCAGTTCGGACAAAAAATGTGGCAGCTGGATTCCTGACCAACAGGTCGTTGAGATCCAGTTGCTGGCCTATATAATCATCGGCAGGAGAAGGAAAACCAGCTGAAACGCCGCATGAGTATAGGGGGAGTGAAACTCTGCTCTTCTGCTCAACTCCATAAATCTCTGAGATTGATGAGCCCAGCGTATATTTCTGTCCTGTTTCTATCATGTGACCCGTAAAACGAACGCATCCCCGCGTGCGGCAAAGGGATCAACAGTACCAACTTTTGCCAATCCAGCCCCACAAACATGGCAGAGAGTCGCGCCATCATCGCTTCTGTTGTCGATCAATTTCCATTCTCCCAAAAGGCTCTTGCCCATACCATCCTTCTTGCATGTACCACACAGCAAAATTGTAAGTCATGCAAAATTCTGCTTTCACAATATGACTCCAACAGTCTCGTCACTGCTCGCCAGCTTGATTGAGAAATGGCAGAAGATCTCTATCTCGATGTTCAGCGCACAACATTGACCAAGGCTGGAGCGCGTTGCACGGTACGTTGATACTCTACCGCCGGCCACCCAAAGGCCATGGCGTAGCCAATCAGATGCTGATCTGGTATCCCCAGTCGCCCTGTCAGTTCTGCGCAGAGGGAAAGCACCATCATGAATAGGCCGTCCCATACAGTGCCAAGGCCATGGGCATGGGCGATCATCTGGAAGGTTGTCAGGGCGATTATATTATCCTGCGTTGGGCAGGGAGAGTCATTGGGGGCGCTGGTAATGAGCAGGTGGGGTGCCCCCCGGAAGATAATGTCTCTGCCCTCTTCCCGCCAAACTTTGACTGCCCAGCCCATGTACTGCCCGACAAACCCCTCCGGCAACTCACCACTGTCCTTGATCCGCCCCAGACGTTCCATGACGTCAAGGCGTAAAGCATTCATGACTTTGCGCTCCTTTACCACCGTGAAGAGTATGCCCTGGGCATTGACACCAGTTGGGGCATGGCATGCGATGTTCAAGAGTTCATCGATCAGACCAGTGGCTACATCTTCGTCTTTGTAACGCCTGACGCTCCTACGGCCTTTGATCAGTGCCGTCATTTGGCTTGGAGAGGGAAAGGAACCCGCCAGTGCTTGGCTGTCGTCTGGATTCTTGCCAAGAATCGAAACAGCACCGGTAGGGCAGACGGCCAGACAGTGCTGACAACGGAAGCAGCCTCCATCCTCATTGAATTTTGGGTTACCATCCATGGTAATGACGCCCGCCGGACAGTCCGCCGCGCACTCACCACACTGGATACAACGCTCCTCATTGACTCGAAAATTGATTATCGGTTTTTCTTCCACGGCTGCCTCCTTTTCTCTGAGGGGATTCATATAGGTCAATTTTGATGCCTTCATACAAGATCCCGGAAAGAGGCATAGCGCAAGTCATAAAACGCCGCTACCTCTGCCGAGATCAAACCTTCTACTGCTGCGACGACCTCCATGAGCGCCCCCTTACAGGAGGGAGAGAGTCTCCGCCACGGGCAGGTAATTTCTGGTGGGCCAACCAACTTATACCAAGAGCAAAGAGATGGAGTACAGAGATATCTCAAAATTGACGCTCGCCGGCTGAACAGAGAAAGAGAGAAACAAAAGGCACGCACAGGCAATGCCCCGCTTGTAAAATCGATCAAACTCAGGTAAAAGCAGCAAAATGGATCATCTCCCTTGCTGCACTAGCGCCTTGCCCGGAGGAAGCCCCCCTAACATATTCAGTCTTCCCTCCTGATTACAACCCTATACTGCACAGACCACAATGACATCCCCTCTGCTGTCTCAGGCTTCAGAAACATTTGCTAGGCCACGCACCACCCTGCTAGCCTATTGTAAAAAATGTTTTCCACCCATTTCCCTCCCCGTCATCTTCTTCGCCCTGGTCATCGGCCTTGGTGCCATTCTCCTGCACCACCCGATCAGTCACACCACAAACAACATCTCTTGGACAGATGCCCTGTTCACCTCGACGTCAGCAGTTTGCGTCACCGGCCTGACAGTAGTCGACACCGGCACCTATTTCAGCCGTTTCGGCCAAAATGTGATCTTGGGCCTGATCCAGATCGGTGGCTTGGGAATCATGACCTTCAGCAGTGTCGCCTTCTATCTCTGGCGTCGCCGGGTATCAATCACCGACCAGATCGCGGTCGGCCAGTCATTGATGTCTAACCTGGGCATGAGCCTGAGCCACTTCTTGAAACGCATGCTCCTCTGGACTTTAGCCATCGAACTTCTAGGTGCCATTGCTCTCTACCTCACTGTCCCCAAAGGCATCAGTAGCTACGCCGCCGTCTTCCATGCCATTTCCGCCTTCTGCAACGCCGGCTTTTCGCTGTACGCCGACAACCTGATGGGCTGGCAAGGGGCTTGGCTGGCAAATCTCTCGATCATGGGACTTATCATTGCCGGCGGCATCGGCTTTTCGGTGCTGATCGAACTAGGCACCCTCTTCCCCGCAATCGCCACCCCCCTGAAAAAGAAACGCCGCCCCCAACTCAGTTGGCAGAGCAGTATCGTCCTCCGCACTACCGTCTGGCTTATCTTTACCGGCTGGGTCACTCTTTTCCTGGCCGAAACCATTGCCTCCCATGACAAGCAATCCACGGCCATATCCGCTCTAACGGCGCTTTTCCAATCAGTCACCTGCCGCACTGCCGGTTTCAACACCGTCGACATTGGCCAGATGACAACAATATCGATACTCTCCATGCTGATCCTGATGTTTATCGGCGCTGGCCCGGGATCCTGCGCCGGCGGTATCAAGGTCACCACCTTCAGCGTCCTCTGGCACTTTATCAAAGCCCAGTTCAAAGGGTGCGCCCAGACCGTCATCGGCAACTTTGCCGTCAGCCAGGAAGCCATCAACAAGGCTCTACTGCTGGTGGTGTTCGAGGGGATCCTTCTTTTCGTCGCCACCACAATCCTCATCGTTACCGAAGGCGGAGATGCCCCTCATTCCCTCACCCGAGGCCTCTTTCTCGAAGTGCTCTTTGAAGAGGTATCAGCCCTCGGCACCGTAGGCTTGAGCATGGGCCTGACCGCCAAGCTGTCGATGATCGGCAAGTGGATCATCACCCTGCTGATGTTCATCGGCCGCTTGGGACCTCTGGTCTTTCTGGCAACCATCCAAGAACTACGCCAGGAACAGTTTTTCAAGTGGCCGGAAGAGAATATTCAGATCGGTTAAAGGAATATCAGTAGGAACAAACAAGGAAGGAGAGCAACATGAAAGATTTCGTCCAAGTTGGAGTCATCGGCTTAGGAAAGTTCGGTTACGAGTTTGGCTCCATCATTGCGGGTTTCGGGGTCAATGTTTTGGGCATTGACAGCAATCCAGAACTGGTGAAGCGGGCCAAAAACGTCTTCACCCAAGTGCTGGAAGCCGACGCCACCAG
>JAQUKQ010000127.1 GCA_028718985.1 Desulfobulbaceae bacterium | reverse complement strand
GCTAGCCAATCGTGGCTATTGGGGGGCAGTGTCCTCCCTCGGTTTTGAGAACATCGCGCGAGATGCGAGGTTGCGGCCGGCTAGCTCTCCACCTGGATGTGATCAAGCCGTTGATAATGCAGAAAATGTCCTCTGTGATCGCAAATCTCCAGGCCCTGTCCTTGTCTGTCACTCTTTGGGTCTTCACTTGCTCTCCTCTAGATTGTTGTCTCAAGCATCTCTACTGGTCGTAATCAGCGGTTTTGCTCATTTTCATGGTTGTAGCCCTCAAGCGGGACGTTTTTCTCGTAAGCATGTTCGAAAAATGCTCGGTAGGATGTCCACTGATCCTAGTGGGTTAATCCAAGATTTCCATCGCGCTTGCGGGTTGCCTCACCAGGTCGATGAGAGGGCAATAAATACTGCTTTGCTGACTCAGGATTTGGTGTTGTTGGATACTAGTTGTATTGATCGGCTCAGTTTTGCCGGATTGCCGCCTGTTTTACAACTCCATGGCCGAGACGACAGAATTGTACATCCGGATAGAGCCGAGGAACTGGCATCGATCCTAGGCACGAAACAGTTGTCTGTCATCGGTGGAGCTGGTCATGGTCTTCCATTCACTCACCCTCATGTCTGTCTGAACATCATTCGCAATTTCTCCAAAAAGTTTTGTTGATTTGTCGAAAGACTAGCGGCACGGCAAAGACATAACTCTCTAACGTTTCAAACGCAACCCATGGATCTTAAAGAAAAAATAGCTGCCAATTTTACGATCTCAGCGGCCCGTTACGACCAATATGCTGTTATGCAGCAGCAGGTGGCGAGGGCTTTCGTTCGAAAGTTGGCAGACTTTTGTCATCAATTGCCAGAGGGGCCAATCCTTGAAGTTGGTTGCGGGACCGGAGCTGTTTCATGCGAATTGGTTACCTCGTTTCCAGGGCGTGAACTAACCTTGATTGATCTCTCCCCTGGCATGGTTGCTAAAAATCGACAAGCCTTGATTCCCCTCCTCCTGGCCGGGCAACGTGTCGATTGGCAGGTAATGGATGCTGAAACCGTCGACATTCAAAATCATTGTGCCTTAATCGTCTCGTGTCTTACCCTGCAATGGTTTCAGGATGTAACGGGTAGCTTGTCCCGCTTGTGTGCTGCCTTGGCTCCAGGTGGTTTTCTGTTCTGCTCATATCTTGGGAAGCAGTCCTTCCCAGAGTGGCAGGCGATCTGTCGAACCCTCGATGTTCCTTGTACGATGAATCGCTTGCCTGACTCGCAGATGCTTTTGGATACCCTTCACTCCCGTGGTTATTCGGCATCATCTTGGAGTGAAACGGTTGAACAGAGCTATTCAACGTCTCTCGATTTTTTTCGTTCACTCAAGAAAACAGGTACCAGCACTCACTCCGCAGGTCACAGATTGACAGTGTCCCAGATGGCTAAATTGCTTTCATCCTGGCCCAAAGATCATGACGGTCGGGTAACGATTACCTATCAAGTCAACTCTATTTTGGTCAAAGCATGAAGATCTGCAACTACCTCCCACAGCAATTTGTGATTGTTGGCACTGATACTGGAGTCGGCAAGACTTTTGTGGCGGCCCTGTTGGCGACCGGGCTTGATGCATCGTATTGGAAACCGATCCAGAGTGGTCTCGAAGAGGTGAGTGATACAGAGCTAGTGAGATATTTGAGTGGCTTGCCGTCTTCCTCCTTCCTTCCCGAGTCGTACCGTTTGAGTACACCAATTTCGCCTCATGCCTCTGCGGCCATTGATGGTGTGACGATAGAGATGGAACGTTTATGTCTGCCTCAAGTAAAGGGCAGGTTGATCGTCGAGGGGGCAGGCGGAGTGATGGTGCCCATAAATGATGACCTACTCTTGATAGATGTTCTCTGTCAATGGGGGTTGCCTGTTTTGTTGGTCGGTCGTAGTCTTGTTGGTACGATCAATCATACCCTGCTGACGCTTGCGGCATTGAGTTCGTATGGGATTGCTGTGGTAGGGGTGGTGATGAATGGTGGCATTGATACTGTGAGCCGTCGAGCCATAGAAAAATACGGTAAGGTCAAGGTGTTGGCCGAGGTGCCATTTTTTAAGAAGTTAGAGGGGGGCACCCTCAAGCCCCTTTTTGACGAGCTGTTTGCTGGGGAGAATTTCTGAGTGTCTAGCTGAGATTGAGATGCGGGTGGGGTAATGATTGAGCGATAGTTTCGCTATCGGTATAGGCGTAAGCGCTGTGTTTATGGATGGATTCAAAGCTTTCGACACCTACTGAAAAGTGGGAAATATCCGGATGGTCTTGGGCTAGTACGGCAATCTTACGGACTACATCTTCAACAAACATAGGGTTCTCGTAAGCTTTTTCCGTAACGAATTTTTCGTCTGGACGTTTCAAAAGACTATACACCTCGCAGGAGGTGCAGGATTCGACAAGCGATATCAGGTCTTCGATCCAGATAAAGTTCTTGAGTTTTACCGAGAAGTCGATTTCGGCACGTTGGTTGTGTGCACCGAACCGACTTATCTCTTTGGAGCAAGGGCATAGGGTTGTGCTTGGTACCAGAATCGATACTTGCAGGTCTGAGCCACCGTCCAGACCGCAGGCAAAACGGCAAGTGTACTCCATCAGTGAAGGGGTCTTTGATACCGGCGCCCTTTTTTCAATGAAGTAGGGGAAGGTCATCTCGATCGAGGCGGAATCGGCTTGCAACTCGTTGCGCAGTTCCGTTAATAGCCTGGGGAAGACTTCGGTTCTGATGTCATCCTGATACTTGCTCAAAATGGCGATGAACGTGGTCATGCAGGTGCCCCGTTGCTGGCGCGGCATATTGGCTTGCATACGGATACTGGCTACGGTCTGTTGGTGACCACCTGCCTTTTCGAGAACTTGAACGGGATGATGGACCTGTTCAATGCCGACGTTGGTGAGTTTCATTGCCAAAAAAAGAGGGTGCCTCAGTGGGTGGCAACCGGCATTTTGGCAGCTAACAGACCTTCGTTGCGGGTGATTGACTGGATGGTAAGCATTTTTTGTTCGAGACTCTGGTTGGCGTATTGGACCTGTTCGTGCAGTTGGTATACTTTAGTTGCTGAATCGTAAACCAGATGAGGGGAGGGAGGCAGGGTGTTTAGTTTGGCCTCAGACAGCCAAGCAAGACCCAACAACGGTACAATGCCAAATGTGATGGCAGCGCTGATTTTTTTCATTTTTCACCATGGACATGTTCATTTTAGGGCGTTCATTTCACTCTCGTTTTTAACGAGATTACCTTCATACCCAATTTGACATTATTTTGCTATAGTTTTGCGGCGATACTTGAAAAAGCTTTTAGGGGTGGAGTGATTGATTTGTGGAGGGGAAGGGATGGACTTTCGATAGGAAGGCTTGTGTCACAAGCTATAATGCTGTTGCTGAAATGACTTTTTCTGAAACAAAACAGATTTCTGGTGCCAGGTTTCTGGTTGGTAAGGCGGGAAAATCTGCTCACCGAACGTTAATAAATTACCCCCGATTTGTCGGATCGTATGCTCCTTTAGGGAGAGGATACGATTCCTCATCTAGGCCTCGGCAAATCCGTGTCGGAGAATGAAGAGCTCGAGTCTAGCTCGTTGATCTTGAGTTAGTTGATCGAACTCAACCCCGCAACGCTTCATCATAGTCGATGGCCTGTGACCAAGAGTGTTGTCTCGGCAATAGCAAATCGGTTTTAAGGGAATGTTCTTCAGGATTATTTGCTCTGAGATACAGTTATTTTCCTCGTGACCGAGAAATATATCAATTGTGAATGAGCTGGCGTCCCAATCTCCTTGATTAATGCAAAGAAAAGAGATTCCCGTTTGGCTGATATCAATAATCTTGCCTAATTCCTTGTACTGGGGTTGTTTTAGCAGTGCGTATGCATTGCCTCCAATCCGATAGCGTGTACTTCTTCTCTGCTCTGCAAGCTCTGTCTCGGCGTGCATAAGAAATTGTCTCCAGGAAAAGCCACGAAGGGTGGTCTTGGTGTTTTTTTTCGGTGGAAATAGGGGCCTGGAACATTTTCTCAGTTTGTGTCTTTCGCTTCTTTACATTTGAGGAGTGGGTGACAATCACGTGCATTTTTGTCAGATTAAGCCGGTACAAAATGAATTGAATCTAACCTAGTATCGGATAATTTGCTAAATTTAGTCAACCTTTTTTTGTTGGTATTGATCTTATTTTGTGTAACCTGTTTATTGATTGACAGATCGCTGTCCTTTATGTATCTCTTACCGAAAGGAATCTTCAGTGGCACGTAGTTACAAGATCAATTGTAAATGAAATCTACATACCATTTTTTTTGCGATGCAGGATGGCTACTCTCCCTGTTAGCCCTTTCTGGGAACACCTCAGACTCAAGTTAGTGCCCCTTACATCATAAAAGGAGAATCTTATGCGACCTTCCCTCAAAACGTTTTCTCTTGTGGTTGTTTTCTTTAGCGCCAGTCTCGCTTTGCCGAAATCCCATGGTACCGATAACTCGAATATTAGTTTGAAAAATATTGGTTTCTTGTCTGCAGCGTATGCCGAAGGGGATGGGGAAGGATCTTACAGCAGTAACTCAAACAGCAGTAACTCAAACAGCAGTAACTCAAACAGCAGTAACTCAAACAGCAGTAACTCAAACAGCAGTAACTCAAACAGCAGTAACTCAAACAGCAGTAACTCAAACAGCAGTAACTCAAACAGCGTTTCGACTCCTGAATATACGCCGAAACCATCTGTCAAACAGTATTGATGGTGCTGCTCTCTACACAGGTCATTGATTTTACCCTTATTTTTTTGTAGGGGAGAATAGATCTCTTTGACGGGTAAAGTAGCGCGGGGGGGAGCAGCTTACGAGGAGTTATTTCCTGTAGCGCGCTATTGTCTGGCGGGTGGCCTGCTGCTGCTTCTTTTTGGGTGGCTGCAGTCATTGCCTCCTGGACTGGTTGAGTATGATGGCTATTTTCATATTACCTTCAGTCGTCTACTCCGAGAGCAGGGGTTCATTGATAAGCTTCCGTGGCTTCACTTTACCATCCATGGTGATCACTTTCGTGATCACCATCTGCTTTGGCATTATCTGCTTATTCCCTTTACCTGGGGAGATCTCATCCAAGGAGGAAAACTTGCCGTAGTTCTTTTTTGTACGGCAGCTGGTCTTAGCCTTTATCATCTCCTGCGACAGGCCGATGTTAAAGGGCCGCTGTGTTGGACTGCCTTAGCCATTTTGTCCTCTGCTCCTTTTCTGTATAGGATGTCCATGCTCAGGGTGCAGAGCGTTTCTCTTGCTCTCATGCTTTTCGTTTTTCATTGTTGTCGTAAACGAAAAGGATTTCTTCTTCTCCTGACCACCCTCTTTTTTGTTTGGACTTACGATGCCTTTGTCCTGTTATTAGTCATAGCGTTGTGCTTTGCCATCGGAGGAGCAATGAACGGCCAAGGGCGTGAGGCATGGTGGCCACTCATCTGGGTCGGTGCAGGTGTTGTGGTGGGTATGGTGTTTAATCCCTATTTTCCGAATAATTTTTCATCGCTTCTCTACAACGCGCAACGGAGCATATTTCTAAACATCCCAACGATGAGTCTGGGGAATGAGTGGTCACCTTACGACAGCTGGTTCATGGTGAAGAGCTCATTGCCCGCTTTTATCCTTTTGCTGACCACAATCTTGGCGTTGCCTTTGATTAAAAAGTTGCCAAGTGATGAGTATGCCGGGTTACTTATCAATATTTTCTTCTTGATATTGTTGATGAAGTCACGGCGTTTTGTCGAGTACTGGCCTGTTTTTTCCGTTCTCTCTGCTGCGCTGGTGCTTGGTCGCCGCCTGTCAGGACGCACATCCCTGTTGATCTTTTTGCTCTTAGTCCCCCTCATGTGGAATAACATCACCAGGGCCTCGGAAGAGGTTATTGACTCGCCTTCCATTGAACTCTATCGGGGGGCAGCCCATTGGCTCGGGACTCATAGTGAGCAAGATGAGGTCATCTTTCATGCCGATTGGGATGATTTTCCTTTTCTCTTTTTCTGTAATCAGAAGAATCGCTATTTAGTAGGTCTTGATCCAATGTACATGTACACCCTTGATAGTGGTAAATATTTGCGCTTCAGGGAAATTACCCGCGGAAAAATTGAGCATCCGGCGGCTATCATTTATAAGGAATTTGGATGCCGTTTCATTTTTCTTGATCGTCGTGAACATCGGGGATTCTTCGATCAATTGGAGCGTGATCCCGAAGCAAAGAGAGTGTTTGAGGATGACGGGGCTTACGTGTATGCAGTGTGGGATGCTAAAAAGGGTTTGCTTGCTGCACCCACTACTCTTACTGTCCCTAAGTCAATTTCTTCCGATAAATAAATTGCAGATTACGGATATAGACGAGAGACCCGAACGATTGACCGACAATAAATACCGGGTCCTGTCGATAGACTGCGTAGAGTAAGAGCAGCAGGCTCCCGATGATGCTAAAAATCCAGAAAGAGGTTGGTATCACTGATTCCTTTTTTCGTTCTGAGTGCAGCCATTGCATAAAAAAACGCAGAAAGAAGAAGAATTGACCGCTGAGGCCGATTAGGATCCAGCTAAGGTTTTCTTTGTTTAATTCTTGAAGATTCATTTCTCCTCCTCTATTTCGTAGGTTATCGTCCTGTCTTGTAGCCAGCGTACGGCCAGCAGGTCGCGGAAACCGGAGAAGAATCGATTAGCAATGCCATATTTTGAGTGCCCTGCTAAACGTGGTCGGTGATGTACTTGGATTTCACAAACCCTGGCTCCTTGCATGCGCATCAGGGTTGGCAGGAAGCGGTGCATTCCGACAAAGGGGGGGACCTTGACCAGGATGCTACGCCGCATAATTTTGAGTGAGCAACCGGTATCCTTGATTGTTTCATGGGTCAGGCGGTTGCGTACCGAATTGGCAATCCGTGATGCTATCTTGGTGAGTGGGGGATCTTGACGCCAACGTCGCCAGCCGATGACCATGTCGAATTTGTCTAAGTGCACGACCATTTTGGGGATGTCATCTGGGTCGTTTTGTCGGTCGGCATCAATGGTGATGACATACTCGCCTTTGGCAGAAATGAAGCCGGCATAGATGGCTGCTGATTGACCCCTCCTGGCCGCGAATGCAAGGAGGCGGAAGCGTGGGTCCGAATCACACTGGTGGCGAATTAAGTCACGGCTGCCATCATCGCTTCCATCGTCGATGCAGATGACTTCGTACCCTTCCCCAAGAGAGTTCATGGCTGTTGAGATCTCTCCAAACAGTGGAGTGAGATTTTCTTTCTCGTTATAGATCGGCAACACAAGCGAAAATTTATATGCTTGCCATGAGGGAGGAGTGGGAGTAGTCAATTGAGAATGCCAGCTGTTATTATTTGACCATCTTGGTCAAATCCCACATTGGCAGGAAAATAGCGAGTGCAAAAAAACCGACAACGCCTGTCAAGACAACAATCAATACCGGCCCGATGGCCTCGGCCAGCCCTGCTACCGCATACTCGACCTCTTCATCATAGTGACTCGCAACCTGCCGCAACATCTCGTCTAGTGAACCAGACTCCTCACCGATGGCGATCATGTTGATCACCATTGGTGGAAAAAATGCTGAAGCCGCCAGTGGTTTTGAGATGCCATGCCCCTCGCTCATCTTTGTGGCCAAGGTGTCAAATTCTCTGGCAATGGCGGCATTGCCAATGGTGGCGGATAAGATTTCGAAAGAGGAAAGGACACTGACGCCGCTG
>JAQUKQ010000126.1 GCA_028718985.1 Desulfobulbaceae bacterium | reverse complement strand
CATGGCGCAGCCGATACCGATACCAAGCTTCCAGTTGATGAACTTGATTTTCGAGTAATTGTAGATGCCGCTGCCCTGGGCAAACAGCACGGTGGGCATGACGGTCCCTGCAACGATGGTGTGGGGCAGGGCCGGAAAAATTGAGACCAGGATAGGGTTAAGGATAAATCCGCCGCCAGCGCCCATGAGCACACCGAAGATAGCGATGACCAGGGTGAGGGAAAAAGGCCAAAGGAGGTTGATACTGGTACCTGCGGTGCTGAGGTAAACAGTGGGGAAGGAAATATTGTTGTCGAATGAGGCCGTTTCACTTTTGACCTTCTTGACCGTTTCCTTATCTCCTTCCTTGATGCGCCCGGTGACCGCGGTGACTGTGACGATGTATTTGCCCGGGGCCAACCCCTTGCGCAGCTTCATTTTGGCGGTGTAAGCGCCATCTGGTGTGGTCTCGACCGTGGCAGCCAGGAGATTGTCAACCTTTTGGAAGCGCCCTTTCGTAAGCTTCATGGACTCGCGCTTGCTTTCCTTCTCGTCCATGGCAGCCAACAGGGTGCCACGAGAACCGAGGATACTGGCCATGATGGTGGCCTGGTAGCGGTCAATCTTAATCTTGGCAGGTGCGCTGTAGGCGGCATCGGCGCCGATCTTTTTCAGTACCTCGGAATATTTCCAGCTACTACCCTCGGCCCTGGCCTTCTCCAGTTCTGGCGCCATCTCCTTGGGCACGAAAATCTTGTAGGCCGCCGGCAGCTCATGGGTCAGATAAAACATGTATGGAATCTTGCCGGTCTTGGGGTCCTTCTTGCTGTCGAAGCGGTTGGCTCGCACCATTTTGTCGGCGGAATACACCTCGACATAGACCTGAGCGCCTGCCGGGGCCTGGCCGCTGACGTTTATCTCTCCACCGTTATCGAGCGAGGGCTTGTCTAAAGTAATGGTTGGGACAGCAACCTCCTGTGTTGCCCATGCCTGCTGGGTGATGGCTAGAGCCATCATTGCCAGAGCGACTAACGTCACCAGACTGCACTTGATTTTCATTGTATCCTCCTTCTGCCTTAGATGAGATTTTTCCTGAAAAGACGACTTGTTTTCGAACCTCCCCTGTTTGTTGCGTTGCACCTCCTTTGTTCTTGTGTGGTTTTTCATTGAAAATCTGTCGGGTTTCGTGGTGATCAACCTGACCTGCGGAGCTAACAGCAGACAAAAGTCCAAGCGCCTACCGGTGAATTCATGTAAGTTTATATAAGGTTTTCCCCTGGCGCCAAGTTGTTTAAGCAAGTCACGTGCCGTTTGCGATACTTGTGCAGTTCAAACATTCGTGTCCCCGATATAGCCCAGTTTTATGGGGATTAATAAAGTGCTTGAAACCAGATTGCCCGTATCTCTTGGAGGAGGTATCATGCAGACACTAGGGGATCTGTCCCAAATGGGACAACGTAGTACAGCCCGATTGTCCCATTTGGGACAGATTGCGAGTCTTTATGGAAAGCTTCTGCCGCAAACGTCCTCTTTGGGCAGAGGCATGCAACTTGCTTAATCCGTTACTCATGCTGACAGATCACCCAAACATACCTCGCAGGGCTTCATGACCTGGCCATACTTGTCCTTCGACAAGACGCTCTTGCTGCTTTATCACTCTTGGGAAGAGTGTTTCATTGCCTTCGCTTGTTTCCTTCTCTCAATTCGAGCCGCTAAACTGTTTCGACAGCTTCATACCGCTAACGACTGCGATGAAAAGAGTCGTGCGCTTCTGACCAGCATAAGCTTCGCCATCCTGGGGGCGAGCAGTGCCTTCCACGCCATCATCCATGGCGCTGCATTCGACAACAATTTGCTGTATCACTCGCTTGTCAATTATTGTCTGGGATTAACCACCCTGATCTTTGCCAATTCAGGGGAGACTCCCCGGAGCGGCAGGCCGTTTATCTTTCTGTTCGTATCTCTTCTCATCTTCCTTGTGCCCGATGTTTACGAACATTTCCCCCATTTCGGAGAATTCCGCCCGCTGCTGTGGATAAGTATCGCCTATCTGGCCGGAGTTGCCGCAATCCTCTATATTGCCTCTTTCTATCGCTCCAGACACCTTCGAACCTTATGGTGTGCTATTGGTTTTACCCTGATCTGCATCTCCTCTATCTTTCTTTTTTTCCCATCTTCCATCGGCTCGGCCCCCTGGCTGCACGGACATTTTTTTCGACCAATCGGATTTCTCATACTGCTCATCTCTTTTAACGAGAATGTTATCCATCTGCAGGGGGGCAGTGTCCTGAATCGCATATTGGCCTCCTTCAGTCTGCTTGTTGCCTTCCCCCTGCTGATCTTTGGCACCATCATCTCATATGAGAATTTCGACTCCATCGACCTGCAAGAACGGCAATTGCTGATCTTTCTGCTACTCCTCACCACGCTATGTTCGGTGCTCTTTTTCGGCTTCAGAATGGTGATCCGCTTGATTCTACCCATCCTTCGGCTCAAAGAAGCGGTATCGCAGTATGCCGATTCCCATGTTTTAAAAGTGATCGTCGAGATAGGCTCCAAAGATGAAATCGCGGATCTTTCAAGAGCCTTCACCGAGATGGTCAAAAAACTGGACATGGCATTTGAGGAGAAAGAACGTCTCTGCCGTCTTGCGGCCTCCGGAGAACTTGCGGCCACCTTAGCCCATGAAATCAAAAATCCTCTCAATGCTATTGGTGGTGCAGCGACCTATATCGGCAAGAACTACAAGGGGCAGCTCATCGAAGAATTCGTCAAGGTCATCACCGACGAAGTAGGGCGCATTAATAAATTGGCCACTTCGCTTATGAACTTTGCTACACCGATTACACCTCAATTTGAGCAGTGTGACTTGAACCGAATCGTCACCGAGACTCTGCTCTTGCTCGCTCAGGACTTGCAGGAACAGGAGGTGGAGATCATCAAGGATTTCGACCACGATTTACCGAAAGTCCATTGTGACGCCAGCCAAATCAAGCAGGTCTTGATCAACCTGCTCATCAATGCGTTCGATGCCGTTGATGCGCGCGGGAAGGTCACAGTTGTCACACGCTGTCAGGCGGGAAAGATCTTCCTGATCGTCAAAGACAATGGCCGAGGAATTTCAGAAGAAAACCTGAAGCAGATTTTCAACCCCTTCTTCACCACCAGGACCCGTGGCACCGGACTTGGGCTTGCCATTTCAAAAAAAGTAGCTCTAGCCAACAATGGGGATTTACAGGTGGAGAGCCTGCAGGGCAAGGGGTGCACCTTCACACTGACATTGCAGGGAGGAAATTAGGCTATGCAACAGAGAATTCTCATGGTGGATGATGAGATCAATTCGCTGAAGGTTCTTTCGTCAGCCCTACGCAAGAGCGGCTATGAAGTTGACACAGCCCGTAGCGGCGAGGAAGGCTACGCCTGCTTTATTAGAGGTCAGTATCATCTGATTATCTCCGATTATAAGATGCCAGGGATGAGCGGTGAAAAACTGCTCGAACTCGTCAAAACACATGATGCGGCCATCCCCTTCATTTTGCTGACTGCCTACGGTTCCATCGAAATGGCGGTCAATGCCATGAAAAAAGGGGCTTATACCTACCTCACCAAGCCCGTGGATCTCAACCTCCTCGAAGATCTTGTCCGTGACGTACTTCTGGGGCAAACGTCGACAACAGGCCAAGCAAAAGATTCTACCTGGCAGTTTTATAATATCCTGGGGCAGTCAAGTGCGATGCAGGAGGTCTTTTCCCTTATCCGGAGAGTGAGCAAGACCGAGGCCAATATCCTCATTCTGGGTGAAAGCGGTACTGGAAAGGAGCTGGTGGCAAGGGCCATCCACTATAATTCCTACCATGCCGACAAACCGTTTATCGCCATCGATTGTACAACCATCCCAGCCGAACTCATGGAGAGTGAGCTTTTCGGGCACGAAAAGGGCTCTTTCACCGGGGCGACGGAACGGAAGATTGGCTTGGTCGAAATGGCAAACGGCGGAACGATATTTTTAGACGAGATTGGCGATCTTGACTTCGCCTTACAGAAAAAACTGCTCCGCTTCCTGCAAGAGAAAGAGTTCCGACGGGTCGGCGGCAAGATAAAAATAAAAGTGGATATCCGGTTGCTCTCTGCCACTAACCGGAACTTGGAGGAGGATGTGGAGGCGGGAAAATTCCGTTCAGATCTGTTCTACCGTTTGAACGTCATTACGATACGAATTCCCCCCCTGCGGGAACGGCGCGAGGATATCGCGCTCATCAGCCGACACTACCTGCAGTACTTTAGCGAGAAAAATCAAAAAAGGATTACAGGCTTTGAGTCAGAGGTTTTGCCGTTGCTTTCTGCGTATGACTGGCCGGGGAACGTCAGAGAGCTCGAGAATACTATAGAACGTGCCGTGATCCTTTGTCCTTTCGAATCAATCAATGTCGAAAGTCTCTCCCGCAAGTTCAAGGACTTGGCCTCAAGGAGAGAGGAATCTGTTGACGAGATGACCCTGCCGGAATTGGAAAAGAAGGTGGTCGGACAGGCGCTTGAGAAGGCCTCGTGGAATCAATCAAAGGCAGCGGCTTTGTTGGGCATTTCAAGGAAGCAGTTGCGGACGAAAATGAAAAATTACGATTTATGAAACGAATAGGCCCTTGGCGCAATTATGGCTCTAGCCATGCGCCTGATTGCTACAGATCACTCTTCATTATACGAAATGCGAAGAGAATTACCCCGGCGATGGGGACGAAGGTTTTTCCGATAAAGATGGTAAAATAGATTACGGGAAAAAGACCTTTCTGGGCCATGACACTTCTTGGGATATTGAAGCTTCGTTCTGAGTTGCATCAGCAACGGCAGGGGAGATGTCGTAATCTCCGGGAGGGGCCATCAACATTCATTCAACATTCTGCTGAATGAATGACTACTTGTATCAAGCTCAGAACGCCCCCGAGTGAAGAGAATTGCTGAATACGTTACAAATCAGGCACCACAGAAATTTTAATCCCCTGTACCGGTCCAAAAAAAAATCAAATGGGGTGCCGGGCAATTTTCTCGAACACCCCATTATTTTGCGACCTTATCGGCAACAGCAAAAAATTTCGTTTCAATATCCTTCCAATCCGCTCTCCCTTGAAAGAAAAGATGACTATCTGGAAGATGAGAATTGAGTAACCCTAACCCCGCCAATTAAGAGGATTTCATTTCAAAATCTATCTGGCAACACGGCTTGAGTTAGCGCACTCAATCAGGGCATCCCCAGCTCTCGCAGCCCCATCAACTCCTGTCAGTTCATCAGCTAATGCACGAGCCGCCTTTGCATAGTCAGAGTGCGATAATAACAATTCAAGTTCCGATGTAAGTTGTCTCGTTGTTGCCTTTCTGAAAGGCAAAACCCGCCCTAAACCAAGAGCCTTTGCACGTTGGGCATTGTCCGGTTGGTCGAATGCCACAGGGACGATCAGTTGAGGGCAACCAGCTCGCATGGCTTGTGATAATGTACCAATACCTGCCTGATGCACTATTGCGGCAGCGCGTGGAAAAATTTTAGAATAGGGAAGATAGGGAAAGGCCTTGATACTCTCCGGCAAAAAATTCGGCATGGTCGGCCCAGTTATCAATATCGCACGCCTTCCCAAGTGCTGCACTGAAGCAACTGCATTATCCCAGAAGTCTCCCGCCATCCACACCGCCGACGAACCGAGCGCAAATACGATTGGCGGTTCCCCGTGGTTGAGAAATTGCTCAAGGTCGTCCAGTATGCCATCATCTTGAAATTCACCATCAAAAATTGGGGTGCCACAGATGCTTGTATTGGCGGGCCAGTCTGGTTGAGTCTGTGCCAGTTGAGGGTCGAATAGGGCCAAGTTACATAGCGGAGAAAATTGTCCTTCGAACATCGCCATTCGATTTGAAGGAGGGAGGCCAAGTTCGTTACGGAAATTCCTCAAGGGAGTCTCCCAACTCCTAACTGCCAGTTTAAACAAGCTGAATAACAATCTATACGGCGTGGGACCAAAAGTCCTAACCTTTTGCAGCCAAGGCGCGCCAGCAATTACTGGCGGATCATCGCTGGACATAAAACTCAGGGGTGATAGTACCGTTGATACCCATGGCAACTTACGAAGTTGGGCAACCAGCGGCAGAGTGACCGTGAGCGGGTGCGAAACCAATAAGTCAGCGCCTTCTGATGCCTTTAATAAACTTTCATGCGCAGATCGCAAATACGGCATAACCAAGTTGCAGATCAAGTACTCCGGTCCGCGACGCATATCAAATAATTTGGTAACCAAAGTCTGGTAGTCACCCAATTCAGCCATACTTGGCCGCACCGACTCAAATGTAATTCCAGAACTCTCCACTGTGGGACGATATTCTTCTGCAGCAACAAGAACTGTTTCATGACCGCGCTCGATCAAATTACGAGCAACAGCTATGTAGGGGTGTAAATCACCAAGCGATCCAAATGTTGTAAAGAGAAAGCGGCTCATGTCAGAAATGTACTTTTCACGTTAAATGTTGGATATTGTCTGTACGATACACGAGGATAACCCGCCGAGAGATTAACGTCATTGATGTACTCGACATTCATGACGACGCCTGTTTACAGAGGCTGCAAAAAAAGCGATGCTTATATCCATCTTTTTTTAAGCTTTACTCCCTTCACGTTCTGCCAGCTCAGCCAAGGCTTTCCCTGTGAGCTGCGGTCTGATTATGTTTCGTAGCAGGTCGATCCCCCTTCGGAGGGTCTCATCATTGATCTCTTCCCCTCCCACCTCGAGGTAGTTAAGCCAGAAGAGAGTCACCAACCAGATTTCCTCAGTAAATAGTGCCATCTCATTATCGGACATTGGTTTCAGTGTCCCGGTGGTAACGGAATAGTCGTTGGATTGCCGGATAACGGCGAGCATTGCATGGTGGGTTTGAAAAAAACGGTCTTTGAGGATGGAATCATTCATGATCAGAGCGGTCAACTCGCGCTTGAAAAACCGGTAGCGCCAGTTGTATGCCTGAATCATGGTAAAAGTCTGCTCCATCGTCTCCAGGCTGCCTGGTTGGAATTTATCGAGGATGATCTGATATTGTTCCATGCCGTAGGCATCCATCTGTTCAAAGATAGCGCGGATGATGTCTTCTTTATTGCGAAAATGGTAGTAGAGATTGCCGGGGCTGATGCCAACAGCCGTGGCAATATGGTTCGTGGTCACCGCTTTGGTGCCCTGCTCATTAAAAAGTTGGATGGCTGATTCTATAATCTTGTCTCGGGTTTTCATATTTGGTGATGTTACCAGATAGAGAAAACGATGACCATTGTAAAGCCCTCAGTCGCGTGTGATTTCGGCAACATCTTTATGTTTTGGCTAATCTGCTTCAGCCCTAAGCCGTTGGCACAAAATAACATCTTCAACTGGTTGGTTGGCACGGCAATAAGGAACCGTAACGAAACAGTCGGAAAAGAAGATGTTGTTTCGTAACGGTTCCTAATAATCCAAATGGGCCAAACGAATCTTTTTGAGCACGGAACCGAAGAGACGTATCCGCTGAAGCATGCCTTGGAAGCCGAAGCGGGCAAGAGTAGGGATTATCCTGTAAAACGGCACCGCTTTGGCCCAGAGGTTGGCCATCTCCTGGTGAAACTCTGCCAGCGGCAGGGTAGTGGGAAGAAGGGCATGGACCATATCGTAGAGCTCCGGTTTGTGGCTTAAGATTTCTTCGTATCGTTCGGCATATAGTTTGGTGCCGGGAAGCGGGGTCATAACGGTGAAGGTGGCGTATTTGTGTTTCAGCCGTCGCACATAGGCCAGCAGGTTACGGAAGTCCGCAAGGCTGT
>JAQUKQ010000125.1 GCA_028718985.1 Desulfobulbaceae bacterium | reverse complement strand
GGAGAGGCATTTCCCTTGATCACCGTGATTTTTGGGCCATTGCCTTTGGCCTTGAATTGAGTTGAGGGGGATGGTTGCTTTTTGCCGGTAACAAAAACTGTTTCATCGTCGATGTTCATCATGTCAGTTGCAACCGAGGCGGAGACGCGGCTTGCTGAGTCCGTTGGGTCGGCTGGAGCCAGGATGAATTTACCAAAGACAATCGTATCACTTTCCGAGACCGGTTCGTCGGTGTCGATTTTCTTGCCATTGACAAAACTACCATTGGTGCTGCCCAAGTCCGACACGAAATAGATGCCGCTATTCATGCAGATTGAGATATGTTGACGGGAGATGGCGGTGTTGTCGATGGAGATGTCGCACTCTTTGCCCCGGCCAATGGTAATCGTCTGCCCTTCAGCAATCGAAAATGTTTTGATTATGGTGTCGTGCAGTTTGATTGTCCAGTCAATCATGGTCTCAACTCCTATTACAAGGTTGGGTCATTGGGGATATCTTTAAGTGTGCGATTGGCAGCGGTGTTTTTCTTCGGGGTGCAGGGCATATCGGTTGCAGTCGTTATTGCGTAGACGGGCTTGTCCGAGCCCTTTCTGTTTGAGAGTAGCATAATTTTAGTGGGCATATAAGGAAAAAATACGCTATCATTTGCTCAGGTGTAAAAAGTTCAGTGGATACAGCGTATAACAAGGCATTTTTCTGGTAGCTTTCGTTAAACTGCTCCCATCCTTTTCTCCTATAATGCTAGGGCATGACTCAATCCTTTACGCCTGCTTGACTGTTTTTTGAGCAGGTAACAGACAGTAACTATGACTAAACAGGCAATGACAAAAGCGCTATCAACGAATTTATCTGAAATATTTGCCAAGATGAACATGGGTGAGTTACCTGCCATGTCGGCTAATGTGCAGCAGTTGATCTCATTGACCAACAGCCAAACGGCCACAAGCGCTGACATCGCCAAGGTGGTTCTGCAGGATTACTCTCTTACCAATAAGGTGCTGCAGGTTGTCAATTCTGCCTATTACGCCTTGGTGCAGCCATGTAACTCAATCTCTCAGGCGGTGAATATCCTTGGTTTCGATGCGACACGGGATATGGCAATCGCAATCGCTCTCTTTGAGGATTTCGTTCGCTCCGGTGTTGATAAAGAGGCAATAAGCAAGCTGCTGGCCCGTTCTTTTTTGAGTGCCAATTTGGCGCGGCAGATTGCCGATAATAAAAAGAAGAATGGCTCCTCGGAAGAGACCTTTATCTGCACCTTGTTCCATAATTTAGGGAAAAATATCCTCTGTATTTATCTGCCTGAAAAATATCGTGAAATCGAGTTGATGGTTGATGAGGGCAGGGCACAGAATGAGGCGTGTCGTGAAGTTTTGTCGGGGCTTACCTACCAGGATGTTGGCGCAGAGGTTGCGAAATTCTGGAACCTGTCGGAACAGGTTATCTTGTCCATGGAGAAAAATCCCAAGCCCCTGCAGCGACTGCATGCCGAAGACTTTTTTATGCAGAATTTGGCCAATTTTGCCAACATATTGGTCGATTGTGTCTGCAATGGTTCCGATCTGGAACCTGTTTTCCTCAAGTATGGGAAGCGTTTGGATGTGCAGATAGACGAGGCTTTTGCGCTTCTTAAAAAATGTGTGGGTGTCTCTGAAAATGTCTCGGATGTCATTCGCTTTGGGTTTGCCAAATTGCGAATTCGCAGCCGGTTACGGAATCTAGAGATCAATATCGGTCGTTCGGTATTGAACTCAGATGACCCGGAAGATCAGTCGTCACGCAAGTTAGTCTTTCGGAGCTGTGGTGATGAGGGTGAGGAGGTAGCAGAGGCGAAGCCTGGTGCTGAAATTCTTCCCGCCAATAGTGATAAATCTATTAACGATTGTCTCCGTGCCTTGCAGGGAGATTTGTTGGGAGTATTTGAAATCAATAGGTTTTTTTTCAACCTGCTTGATTCTCTTTACCGCATGGTTGGTTTTGATCGGGTTATCTTGGCCCTTGCCGCCATGCCGCCTGCGACACAGATGTTACACGGAGGGTTCGGTTTTGGTGAAATTGATCATCAGGGCCCGGCTTTGATTGAAGATGTTCTCGCCCGGCAAACGCCATGCGCGCTTTGCATGGCCTTAAATCAGTGCCGGGACATGATGATTCCTGTCGACAAGGTCAATATTCTGCCGGTGGAGCTGCACTCGTTGGTAAACAATCGCAATATTTATCTCTTCCCCCTTCATTTCAAAAAAAGGGGAGTCGGCTTGATCTATCTCGACCGGCAGGCGGCGAAGCCCTTGCTTGATCAGGATACGATCAAGGTCATCAGGTCTTTTCGAGATTGTGCGGTTAAAGCGATTGCTGCGATTGCAACCGTGTAATCGAGACGACAGGGTGTCAGTCTAACAAACAAGGAAAAGTGTAATAGTCATGACCGAACAACAAACTCCACCTGCTCAGCAATCAGCAAATTTGTCGGCAATTTTTGCGAAGATGAACATGAGCGAGTTGCCAGCCATGTCTCATAATGTGCAGGATTTGCTTTCACTGACTAGCAACAGCCGATCTGCTGGCGCAGAATTGGCCAGGGTGATCTTGAAGGATTACTCGTTGACCAACAAGGTGTTGCAGATTGTCAACTCCGCCTATTATTCGCTGGGCCGTGCCTGTAATTCCATCTCAAAGGCGGTGACTATTCTTGGCTTTGATGCGATCCGAGACATGGCTATGGCCATTGCCTTGTTTGAGGATTTTGTCAAGTCAGGGGCGGATAAGGAGGGAATTAGCAAACTTTTGACTAGGTCATTCTTGAGCGGACTTCACGCCCGTGATCTAGTGGTAGAGAAAAATATCAGTATCTCACCGGAAGAGGCCTTTATTTGTACGTTACTGCACAACCTGGGCAAGATTATTGTCTGTATCTACTTGCCTGAAAAGTATCGAGAAATCGAATTAAGTGTCAGTGCCGGCGTGCCAACGAATGCTGCTTGTCGATCGGTGCTGGAGGGCCTTACTTTTGATGAAATTGGGGCCGAGGTGGGGAGGTTCTGGAACCTGTCGGAGATGGCTATTGGCTCGATGATTGATGATCCTGAGGCACCGAAACATAAGTATGATACCGAAGGTCTGTTGCAAAATTTGGCAAGTTTTACGAATACCTTTGTTGATTGTGTCTGTGACGGCTCCGATCTCGAGCCTGTGTTCCAACGCTATGGCGGACTGTTGGCGGTTGATGCCAATGAGGCCATCGCCATGTTGAATCAATGCGTTGATGTCTCAGAGGATGTCTCGGACTCCATTCGCTATGGATTGACCAAACTTAAGGTTCGAGCCAGGCTACGTAATGTTGAGAAGAATGCCAAGCAAGGTCTGTTGAATTCCGACAGACCAGATGAACAGGAGACCAGGAAAAATAGCGGTCGCGGTGGGGATGAGGGTGGGCAGATAGTGGGGGAGCTTCTTGATGAGTTGCCGGTTAGTGCCGACAAGTCGGTGAATGACTTCATTCGGGATATCACCGAAACGTTGATGGGATCTTTCGATATCAATGAATTTTATGTCAATATTTTGGAAGCACTCTATCGTGGGATTGGTTTTGATCGAGTTATTTTGGCAATTATCAACGTGCAGGCGTCAAAGGTATCTCTGGTGGGTCGTTTTGGACTCGGCGACATTGATCCGGAGGGGGTTAAGAAGTTTGAGCATGTGATAACCGCTAGCTCGTATGCCATCCCTAACGCCTTGAAAAGTTGCAAGGACATGATGCTTCCCGCCAATAAACAGAATGCCTTCCCAGACGATTTGCACTATTTGGTCAAGGATCGAACCGTGTATCTCTTCCCCATCTGTATTGATAGTAAGGGCATCGGCATGATTTACCTTGACCGCAAGATCGGTCGGCCAATCCTCGATCAGGCAAAGGTGAAGTCGGTGCGCCTGTTCCGTGACTTTGCGGTCATGGCCATTCGCAAAATCAGAAAGAAGTAGCAGTGGTCTGGACTACCCCAAGCGCAATATCTTTCGTCGATCGGGCTGGCGCACTTGTCCCTCCTGGCATGCAAAGGAATGCTTGCCGGAAGTCGATGGGCTCCGAAGCGCCGAGTTGCTCACCTCAATTGTTTTCTTCGATACGCTCGATGTCATCCAACAAGGTCTTGGCGTTGGTCAGGATGGCTGGCTCAGCGGTTCGGTCTTTCAGTGCCTCCTCTAGGTGATAGGTGGCGTTTTTAGCGTCCCCTTCCAGCCAGAAGTAGCGGCCAAGATAGTAGTGACCCACCCCTTTTCTTCCCTCCCTGGTTTCCAGATTACCGATGGTGTGATGCAGCATGGCGTGATCTGGAATGACAGATAGCAGGTCTTTGAAGAGGAGAAGGGCCTTTTTTAGATTTCCGCTTTGCTCGAGATTTTGGGCCAGGGTGTAAGTGGTGTAGGCACATTTTGGGTCGGTGGCATGAGCGGCGTTCAACAAGGCAAGGGCCTCCTTCTGGCGACCGCTTTGCGTTAGGATGACGGCGAGGTCGGTTTTCAGGATGTTTTGTTGAGGGTAAGCCTGCATCACCGTTTGCATGAGTGCCTCAGCCTTTGCGTAATCGGCTCCTGCTGCGGAGATTAGGGCCAGACCGTATTGCGCCATGATGTTTGGTTGTTCGTTGCCTTGCGAAGCTTTGCGTAATAACTGGGGACGCAGGGTAGCTGGATCTTTGGTCAGGGCCAGGATACGGTATTTGAGGCGCAGGAAGGAGAAGTTGTCCGTGACCTGGTATGCCTTTGTCGGCGGGGTGTTCAGCATCAGGTCTTGAACGTAGCCCAAACGCTGTTTTGGTTCGGGGTGGGTCAGGAGATAGGGGGGGATGTTGGATGAGCGGTAGACACTGACTCGATACATCTTCTGTAACATGGCCGTCATGTCGGCAGGGTCTGTGTTCATGCCCTGCATCCATTTGTAGGAAAGTCGGTCGGCTTCTTCTTCATCCTCGCGGCTGAATTTCAGGTTCATGGTGGCATTGGCGGCCATCGACCCGGTGATCAGCGCTTGAGAGATGGCGCCACCTCCCATGGCGATACCGGCAATGATGAGGGCGGCGGAGGCGAGGCTGGTCTTCGAGCCTTTTTTGATGCGATCGGAGATGTGACGGCTGGTGACATGGCCACACTCATGGGCCATGACGCTAATCAGTTCGCCCTCGGTATCCATCGCCTCGATCAGTCCAGAGTGGATGAAAATAAGACCGGATGGAGCGGCAAAGGCGTTGAACTCGTTGTTGTTGATGACAAAGAAGTGGTATTCAAAATACTGTGGGCCTGCCACTTTCAGGATGCGTTGACCAAGGTCGTTGACGTACTGGCTGATGTCTGGGTCGTCTAACACTTGAAAGCTCTTCCTGACCATGCTCAGGAGCTTTTCGCCAACCTCTTTCTCTTCCCCCACCGAAAAGGCAATGGCGTTACTCTGGCCAAGCGGCAAAAGCAGAAGGCAAAGGATGAGAATGAAGGAGATTATGGCGTTTGGTGTTTGTTTGGTGCGGGGCATAGCGTTCCTTGATGGTTATGATGCTATTTGGATAGTGACCACTCTTCCTAATATACTTTGGAAAATGACAATGGCAATTGGCAAAAACACTTTTCTTGAGCACGGGGCGTAGTGTATAGGTGACGTATGCTGAAAGAAATACGAATTGAAAATCTTGCCCTGATTGAAAGCCTCCATGTGGTGTTGGCAGGTGGTTTGACCGTTTTTACCGGTGAAACCGGGGCAGGAAAGTCTATCATCCTGCAGGCCATCGCTCTGTTGACCGGTGGTCGCGCATCCTCCTCCTGGATAAGGACGGGTGCCAGTCAGGCGATTGTTGAGGCCCTGTTCGATTGTCCCAAAAGCCTAATTTTACGACGTGAATTGCAGGAGATGGGTGTTGAGGTTGCCGATGAGTTATTGATCAAGCGGCTCTTTTCGGTTGATGGCAAGAGCCGGTTTTATTTGAATGGTGGCCTTGCTACCTCGCGGTTGATTCAGTCTGTCAGTGAGCATCTGGTCAGTGTTGCCAGCCAGCATGATCACCAACAACTATTGAACGCTCGCTACCACCTTGATTTCATCGATATGGTGGGAGAGTTGTGGCCTGAACGCGAGAGAGTTTCTGCCCTTTTCGATCAGTGGTCTGCTGTTCGTAACGAGCTGGATTCCCTCAAAAAACGGGAGATGGAGAAGGAACAGCGGCGGGACTTCCTCTCCTATCAGTGCCGTGAAATTGAGGTGGCCTCCATCGAAATTGGTGAGGATGCACGTTTAGCGAGTGATCGAATGCGGTTGAAGAGTTCCGCCGATCTGCAGAAGGTAGGTCAGAAATGTTATCGCCAGTTGTTGAATGCTTCAGAATCGTTGGCTCTGGCCCGCAAGGATATCGAAGCCATGTCGGCGCTTGATCCAGAGGTCTCACCTTTGGCTTCAGGGGTGGTTGAGCAAAGTTTCCTGGTTGAAGAGTATACCGGCCAAGTGAGGGATTATATCAACCAACTGCCGAATGATGAGGCCGCCCTTGATGAGATTGCGGCGAGGATTACCCTGTTGCAGCAACTCAAACGCAAGTATGGTGAAGATCTGGCGGAGATCTTGGCTTATGCCGAAAAAGCGCGGTTTGAACTGCAAGAGCTTGAGCAGATGGACGAGAAGATTGCCAAGCTCAGCGAGTGTTGCCGGTCGCTTGAGCATGATCTGGTTGACGTGGCCGATGCCTTGTCTACGGCCCGGGGCAAGGTTGCCGAGACCTTATGTGCTGCCATCAAGGAGGAGTTACGGCAGTTAAGTTTCGAACAGGCCGAGTTCCAGGCGTTGTTTAAAGATGCTGAGCGCCGGAGTCTTGATTCGATGACCAAGACGGGTTGGGATCGCTGTGAGTTTATGTTCTCGGCCAACCCTGGCGAGCCGGTCAAACCTCTGGTGAAGATCGCCTCCGGGGGGGAGTTGTCGCGCGTCATGCTGGCCCTGAAATGCCTGCTCGCCAAACAAGATTCGGTTGAGACTGTCATCTTTGATGAGATCGATTCCGGTATCGGAGGAAAAGCGGCGGAGTCGGTAGCACGTAAGATTAAGGAGTTGGCCCGTCACCATCAAGTGGTCTGCATCACCCACCTGCCTCAGATCGCCGCGTGTGGTACGTCGCACTTTCTGGTGGAAAAACATTTGGCCGCTGGCCGAACTGCCACCTCGATCAGTCAACTAGGACATGATGCCAGGCAGGGTGAGATCGCCAGGATGTTGGATGGCGATTCGGTATCATCGCAGACCTTGGCCTTTGCTGCGGAACTGATTGGTCGCAATCAGTAAGCCCGGCCCGCCGTCTCACGTCCCACTATTGGCGTGGGAAAAAGCTGAAACACCTACCCAGGAACACTCCCCGTGACAAAAGCCATCGCCTTATTCTCCGGCGGACTTGATAGTATTCTTGCCTGCCGTGTAGTCGCCCGACAAGGCATTGAGGTCATCGCTGTCAGGTTCATCTCCCCATTTTTCAACTACGATCTGTTGTCTAATCCATCGTATTCTTCCGAGATCAAGGCGAAGTATGGCATTGATGTCATGCTGCGCGATGTCAGTGACGAATATATCGCCTTGTTGCGGGAACCAGCGCATGGCTATGGCAAACATTTTAACCCCTGTCTTGATTGCAAGATCTTTATGATGACCAAGGCCCGGGAGTTGATGCAAGAGTTGGGGGCCGCTTTTCTGATCTCTGGCGAGGTGCTTGGTCAACGTCCCATGTCTCAGCGACGAGATGCCTTGCAGGTGGTTGAACGTGACTCTGGTTGTGATGGTATC
>JAQUKQ010000124.1 GCA_028718985.1 Desulfobulbaceae bacterium | reverse complement strand
GCCTCTCGGGCTGAGTTGGAACACACCCGCCACCAGATGTTTCAAGGAGAGAAGATGGCCTCGTTGGGCCGGCTCTCCGCCGGCATCGCTCATGAGGTCAATAATCCTTTGGGGGGCATGCGCAACTGCGTGAAGAGCATGAAGGACAGCCCGGACGATCGCGACCTGCAGGTGCGTTATCTCGAGCTGTTGGACAAGGGTTTGCGACGCATCGAGAAGACTATGCGCCAACTTTTGAACTTCGGTCGCCCGGAACCTTTGCAGGTTCGCCCGGTGGCGGTTAATGAAGTCATCCGCGAATGCCTTGATCTCCTGGCCTATCGGATGAAAGACATCGAGTTGGAATTGGAGATGACGCTTGCCGGATCCTATGCCTTAGATGCCGAGGCGGTCAAGCAGGTGGTCTTAAACCTCTTATTAAATGCTATTCAGGCAATGCCCAGCGGTGGTCGCCTCCGGGTGCGAACCGAAGAGCATGCAGGCTGGATCAGGATTGTGTTTCAGGATAGCGGGGGTGGCATCGCCCTAGACGACCAGACCAGGATCTTCGATCCGTTTTATACCACTAAGGATGTAGGGGAGGGGACGGGGCTCGGGCTCTCCGTCTCCTACGCCCTGGTTAGCAGGATGGACGGCGAAATTCAGCTAGAGAGCGAACCAGGCAAGGGCAGCACCTTTATCATTAGACTGCCGGTAAAGGAGAGTCTGTTGGAGAATAGACCAAATGGGGGAGGAGAGTAGATGGCCACCATACTTCTGGCGGAAGACGACGAGATTATGCGGATTACCCTCTACGATCGGCTGCGGGGGCAGGGTTGGCATGTCGACCAGGCGGGGGACGGCAAGGAGGCCTTGGCCCTGATCCGGCAACGGTCTTACCAGGTAGTGGTTTCCGACATCAGGATGCCAGGGCTGGACGGTGTACGGCTCATGGAACAGATCAAAGATCTCGCACCTTCGACCGAGGTGATTCTGATGACTGCCTACGGTAAGGTGGAGGATGCTGTCAACTGCCTGAAGCTGGGTGCAGCAGACTATATCCTGAAGCCATTCGACATGGATGACCTCTGCATTAGGGTGCGTCGGATCTTGGAGGCTCAGAGCATGAAGAGCCGCATAGCCCTACAGGAGGAGGAGACGGCCAGGCAGACAATCATCGGCGATAGCCCGGCGATTCGCGAGGTGTTAGACATCATTCGCGACGTCGCCGCAACCGACTCCACGGTTCTGGTGACAGGCGAGTCCGGCACCGGTAAAGAGTTGGTCGCCACAGCCCTTCACACGCTCAGTCGACGGCGGAACAAGCCCTATATCCGGATCAACTGTGCCGCCATTCCGGAGACACTCATCGAGTCGGAACTTTTCGGTCATGAGCGGGGGGCCTTCACCGGGGCTGAGGCGCGCCGGTCAGGGAAATTCGTGCTTGCCGATGGCGGCTCCCTGCTCCTGGACGAAATCGGTGACATGCCGCTTTCCTTACAGGTTAAGCTCCTCCGCGTTTTGCAGGAGAGGGAGGTTGAGCCGGTCGGCGCCGTAAAGCCTATCAGCATCGACGTGAGGATTATCTGTTCCACCGCTAAGGACTTGGCCAAGGAGGTAGAGTTGGGCACCTTCCGCAAAGACCTCTATTATCGGCTGAATGTCATCCCCATCGAGATCCCTCCACTTAGGGAACGAAAAGGTGATATCCCGATCCTCTGCGACTATTTTTTGCATGAGTTCAGAACGCTGCGCCAATCACCCCTTACCCTGAGCCCGGAGGCGCAAGCGATTTTAACCGGCTATCACTACCCGGGCAATGTCCGGGAGCTACGCAATATTCTGGAGCGGATCTCTGTCCTGGCCAAGGGCTCAGTGGTGGAGGGAAAAGACCTGCCCCGGGATATACACGATCAGAGCGAGGGGCAGGATGAGACTTCGTATAATCTGGCCGAGGCTTTGGCCAAGGCGGAAAAGGAATGCATCGACAAAGCCCTGCGGAAGAGCGGCGGTAGCAAGACCGAGGCCGCCAGCCTCCTGGGGATCAGCCGCAAGAACCTCTGGGAAAAGCTCAAAGAATGAGGCGTCGATGACGTGTTTGGTGTAGGGCGCTATGTCCGGAAGCCCTATTCAATAATAGTCACGAACGTCTTTCCCCTTTATCTCTCATCAATTGGAAGGAGAATACCGGCAGCTTTTATTAGGCAAGTTTATCTTTTCCGCTGGGCCAACAAAAAAAAGCATCTAACTCAAAGTGAGCCAAGTGCTTTGGCACTATAATCGAAATCGTCGACATAGCGCCCAGGGCTACAGCAGCCAAGAGGCGTTTGAACGCCAAAAGGTCGTTTAACTCTGTGTCTGTTGAAAGCGGGTAAGTTCACGATCATTTCAGTGTGGATGGAAGCCATTACGTGGTCAGCAAAATGGAGAACGAGTTGGTCTTTTAATTCAACCGCTCTACTCGATTGAGGCTTTTCTTTTTGCTTTACTGGCATTACATTTAAGGAAGAAGAGAAAACTAGAGGAAAATCATCCAGGAGGGTTCGCCATGACATTTTCCATAAACAATAACACGTCAGGGCTTTTTTCCAGCAAAGAGCTTCAGCAGACCCAGCAAAAACTTCTCGCTTCTATTGGCAGGCTCTCCAGCGGGAAACGATTGAATCAGGCCGCAGATGACGCCGCAGGCATGGTCATTGCCGATAGTCTTGGCAGTCAAGCCCGGGGCTATGGGATGTCCATCCGTAATGCAAATGATGCTATCTCCATTGCACAGGTTGCCGATGGTGCCTTGGGACAAGCAAGCGAGCTAATCAGTTCTATCCGTGCACAAGCTCTGCAGGCTGCCAACGGGAGCCAATCTCCGGAAAGTCGGCAGGCACTGCAGGCCAATATTCAAAAAACAATCGGCCAATTAGATACTCTTGCCAAAAACACCACTTATAATGGGCAGCAGCTCCTATCCGGTGGATTCACAGATAAGAATTTTCAGGTAGGCCCCAGTGCCAATGAATCGACGACTTTCTCCTTGGGTTCCATCCAATCGAAAGACTTAGGCGATAAAAAAATTGGGTCTTTATCTGAAGTCAATGTGCTTACCGATCAGGGCGCGCAAACTGCTATGGAGATCGCTGATGCCGCCATGACACAAGTTGACCGGATGCGTGCCGATGTTGGATCCAGGCAGAACCAACTTGCTTCAACTATCTCCAACCTTTCAACTTCTCGAATCAACACCTTGGCCGCAGAATCCACCATTCGCGACCTAGATATTGCCGAGGAATCGGCTAATTTCGCCACCATGGAATCTTTATACAAGGCCCAGATTTTTGCTGCCACGCAGGCGAATTCCAACAAGAAAAACGTCATGAATTTGCTGCAAGGTCAATTCTGATTAAACATTGCGCCCAAAGATGCTTTTCAAAACCTTCACAAGTTAAACTTGAGCTCTTTGCCAAGTTTCGACTGCCAACGCCCTTCAACAACAGACGGCCCTCCAACCTCCGTCAACCTTTCAAAACCTCAGATCTAACCCTCTGGAATATCCCTAAGGTTTGCTTTCAGCATCATCCCTCCCCAAGCTCAGCATCGTATTGAAACCAGCTTATGATTTGATTCTACGTTTCCTATCGTTGATGGTTCTGATCAATGATAAAAGACATCTTCAGTTTCGAGAAATATTGCATAGGTATTGATGACCTTTTTCAAAGATTAAGACATTCCGCCATTGTTGATGAAGCCCATAACGAAGATTCCCCAATATAAGTCCCATCTCCATTAGCCTCACCACATTCTCAAAAATAGAGCAGTCCATGGGCTTCCTGAATTGTTCGATTCTTCACTGTGTGGGTATAGATCATGGTAGTCCGCACATCGCAGTGTCTCAGGAGTTCCTGTGCCCGTGACAAGACGACTGGTATGTAAGGCTTTCGCTCTGCCTTGACGACGCCCTCAACCTTGCCTGATGCTGACTGGATGATGAGACGTTACGGTTAACGGCTAAAAAACTCGAAAAATCTTTCACATCTGTCCTATCCAAAGGTCTGGGGTCTTAACTCTTGACAAAACTCTGTAGATGAAGAATTCATCCAAAATATGGTTATAGTTTTTTGGGAGAATAATGACTGACTTTAACGGCAGATTCCAGATTGATATAAAGTGCCGTCCAATCAGCTCCGCTGACCTTGAGAGGGATTTGACCTGGTTTCGAGACAACCCCGCGGTCAGACCCCTGCGCCGGCAGCTAGGGGAGCGAATCATCCCCGGCTTTGCCTTTTGATCCATCTGCTACAGCATCGACTCTTTGAGAGGAGGAGACGCCGAAAACATTTTTTCGGCAGAAATCCAAGTAGTAGCGCAGCCACTTTCGATAATAGTTGTGATTTTGGTCAGGAATGGCACTCTGAGCCAGCAGCTGGCTAAATGCGTCTAAAATATCGAGTGGTGTTTCAAGAATCATGGATATCTTTAAACTGCATAGCAAGCACGATACGTATGATATCTAGTTAGAAAAAGCACACCAAACCAAAGTTTTTATTGTCAACATTCAATTTGCATGAAAGATATCCAGAAACTAGATAATAACTTGTTATCTTAGAATTATAAATGGAGTAAGCCATGAAGCCAAAGCCAATGACCATCATTCATCAAGGTAAGCCTTTCGAGTTGCCATTTATCGTACACCAAGCTTCATCGGCCAACTTGTATTCACTTTTTGATTATGAAGCCGCCTGCAGTTTGTGTGAAAAAGAAAATTACAAACCAATAATTATAAATACCCCCGAAGGTGGAAAAAAAGCCGCTGGTTTTGTCGCAGCCATCGATTATAAAAAAACATCCGCAGTTCCTTATGTTGAATGGAGTCTAGGTATTTTTGTAATTCCAAATGAGCAAAATACTCCTGAAGTTGATTTTATTAATGAGACATCATTATTTTTTCAAAGCATTATGGACAATGAAATTATTGGAAACACAGTTTTCTGCCCTAAGTTAGTTCTTAATGAATCTCTACCAACTGAAATTGGCTTTGAATATTATGGCTACCCAAAAGAGGTTGGAGAAGTTAATTATAAATACGATCAACAGGTATCAACCTTTTCAGTATCAACAAGAGAAGGTCAATTGATAATGAAAGCATTATTCCCAACAAAGCGTGGCATACTTGCTAAATTCGGACTTATATGGGCTATGTTTAGAGCTTATAATTTTCGTCTTGTGCTTCAATCATTGAGCAAAAAAGAATTTATTATTACGCTTGTGGGTTCTGCAAAGATTCTTGGCAAGAAAGCTCATATGAAAATCAAGAACGACCCGAATACAGAAATGTTCCCATGGAATATTCAAGACTGTCATCTTGAGATTAATCCAGAAAGCAAATGGGGAAAGGTTGTCCTAAATTTACAACTTCAACCAATGCTTGTCTGCCATGTTCCAAATCTAAAGTTTGAATTATCTGAGCCTATTGATCAGTAATAATAAAAGATAACCAGTCACTTAAGCGGACCCGGTGTAAGCTGGCGGCATTTACTGCAACTTCAGTGGCCGGGTCCGCTTAGTTCGGCGTTATACGAGAAAAGAAAATGAGCTATAAACTCGGAATAATGATGGTTGGTTCCCTTTACTGGGACAAAAGTGAGATCCGTAAGACATGGAGAAAGAAGCGGCTAAATAGTAAAGAGTTTGATGTCGTTGTCCCTATTAGATACGGAAGAAAATCGGGATCTAGAGACAATACTTATACCATGGTCTTTTCTCAACTATGTAGGAGAAAAAATTATGGACAAGGAACTGCTAAGGTAATTGCTTGCAAGAATGAAGCGAACAATATCGAAAGCATAATTGAAGAGGCGGAGTATCTTTGGGCTGCCGAAAGGAATTCGCCAACTACAAATGGTAGGTTTTGGGCAAACTGGGGCGCAATTGGATTGTTCTGCAATCCATCAACATCATTTCCAGATAATTTTTTTGAGAATCTTAGAAAAATTACAACAAAATCTAGTGGTTATGGTGAGTTAGAACGCACAAAATCAGAAAAACCTGTTTTGACAGAAGAAGGATTTTTCAATCTCCCATGGCCCAACAATCAACACCTTCCTTTCGATATTATTTTGGCCACAGCCACAAACCCTACAATAGAAAATGGTTGTTACCCATCATCAAGGGCCATAGCCGAAGCATGGAAGCAAGACAAGAATGGAAATGATAAATATTTTTGGGAGAACAGAAAGTCCGGGATTCATACATTCCAGGATGGAGCCATATCTAATATATTAAAATAATTAAAGAAATATCGTATAACCACCGGTTCAACCTGACCGCGGGAACGCTGGCGGCGCTGGAGCGGCAATTAAGGGTGGCGCGGTCAGGTTACCCGAAACGTTAGCCCCAAGGAAAGAAAATGGGAATAATCGATAGAAAATTTACTATTAAAACAGGCATTGAAGGTAAATATAAATTTATCTGCAAGGATTGTAGTAGAGAGACATCTCATGTAATTGTTGCGTCCTATGATGAAAGGGGCAGCGAAGACTGTGGTGGCGGAAACTCTATTGATTGGAATACAAAAAACCAAATTATCCAGTGCCTTGGTTGTGAAAACGTTTCCTTTAGGGTGGTTTCCTCTAACTCTGAGGATTATGACCAGGATGACGAAGGGATAACTTACAATGAATATAACAAATATTATCCAGGAAGATCCGAGGGTCTTAAAGCGATAAATAGCTATCTCCTTCCCCACAAAGTTCAAACAATTTATGAGGAAACAATTTTGGCGGTGGAAAATGAACAAAAAGTGTTAGCCGGAATAGGTATTAGAGCATTAATCGAAACTATATGTAAGGATCAAGAGGCTGAGGGGAAAGACCTCTACCACAAAATAAATTCATTACAGCAAAAATCAATTTTGACAAAAGAAGGCGTAGATACGCTTCATAAACTAAGAGTGCTTGGTAATGAATCTGCCCATGAAGTGAAAGCTCACAATATAGAACAACTATCATTGGCAATACAAATTATCGAACATATGCTTGATGGAAGCTATTTAATTCCAGACAAAGTATCAAAGGTGTTTAAATAAAAGGTTAACAAGGTCAATACACCCGACCACAAGGGGCCGGTTTTCTGGGTTTTGTCGATTGCGGTGTTTACGTAACTTGCCCAAAGCACCAGTTCCTTTGTGGCCGGTGATCGCGACGTTAGAGGTGAAAATGACAGATCCATTATCTCTGGTAGCGCTAGGTGCGGCTGTTGGTGGCGCTGCAGGAAAATTTGTTGAAAAAGCATGGGACTCTGGAGAAAAATGGATTGCAACATACTTTGCAAATCATCATGGAAAATCTCAAGAGAAAGCAAAAAACAACACACTATCTTTTCTCTCTGATTTATCCTTAAGGGTTGAGTACCTGGAGAAAAACAAAACAATTTCACCCGAACAAATTGCATCTTCACAAGAACACCCTGATTTTTCGGTGGTGCTACAAAAAGCAATGATTAGTGCTTCTCAAACAGAAAGTAAAGAGAAGCATAAATTGCTGTCCAGGTTAGTGGCCGAGAGGATGAAAGCAATGCCAGAATCGCTCTTGGCTTTAGCAAGCAAAATGGCGTGTGATGCAATTTCATACACAACATCAAATCAACTAAAAATATTGGGATTAACTGTTAATATTCTCTACGTTAATCCAAATCAAGGATTATCAGAATCGCAATATTTTTCATATTTAGAAGCAAGACTCAATCCATTTATAAACGTAATTCCTTCAAATCTTGACTACCAACATCTTGAGGCTCTTTCATGCTTGAAATTCGAGCCAATTATATCAAGAGACTTGCAAAAAGTTCTTACAGAAAAAAATCAAGGTAAGTTTAA
>JAQUKQ010000123.1 GCA_028718985.1 Desulfobulbaceae bacterium | reverse complement strand
TGGTGCGCCCGGAGGGATTCGAACCCCCGACCCACGGATTCGAAGTCCGGTACTCTATCCAGCTGAGCTACGGGCGCATGAAGTCTGTAGACATCAATACCTATAACATATGATGGAGGGCTCGGCAAGCAGGACGTGGGCTTTAAAGGCAAACTGCTGTTAGGCTTATTATCAAAATTACGTCGGGGGAATTTCTCCCTGTGCAGAGCTTGCCGTTCAGGGAATCCACCCTTTCAACCCTGTTCTTCAGGCATGTTCATGGTGTGTTTATCTCCCTCCGGTGATGATACTCAGCGGGTATGGGCAGGTCTTGCTCAGGATTTTGTGTGCGAGGAGGAGTGTAAACACCACTATCATAGGCGTTATCAGGTAGAGCAGTAGGATGGTGTAGGGGCCATTCAGTGGCAAATACTGATAGGTAAGTGTCCGCAAAAGTCCCAGCAGCGGTTCATGAGCGGCATACACAAAAAAACTGGCGCCTCCGAGTGCCGTGATGTTCTCGCTCAGGCGGTCCTGACGAGCGACTATCTTGGTTATGTAAAGAACTGCAATGACTTCAATGATGAGCCCTGTGCGATGCAGGTAGCGATGGAACCAGGCCGAGTAATAGATGACATCTGCCATTATGATTGGCAGAGAGGCGAGCAGGGCTGCTGGCCCGAATCGATCAAGACAAAAGAGGCTTTTTTTCTTGGTAGCGCAGAACGCCCCGGCGGAAAAGAATAAAACCCCGACAGCGCCTGGGGTGAGCACGGGCCAGCTTTCGCGGACCCAGCAATAGTAGACCAGCAAAAAGAAGGGCAGGGCAGCGAAACGCAGTACCACAACAAGAATGGGAACCAAGAGAACGAGGCATATAAGGTCGCGGATGAACCACATGTGGTAGGCAATGGGGTATCTGCTGAGGCCAAGCAGGGCGTTTGTATACTCGTAGGGAGAATACTTGCCCAGCATCAAGGCTCCCTCGGGGAAATAGGGCCCGATCACCGGGATAGTTTGGCTCAGGAGAGTCATGATCAACATCAGTGAATTCCAGAACAGATATGGGATCAGCAGGCTTTGTGCCCTGCGGTAAATCTTTCGCAGATACCCTTGAGGCGACCACCTGAAGTTGGCGAAAAAGAGATAGCCGGACAGCAAAAAAAAGAGAGGTACTGCTATTCTGGCGAGGCATTGTGAGATCAAGATCCGAAGGCCGTCTGTCAAGGCATCGTTATCGGCTCTGCCAAGTGTGGTATTGGTGAACGAAATGGTTGTGCCAAAGGCATGGATGTAGAGAATTCCGATGATTGCAGGAAAGCGGAGCAGGTTGAGTCGCCGGGAAGAATCTTGGCCAATCATATACGGTTTGACCTCCTATTCAACGCCAGATAACTAGAAAGAGATTGCTTTCGAGGATGGATTCGGCTATTAAATCCACACGCTGCCTCTGAAAAGAGGGAACGACACAATGCGCTTTTTGATGTTGATTGTTTGAGTTTGCCATTATTCCTGTAGCCACCAATTTTAATCCTTCCTCTGAAAAACGATACCTATCTTCATCTTTTCTGCCGAGAGGGCTTTCGCGCCTTTGACTCACGCAGACCCCGACGCCGCACTGATCAAACCCACGACGATGAAAAGCTTTCCCTCCGCAGTTGCGCTCAATTCGCACCTTATCCAGAGTAGGATTGGTTCTTTGCTGGTCAATCGTTATACCGCTTTTCTGCTGGGAGTGCTCATCTACTCGCTTGCCGTCAGACTTCTGGGGAGCCTGCGGGGCATGTTGTTTATTGATGCTACCGGTGGTCTCGCTCTCGGTAAGCAATATCTCGAATTGGCCTTTCTTGTCTATCTTTACTTCTACTGCAACCTGATTTTACGGCCATCCCGCTGGCAGCCGATATTGGCGGTCATCCCAATTCTTCTCGCCTATGTCGGGCAGGATCTTTATTTCCTGATGTACAGCAATGTTTTTCGTCTCTCCGAGCAGGCTGAAATACCGGAGTTGCTCAAGGTGTTGACTGCTAAACACATCGCCGTGCTCCTTGTCACCGTTGTCGCACCGCTGAGTTGTTTTCTCTGGGCCATTAACTACCGTAAATTTTGGCGGTTGGTGGCGGGGGCGCTTCCGATCGTCATGCTGGTTACGGTGGCTGAATGCTATCCGGAATACTACACTGCCGCATACCGAAAAGTTGGCCGTGAAATCGTCTTTTGGTCCGATGCGGTCAGTGCAGAAAATAATGGTCGTTTTATGATGCTGCTGTACCGGGAGGCAGAACGCAATATTGCGCAAGCAAAAACCAAAGCCTTTAGGGATCGACCCCGGTATGAGCAACAGGCCCAGGCACTGGCTGCCGAGTTGCGTGGCAACAGCAACAATCGTAATGTGCATCTGGTGGTGATGGAGGGCTTCGTCGATCCAACCCTGTTTAAGGCTGCCAAGTACAGCAAAAACCCCTTCCACCCGAGCTTTCAAAAACTCTTCGGCAACAACATGGGTTTCTCTATTTCGCCGGTTGTTGGTGGAAAAACTGCCCAGGCGGAATTCGAGGTGCTGTGCGGCGTTCCCGCCTTTGAGGAGTTGGCAGGTGTTGAGTTCAACGGGTTTACTGGGGCTCAGGCCTATTGCCTGCCGGGGCAGCTGCGCTTACTGGGGTATCAGACGATAGCCACAAATGCCTATAACCCAAGTTTCTTTAATGAACCCAATGCCTACCAGGGGGCGGGGTTTGATCAGTCCTATTTTCCACGCGAGTACAGCGCCAGTAGTGACAGCTATCTGTCGCGCGGCAACACCGAGGGCGAGATGGAGTATATGTTTGACAGCGTGTTGTTTGAGCAAAACTTGAAATTCATCACGCCGTTACTCAAAGATAAAAGCGGGCCACCGTTGTTTAACTACGTCTTGACGGTCTATGGACATTTTCCACATTTATTGAATGAGCAGAAACGGCCGCGGGTGATCAAGATGATCGCGCCCTTCAAGGATCCGCAGTTGGAACGAGCGGCGAATCAGATCTTTTACCGTTCCGAGGCTATTGCCGATTATGTAGGCCGGTTACTCGAACTGGACGAGAAGAGCTTGATCATTTTGGTTAGTGATCATGTCCCCCCTGGTCAGTACGGGCGCAAGAGCTACAAGAAATTGCACTATCTGGACAATACGGATGAGAGCCTGCACATGAACCGCATCTTGATTATCGAAGATGGCAAGGCGAAGAAATACGCGACAATCCATCACTATGATGTGCCGAGTATGGTATTTAACTACATCACTGAAGGGGCCTATTGTCAGAAACACACCTGTGGTTTTATCGAAAACAAGCTTCTTGATGATCGCATGGCACGTCACGACGACTATCTACGGTTGATGGCACACGCCTCCGAGTGACGACCGTTCCCCTCTCCCCCTTCAGCTCTCAATGGTAACGTCGAACCGCTCCAGCTGAATCTCCGCATCCTTGCCCTCTCCCAGGAGGTGGAAGGAGAAGGCTTGCCGGGCCTCCGGATTGTCGAAGGAGAATTCCAGTTTACCTTCTTCCTGCGAATGGAGCACTGGAAAGCCGTCGTGCTGGATGCTTTTGATCGTACCCTCCCACTGCTTTAGAACCAATCTAAGCTGCACCCCCTCCGCAGGGGCCTGTAACACCTTTAGCCGAATCGATACACGCACCCTGGAATGGGCTGGAAAGTCGAGGTATTGGGCGCCAATCAAGTTGTCTGACCACTCATTTTTTACCTTCTCAGGAAGCTTTCTGACCTCACCGCCGGCGAATTTCAGGGTACGGGATCCGTTTTTGGGAAGAAGGTTGTGATCCAGAATGGCTGCGATAAGAAAGATAGGATTCTTTTTTCCCTCTATGTCCTGTACAAAATCGGCGGGGGGGGGACCCAACAGGCTGTCGGCCTTACCCACTCGGCAGCGACCGTCGTCCGAGCATTCGTAGCGCAAGTTGTCGGCCGTGTGCCAGCGTCGCTTGGAGGTAGTGTAGGAGACCATCTCTCGCGGGGTGGTGTAATCGCGAAAGAGACTCCTCCCGACCACCTCTGTCGGAATTGGCAGCCTTAAATAGTCGAGGATGGAGACTTCGCCGTCAACTAAGCCATAGCCCCCTCTCTTCTGGCGTGGGAGTTGTTTGGCCTCCGGCGCAAGGACGATGCCCAAGCCCCAACTGCTGATCCACTCGGCCTGTTCCGCGCCATGAGATTCGTCGGATGTCACGATGACCAGGGTGTCTTCGAGCACGCCGTCTTGGCGCAGGCCTTCTATGAAGGTGGCCACGGCCTGATCCAGCAAGTCTACGGTGGCGGCACGGCGGTCCGGGTAGTGGGCCGCCACATCATCGGGCACGGCGTAAGGCTGGTGCGTGCCGACTGTCAGCAGCGTTAAAAACCATGGGTGTTTCTTCTTCTGGAGGGTGGTGATGTACTCTCGTGCGCCGCGGAAAAAAACCGAATCAATCACCCCCCACTCAAAGGGGTAGGGATTAACCTCCGTAAACCACTCGTTGCCATGAACCTCGCCGAAGCCGATCAGGGGCATGAATCGATCTTTCCCCATGAAAGAGAGTCCGGCTCCTTGCAGATAGTGGGTGTCCCAGCCATGATCTGCCATCTGAGCGGGCAGGCATTTCTTGGCCCGTTCTGGGTTGCCGGACAACTCAACCGCCTTGGGTGTGTCCCAGGAGAGCTTGCTGAAGTCACCGCACAGCAAGGCGTAGAGACCGCGGATGGTCTGATGGCTGTGGGCGGTGAAGTCGGGGACCAGCATGGCCTCCGGAGTGCTCTCCGCCAGGCGCTTCATGGTCACCCTGTCGGTCGCAACGCCCATGGCTGTGCGGATCTCTGGGTGGTAAAGACCCGGGATGCCCTCCAGGGTGATGATGAGGACATTTTTAGCGGTGCCCTTCTTTGGGAGTAAAGGGGTGCCGTCGAGATCGGCCCGACTTAATCCCTGGGGAAGATGGTAGTCGGCCAGGGATTGGGCACTTAACGGAGTCGGAGCGAGAAACGCATCGATGAAAAACCAGTGCAGGGCGTTGTGACGGGCGACCACGCTCTGGTCGTCGTTTTTACGGCTCAGTTGGTTATGAAACAGCAGCAGGACGATGGTCGTCGCGAGAAGAGGAAGGCTATACCGCCATTTTGGTTTGGCAAGAGGCAAGACGCAGACCAACAACGTTGCGACTGACATCGTCCACACAAGAGCTGGCGACGAGAGGTTAAGGCTGGCCGTGCTGTTTTTTACGAAGTCGGCATTGGCGAGATAGTGCAGGTCTTGCCAGGCAGGGAGGCGATTCATGGCCGCCACCAGCTCGTTGGCACCAATGATGAAACCGGCCCAGATCAGGGACAGGATGATGCGAAGCCAACGAGGACTCCAGAGCAGAAGGGCGAAGAACAAGAGTCCCATACCGCCATCCGACAACAGGCCGATAAATTCGCTGCTGCCCTTGTGCGCCAAACGCCAGATGAGCGGCGTCATGGTAAGGATAGCAAGAGGGAGGAGGGAGATGATCGATTGCAATGCCGTAGACTCCAGCTGAGAAGAGGGACGAAGGATTATTGGGTGTCAGGGTTCGGTGAAAAGCTGTCGCACAACTTCAGGAAGATCTCCCTTTGGGATCAGCTTGTTGTCTTTTCCTATCTCATAGAGGCCGAACCACTCTTCTGGGTCGCCTGTTTCGTGCAGGTTCTCATCGTCAGGCGTCCAGCCGATCTTCCACCACTCATCTTGGAATTCAAAAAAGACCAGCCCGCTGAAATGATCTCGGTGCCTGGCTGTGCGGATATCCCTCCAGACCGAACGAAATATCTTGGCGATCTTTGCTGGTTTTTGGCCGCCATAATCGACCACTTCGGGTTTCGGCATGATGGGGGAAGTCGAGAAGCCAACCTGGGTTATCAGGATCGGTTTGTCAGAAGTCGCGGCCATCTCTTCCAGATATCCCTGAAAATTGGTTCCGGTAACTGAGCCGGGTGGAGAGGTCAATACCCCGTGGGCATAGGTGTAGATGTTCATGCATATGAGGTCTCCCATATCCGGCACCAGGACGTGCTGGGGCTGGATATCCAGGTCGGGACGATTGGCGAGAGGGCCGATGTGAGTCCAACTGGTGTGGCAATAGAGGTGGCGTTGGCCGTAGTGCGAAAGCTCGTAGTCCATGGCTTCGTCGATGAGCCGTGCCAGGGCGACTTCGCTGGCGGTGCGTCCAGTAACGGTGAGGTGTTTGCCGCGGTAGTCGCGCACCGAGGGGTGAAGTGCGTTGGTACGTTCCACCGTCGCCGCTTGCAATTCGTCGCCTATCGAGAAGAGCACCAGGCGCTCTGGGCGGCCAATTGCGTACGTGTGGTCGATGACCTGCTTGATGTTTTTGAGGGTAGCCGCCAGGTATTTTTCGTCTAGAATATCAGGGGCGAAGGGGTCTATCCAGATGTCCTGGCCGTAAACCAAGGTCGTGTCGTCTAGGGCAGTGAAGAAATTGGTCGGCATGCGCAGGGGAAAAACGTGAAGGTAGTCTACCCCCATTTTTTTCAGCAGTGCGAGGTGCCCTGGGTAACGGGTATCGTTACCGGGTCCCGCGCCGTGCTGCGGCGTTTCACCCTTTAGGTACGGGGAATAGCCCATGCCGTGAAAAAAAACTGGTTGCTTGCCAGCCTGGTCGATAAGCGTGGTTCCGCGCACGATAAAGCGGCGTGGTTGCGGGGTGTCCGGGTGGATATCGGTCGTTTTGCCAGTGGCCTGTGCCTCGCTGGAAGACAAGAAAATCGCCCAGCTAAGGAGCCATAGTGACAATCCCTTAACTGTCCAGTTCCTACCGAAAAAGGAAACTTTTCTGGGGAAGCGTTTTTTGATCATGGGTTGTGTGCGGTCGGTTTAAAGAGTTTGTGCTCTGGCAGCAAAGTGGTTGGAAGATTCTGATCGAGGCGTAGACCATCACTGTGTGGCTCTGCCAGAGTGCAGGCAATGAGCGCAGCAGGGCTGCGAAGCAGAGGGGATATCCAGTGATCGCTCACGATTGGAAGATGGCAAATCAATAGTCGAACCCATTCTCGATGTCAATGTCTTTCCCGTTCGCCATCTTTGGTCTGAAACAAGTCCAGAGCAGATAACAGAGCGCATTTTCATGGATGAAAACGATCATTGTCTCTACCCATTATCTCGATCAGGATGGCCAGGCCATCTGGGGTGAAGGGGTCGGTTGCCGCGAGGATTGCTTCTGGTTGCATGAAGGCCCCGCTCTCTACCTCAGATCTCTGTAACATAAAAGGGCCGTCGTGCTGGCAGCGATAGATCCGTCCCCACACCTTATTCTGCTCATCGGCAAAATACCTCTCAAAGAGAAATTCGAGTTTGGCGATGACCCCCAGCTCTTCAAGCAGTTCACGGTGGGCCGACTCTTCGTAGGATTCACCGGCTTGTACGACACCACCGGCCGCGATATCCCAAAAACCAGGGTAGAGGTCTTTGCTCTTCGTCCGTTTCTGAACAAAGAGCTCCCCGTGACTATTGAAGACCAGGATGTAAGTTGCCCGGTGGATTAGCTTCAACCGCCGCATCTCCTGACGGGTTGCTTGACCGGTAACGTTGTTTTTTGTGTCGACAATAGCAACGAGCTCGTCGTTTGTCGGGTGTGGGCCGATTTTGGCGGGAGAGGGGGTGGAAAGGCTCAGTCGTAATGTCTGGGAAAGCAATCTGGCGACTATGCCTGCCTTGGCGGTATCAGCCAACTGCTGCTGGTTGATCTCGACCTCAATCCCTAGATAGCGCTCCTCAGTGAATTTCCGCCGGAATGAGGTGGCCAGCCCATCGCTCTGGCCACGATACGGGTAATTACGGCGAGTAGTCAGCTCTGGGTGGGAATTTTTCAGTCTAGCCTGCCAGACTTGGCAGAGGTGGCGTTCCCTTGGGCGTTTGCTGTCGTAGAGCAGGCCGAGATCGGCGTTTCTTTTTATTCCTGCCAGGATTGGAGTGAAACTGTGGATGGCCAGGTGCAAAACGGCTGCCCCGCGGTCAAGAAGGGTTTCTATCTCTTCGTAGATTTGTCGGCGGTGAGGTAGATAATGCTGTTCAATGATATGTTCTTTTTCAATGGAGGATAGGTGACGGCTGATTTCAGAAAAAAGATTGCGGTGTGTGGGTGAGCGGTTGGTGTCGATCAGCAGTCGGCTGATTGTTGTGAAATAGAGAGGCGCGTCGAAGAGAGAGGCCAGTTCTTTTGCTACCGGCAAGGCTCCAGGGTCCCAGCCTCGATGGCTTGCCAGCATAGGGCCGTGTCCTTGAAAGAGGTCAGTGTAAGCCTC
>JAQUKQ010000122.1 GCA_028718985.1 Desulfobulbaceae bacterium | reverse complement strand
GAGCTCCGGTTTGTGGCTTAAGATTTCTTCGTATCGTTCGGCATATAGTTTGGTGCCGGGAAGCGGGGTCATAACGGTGAAGGTGGCGTATTTGTGTTTCAGCCGTCGCACATAGGCCAGCAGGTTCCGGAAGTCCGCAAGGCTGTAATCGGGATTGACCATGTAGGAGGCATACATCATGATCCCAAGCCCATCAAGAATTTTGACCGCTTGGCCCTGCTGCGCCGTGGTGATCCCTTTGTTCATTGTCTTCAGGCGTTGGTCGGAAGAGTCCTCCATGCCAACAAAAACCTGGGCCAGACCGATTTTTGCCCATTTGGCAAACAACTCCGGGTGCTTGATGATGGTGTCTACCCGTCCATAAAGGAAGTAGTTCTTTTTTATCCCTGCCTCTTGAATCAAGTCGGCCAGTTGATCCATCCGCTGTGCATCGCACATAGACTCGTCATCACAGAAGAAAACATTCGGCTCGTTAATGGTCTTCAACTCAGCCACTACTGCCGCCGGATCGCGGCGCAAATATCTCCCGCCAGTGATGGACCAAAGGGCGCAAAAGTTACAGCGGGCGATACAACCCAGCGAGGTGCGCACAGAGGCCAGGGGTTTAAACCATTCGCTGAAATAATGTTTTCGATAGCTCGCAGTCAGTGAACGATCAGGAATGGGGAGGTCATTGAGATCGGTGTAAGGCCGCGGCGTGCTGAATACCAGCCCCTCCGAACCAGTGATGGCAAGCCCGTTGATCTCGGAGAGAGATGTCCCTGCCACCAACGTTGAGACGATCTCGCCCAGAGTGAAAACCCCTTCGCCGATGACCACGATATCAATATCCGGCACGTTAAAATCTTCCGGCTTCACTGTGGCATGGTGTCCGCCGACAACAATGAAGAGCTCAGGGGAGATAGCTTTGAGTCGGGTCGCAATATCCTTGACGATATTGACATGACTGGTGTAGCCGGTAAGCCCCACCAGTTCCGGCTGAAACCTGCGGAAGGCGCTCTCAATATCCGGCTCCAACCGGGCATCGATGAGTTCCACTGTGTGGCCGTCCAGTTTGAGTCCGGCCCCAAGGTATTCCAAGGCCAACGGCTCAAACAAAAAAAATTGATCAAGAAAGGGGGTGTGACTCGGGGGTTGAATGAGCAGAACCTTCATGGTATTCCTCCTGTGTTTAGAGTATTTATTCTAAAATAGAATAAATACTCTAAACTGGCAAGAGAAATATGGTTTGGAGCTGAAGGTTGCCTCGCAACCCCACCACTTCAGATCTTCAACAACCTAAAGGGTGCCGTGCAATCCAGGCTTAACGATTTTATTTTCTTGTTCCACTAAACACCACAAAACTGAAATTTTGATACCAGCACGTTGTCTCTGAAAAACCTGCTTCACTGAGGCAGGCGAGTTGATAAGGCAACGTTGACATTTTATCTTCCTTCATTCTCTCAAAAGCCGATTCCAATTCTTGTTCTGACACCCCATTATTTTTGACTTCTTCAAGCCATTTCGCTCGATACATTTTTTCAATGGTCGGACTCTCTCCTAATATCTGGTCAGCGTTGATAAAAACACCCTCAGAGGAGAGAGAGCAATAACAGTTGCCAAACAATTCCCTTTTCTCAGTATCGTTGAGGTGATGAATTGATAGAGAGGAGATAATCAAATCATATTTATCCTGTATCGGCCATTCAGTGTAATCTTCTTCTCGGTATTCGATTGTATTGGTAAATTTACTGAGCCTGTTTTTTGCAATGGCAAGCATTTTGCCAGAAACATCGACAAGAGTTAGTTCTGAGCAGGGATAAGCCACTGCGACCATTTCTGACAACAGACCTGTGCCAGCTCCAAGATCTAATACCCTGATTGTTTTCCCTTTATCGAATGGAATGACAGAGATCGCAGTTCTATAGAAATCATCGAAGCAAGGGATAAGCTTGCGCCTTCCTCCATCATATTCCGCTGAGTATTTGTCAAATGCTGATTTTATTGACATTTTTCTCCTAAGCCAACAAGTCGACCGTAAAGATCAAAGCCTGACCACAAAGGGCAGGATCACAAGACCCAGGCCGATCAAAATCGACATCCAGACACTGTTTGTAAAATATGGAAAGACACAAAGACCAACTCCCGCCAAAAGGGCCATAACGTTGGCTTGTTTTCGTCCATAGACCATATACCCCATGCCAATGGAACCGAAGATCAATCCGGTGAACAGCAGTGTCGTATCCATGTTATTGCATACCAGCCATGATCAGTTGCTTGAGTGCCGTTTGCCGTTGGCTGGTATCCTGATTTTGAACCGCCATGGCCAATGCCTTTCGGGTGCCAACGAAGACAGCCAGTTTCCGGGCTCTGGTCAGGCCGGTGTAGATGAGATTCCGGAACAACATTTTGAAATGCTGGGTGAGGACCGGAATAATCACCGCTTCAAATTCACTACCCTGACTTTTGTGGATCGTGATGGCATAGGCCAGGTCCAGCTCCACAATATCTTCTTTTTGATAAAACACCTCCCGGTTGTCGGGAGAAAATGCAATGACGCAGGTCAACTCTTCATTGTCAATTTCCTTGATGAAGCCAATGTCGCCGTTAAAGACACCAAGATCATAATTGTTTCTTCGATGAATCACCCTGTCGCCAACCCGGAAGATCCTTTCTCCAACCTTCAGCTGACTTTTTCCTTCTTTGGGAGGATTGGCCGATTCCTGAATCATGGCATTGAGACTGACCGTGCCAAGACTGCCTCTGGTCATTGGTGAAAGAATCTGAATCTCACAATTTTTGCCAAAATACTTCGGTATCCAGTCCAGATAAAGTTTCCTGACAATATCGGACGCAGCCAGTCCATAATGTAACGATGACCAAGGGTGCACCTTTTTTAAGACCGAGAGCAACTCATCAACCTTGGTTTCAGCCTTATAGACCTCTTCCAAATTGACATGCTGGAATTTCTTGGGGATGACAAGCTCTGTCTCATAGGGGACTAATGCCTCATTGGTACGGAATTCATAGGGGTTGGTATCATTCTCTGAGTAAGTGCCAAGGTGAGATGTTTTGAGATCATGAAACCGTTTCACCTTGCTCACAAAGGATAACTGATCTTTCGTGGCCTCCTCTGAATCCAGAAACAGGCAATCAACTTTGTTCTGCCACAGTGCAGGTTTTTTGAACGGCGAATCGATTGGAGGCATCTCGCCGCTGTTGATCTGGTGGGCATACCTGATGATCAATGACTCCTGTGCCTGCCGGAAGATCTTGGTCAGCTTGAAACAGGGCACCTTACCTGAACCGATCATATCTTTCAGGACGTTACCAGCGCCAACCGACGGCAGTTGATCCGCATCACCGATAAAGAGGACCTGACTCTGATCGGGAACCGCCTTCAAGAGCGAGGCCGTCAGGTTGATGTCCAGCATGGAACATTCGTCAACGATAAGAAAATCTACCGCCAAGGGTTCTTCTTCGCTTTTCTTGAATTTGCCATTCTGCCACTCCAACAGGCGATGGATCGTTTTTGCTTCTCGGCCAATAACCTCGGTCATTCGTTGAGCGGCTCGACCAGTTGGCGCAGCAAGCAATACCTTGAGCTGCATCGCCTCAAGTAATTTAACGATCACCAGTGTCGTGGTGGTCTTGCCACAGCCAGGACCGCCGGTCAGGATAGAGAACTTTTCACAGGCGATACTGTTGACGGCAGCGGCCTGTTCATCGCTTAAGGATATATTCTTGGACTCGCAGTATCGGCTGATCCACCTGCCAACCCTGTCTTTATCGACTTGAGGAGGATTGCCAAAACCGGAGACCTTCTTGGCCACAGACAACTCATCGTAGAAGAGGGACTTCGAGTAATAGCATGATTCGGCAATCCCGCCCGAAGGGGCAAGCTGACGAACCATCAGCTGACCTTCATGCTCCATCTGTCCTAGCAATCCAGACAACCTGTCCCCAAGGTCTAATTCAAGAAGCTCTTTTACCTGCACCTCTATTTGCGATTCGGTCAGATAGCAGTGGCCGAAATCTCGACTTGCCGCCAAGACATGCTTGATTCCTGCCATGATCCGCTGTGGGCTATCCGTCGCCAGGCCGATGCTCAAGGCCACCTTGTCGGCAGAGAAAAACCCTATCCCATAGAAATCATTGGCGAGGCAGTAGGGATCTTCGCTCACATAGGGGATGGCCTTATCTCCGTATTGCTTATAGATGCGGACAGCGAAAAGAGTGCTGATGCCATGGGCCTGCAGGAACATCATCACTTCGCGGATCGCCCGATGCTCAGTCCAGGCAGCGCTGATCATCTGAAGTTTCTTGAGGGCGATGCCTGGGACATCGGTCAGTCGGTCTATGTCTCCTTCAAAGATATCAAGGGTCTGCCTCCCGAAATGACCAACAATGCTCTTCGCTGTCTTTGGTCCTACCCCTTTGATCAGGCCTGAGCCAAGATACTTTTCGAGTGCCGCTGAGGTGGCTGGTTTCTTTTCGACTGCTTTGATCGCTTGAAATTGCCGGCCAAACTTAGGGTGGACAGTCCAAGAGCCACTAAACTCCATAGTCGCACCAGCAAATACTTTCGTTTGGTGGACAACAATAGTTTCTTGCTGGTGCGGATTATTGAACGGGAAGACCCGTAAAATCGAAAAGCCGTTGTCGGAGTTGTGGTAGGTAACGCGATCCACAATTCCTCGGACGGTTTCTTCGATAACGCCAGTCTGCTTGCTTATCGGTTGTCGCATGAGAGAAATAAGTTGTTGTCCAATACCCTTGTCTCCCTTTTCATCACAGACATCAGGATGGTTCAGGCTTGATACAGTCGCTGGAATCATGTGCCGGACTATTGACCAACCGTGATACCGGCCAAGATGCCATCAAAACCGCAGGATACGGCGGAAATAGGCGTTTTAGCTTAATCGGGTCGGTGACAGTACGGTCCAACCAGAAATCAAACTCTTCGGAACGAAGGATGACTGGCATCCGGTGATGGATAGGTGTCATCAGCTCATTCGCTGTCGTCGTCAATATGGAGCAACTCTCAACAATGGCTCCCTCCGGTGATCTCCATGATTCCCAGATCCCTGCCATGGGGAGTGGTGAACCATCTTTCATGGTGATGTAATAGGGAATTTTGCCGTTAGGCCTGGCCAACCACTCAAAAAAACCGCCTGCAGGGACAATACAGCGACGGGCTTTGATTGCTTGGCGAAAGGCCGGTTTCTCATGGACCGTTTCAGCCCGAGCATTGATCATCTTGCTGCCAATTGAAATATCCTTTGCCCAATGAGGTATCAGACCCCAACGGGCGTTGGAAAGATTTCGTCCATCAGCATCGTCACGAACGATGAAAACCTGTTGGGTGGGGGCTATGTTGTACCGGTGTTCCAAGACTGGCGGTACCGAAACCCCGAAGGTCTCCGCCAATACTTCAGCCGGAATGGTGAAGGCAAAACGACCACACACAGGGCAGCCCTCAGCGTTTGATATAGGCGTTAAGACCGATGGTAACCGGCTTACCCTCTACCTCGACATTGGTAACGATATTCCCATGGGTGCTGGCCACAACGAGAGTCTTACCTGATGATGACTTGGTTGGCTTCTCCAGATCGATCTCGATAAAGAGTTTGTTGTCCTTGAGTTCAACTTTCATGGCCATAGGTATCCTCTTTAGGTATGAAATTCCGGGCAGTTATAATCCAAAACGGCTCTTAGCTCGCTCGACATAGGCATCAATTCTTACTTTAGGTGCCGTTTGAATCGATCGCAAAAACTCATGAGATACTTGACGCAGGCCATATTGTTGTTCAAGGTCTGACACCATCGTCACGAGCAAATGTGCCGTCATTTCGGCATCAGCCATTGCCCGATGATAACGGCCAGTGCAAGGGAGACCAAGATAATTGACCAATGTCCCCAATTTGTGATTCGGGCTTGCCTTGTAAATTCTGCGTGCCAAAAGCATCGTACAAACAAATTCCTGTTGCCGCTGCTTACGGATCTTGTTCCACTCAGCATCCAGGAACTTACGGTCAAAAGAGGCATTGTGGGCAACCAATGGGACTTTGCCAACAAAGTCGGCCAACTCTTTCATCACCTTGGTGACAGGCGGAGCCTTCCGGATCATGGCATTCGAGATGCCGGTAAGCTCTTCAATAAATGGAGGAATCCGGACTCCAGCGTTCATCAGGCTCTGGTAACGATCAACGATTACTCCTCCCTCAAGCAGGACTACAGCCACTTCAGTCGCTCGATCCCCCATGTTTGGCGATAGTCCTGTTGTTTCAAAGTCAATAACGGCGATCGTTTCCATGCTCATTTTCTGGGGTGTGCCTTTATCGCGGCCTTTCCTTTAGGAGCAGGCCTGGATAATGCGGCAACCTCCATCAACTCATTGCCAACAGTCATGGCCCATTCCCGTATGTGGTTTGAGTTCTGTTTCATGACGCTAGAGAGTTCTCGATGGAGGTCATTTTTTATCGTTCGCTGGGCTTCATAAACTTCATGGAAACTCCAGGCGAGACAACCAGATTCCAGGGCTATGGCAACCATATCCCCGATAGGTAAAGGCCCGTCAGCAATTGCTGGGAGGGCAGCTAGAGCCATTCGGTTGGCTGCTTTTTTCTCAACTACCCCGAATAGATTCCAAGCGCTGCTACTTGCGGTCTTTGCCAGTGCCGTTGCACTCAGCAGGGCCGAAGCACTTCCGAAAGTGCTATCAAACGCGATTGTCTTAGTTAATTCAAGCTGTTTCATATCCCTTGCTGACGTTCGGCCCGAGGCTTCATCCTGAATGTCAGTTGCCACCCATTCTGTCTCCGGTCCGACAATATACGTTTCGGTATAGCTATCCTCAATAATTTTCAAGGTTGCATGGAGTCGTTCTATGGCCTGGGTGGCTTTCCTGACTGATGTGCTGGTGATGTGATCCACCTCTCCAGCCTCGGCCAAGAATATCTCATTAACAGGTGAACCACCAATGAATAAACCCTTAGCCATCAGGTAGGTCAGGGATATACATGTTTTCAGTGATGTTAGCCGTTCGACAATATCATTGACACCAGCAGCAGAGCTATTGAGATCCTGAGTTGCCGAGGCAATCTCCTTTTTGAATTCCTGAAACGCTATAGCCTGCCTTGAGACCTTTTCCGAATCCGCATAGGTTATGATGATTTGGTCTCTAAGCTCAAATTGATCATTGTGATTCGTTCTTTGGGCAGAAATCGCCTCGTCAATGGATAGCGGAAACGATGCTTGGGGGATCACAATTGGTTTACTGCTCATTATTGTCGCCCCGAGCCACAATAATGCACCAGAGACAAATACCGTCGCGATGGTCACGGCAACTCTCTTGCTGAGGGTTTTGTTTCCTGTTGGAACTATCGTTGTTAGCTTCTGCATGGTTGTTCTCCTTGTTTGACTGGCATCGTTTCGATCACCCGGGCAACGTCCCCGTGGCTTTTATGATTGCAGTTATAAACGACGCACTCCCCCAAACAGTGACATAGTGAAATTATTTTTGAAAAATATTTTCCTGCAACCAGAGAGGATTCAAATCCCTTGTTTGACGTTAGTGTTTCACCAGACTATAGTCGTACGACAAAGCTGCATGATGCCTATAACGATGGAGAAAACTTTTATGGGTGACCAACTATTTCTTGAGCGATTTATCTGGTTTGATAACGAGATCCGGAGACAGCGCTACCCAAACTCATTCAACCTGGCAGACCAGTTTGAGATCTCTGCCAAGACTGCTCAGCGGAGTATCGAGTATTTTCGTGATCGTCTCCTTGTGCCTTTGGAGTACAACTTCTTCAAAAAGGGCTACCACTACACTGACCCCAGCTTTCAACTTCCTGTCACTCGCATTTCGGAAGAAGAACTGCTCGCCCTGCTTATCTCTCAAAAGCTGATTACAGAGGCCTCGGCTGGATCTCTTGGTGAAGAACTGGGGCGGGTTTCCAAGCGGCTCGGTTCATTGCTGGCAGCCAACCTTCCTGGGCGAGCTCATCCGGAAGATGCCTTCTCGTTCAGATGGAAGAATATCAATCGCACTGACCCCCAGATATTCAAGGGAGTGACCTCAGCGTTATTACAAGGTCGGCTACTGACCTTCAGCTATCACTCACCGGCAAAGATTAAAGGTGTCATGCGAACCGTTGAGCCACACCACATGGTCAACTACATGGGCAATTGGCATTTGATCGCCTTCTGCCGTCTTCGCGGTGATTGGCGAGATTTCCTGCTCGGACGAATGATCAGGTGCCAAACGGAGAATACGGAGTTTTTGATCCGTGAAAGGGAGGAATGGCAACCG
>JAQUKQ010000121.1 GCA_028718985.1 Desulfobulbaceae bacterium | reverse complement strand
TCGTAAAAGTTTGATCTACTCCGAACTATCACTTGATTGGGGGAGTCGCTCTGTATTTCCCTTGAAGTGCAAGCATCCACCCTGGGTATTCTTGAGACAATGTGCTTGCTTGATCCAAAATCTCTAATTCGGTTTCAGTCAATTGTAACGATGATGAGGCAATATTGTCATTGAGTTGATCATTTGTTCTTGCTCCAATGATGACAGTGCTCACGTATGGCTTGCTCAGTAACCAGGCCAGTGCGACTTGGGCGACAGAGACGCCATGTGATTTGGAAACATCACGCATCAACTCGACACAACGAAACGCTTTTTCCTTATCGACCACAGGGAAATCAAAGGTGTTCCGTCTTGCCCCTTCTGGTCCTTTTTCATCTCGGCGAAACTTGCCGCTAAGCAATCCACCAGCTAATGGACTCCAGACCATGAGTCCCAGTTGCTGGTCATTCATCAACGGAACCAGTTCACGCTCAATATCTCGCCCTGCGATTGTGTAGTAGGCTTGAACGCTTTCAAACCTGGCCCAACCTCTTCGCTCTGAAATGGCCAGGCCTTTCATGACCTGCCAGGCGGCCATATTGCAGAGACCGATATATCTGACTTTCCCGCTACGCACCAAGTCGTTCAAGGTCGATAACGAATCTTCGAGAGGCACCAATGGGTCAAAGGCATGAAGCTGATACAAGTCGATATGATCCATTTGAAGGCGCTTCAAACTGGCATCCACCTCATTCATCAGATGGTATCGAGACTGGCCACGACCATTAAGCGCCGTCTCTGACATGACGCCGGTTGCCTTTGTCGCAATTACCAACTCATCCCTGGCTAGGCCGAGATCCCGGATAGCTTGTCCGGTTAAGGCTTCAGATTGCCCTAGAGAATAGACATTGGCCGTATCAATAAAATTAATCCCGGCATCAAAGGCCTGTTTGACCATGCTGGTGACGGCGTTCTGGTCCAGGCTTCCCATTACCTTCCAGAATCCTTCACTGCCGAAGGTCATTGTGCCAAGGCAAAGTTCAGAAACATAGAGGCCGGTTCGGCCCAATAGACGGTATCGCATGGTTTCCCCTCTCTAACGTGAATTCATGGTGTCTGATTTGTATGTAACCGGTGATTTCTTGAAACTTTCTAGTCTCGTCTTTCGATCTCCAGTATTCGGGAAACCTCGAATCGGTTCTCACTACCTTTATCCTGGTTGAGCAGGATAAGTTCGTGGTCATCGACAATAGAGACAAATCGCCCGTGCCGTTTCTTTATCTTATTATTGGCAGTCATGTATTTGAGATTGAGAGAAAAATCCTTCCCGTGCTTCTTGATTAGCCCCTTTATGAATCGAAGAGTCTCCGCTGAATCCATAGTCAATTAGCCATCAGTTTCTGCAATCTTCTGAAATATTTCTAAGTCAGTTTTGCCGTTGCGTGATTGTACCCAATGAGGATGATCCCAATGAAGGTAGATGTTTGTGAGGATTTCATCTGACAGCAGAAGCGGAACCGTAGGCTGTTTCTGCTGAAGAAGATCCTCCATGACTTTTACTCTGGTCTTGGTTGCTTCATTCCATGGCTCCACTCTCGCTGCGTTCTTAAGATACATAAGGCTGTATTCATGAGCACACCAAATTTTCGTTTGTCCGGGAAGCGCCCTGATTTTTTTGAGTGCTGTTAGCATGTCGCTTAGCGTGCCTTCAAAGATCGCCCCGCAGGTACCTGCAAAAATAGTGTCTCCAGAGAAAAAGTCATGGCTTTCAGCAAAATAATAGGCGACATGGGCGCGGGTATGCGCATGGACATCGAAAACTTCACATTCCTGATTGTTTACCATGAACTTCTCAGCTGGTTTGACAAATCGATTTTGACACGGAATGCGTCCAGAATCATTGGTGCCAATCACTTGTACTTCTGGAAAATGTTGTACAAGTGAGCGAATGCCGCCTGTGTGGTCTGAATGATGATGAGTACACAATATTTGGCTAAGTTTAGCAGAGTGCGCACTTAGCCAGGAAAGGACGGGGCCTGCCTCTCCAGGATCAACACAAAAGGCCTCTTTTGTTTCCTGGTTTATTGATGCATAGATGTAATTATCTGAAAGGGATGCTAATGCAGCTATATCCAAAGCGGTGTTTCCTCAAAAACAGAATGGCCAATCAGTTCCCGCATAGACTAATTCACAGAATCTGACAACGCCTTGCCGGGCTTGAATTTGGCGACTTTCTTGGCAGCAATCTTGATCTCTTTACCTGTCGATGGATTTCTGCCGGTCCTGGCGGCACGTTCTGATACAGAGAAGGTTCCAAAGCCAATCAAGGTAACGCTATCGCCACTGGAAAGAGCTTCGTATATAGCATCCATCATTCCGTTGAGAAGCTTGCCTGCATCGGATTTTGTAATGTCGGCTGATTTGGCGATGGCATCGATGAGTTCAGTTTTATTCATGTTCGTGGTCCTTTTTAGGTGATTCGGGTTATGCCCCAGATTGTTCATCAGTAATCAATCGTCCATTGTTCGGATTGCATCCAGGGTGGGTTTTATTTGTTGGCATTCTGATACTCCTGCCGGATTGTTTCCAAGCGCCGTCGATTCTTGCCCAAATCCCAATACCCCAACCTGGATGCTGAACGGACATGGATGACCTTTTTCTCACCATCCAGAACAAAAATGGCATCGTCCACGAATCCCACTGTGGTCTTGAATTCTACCCTGATCTCTCTGTCGTCCGCGTTGACAATAGTCGCATCTTTCCTCTGTTCAAGAATCTCCCTCAACGTATCGAAGGCTGCCTTCGTATCCCCGTACACGGAGAATGGCTCAATAAATCGGTTGCCCGCCGCTTGACTGGAAACGCAATTTGGTGAAGATGGACAGGCCGGGAGGTTGTGATCAGAGCCAGCAATTGAAGCCTTGCCGTTCACAAGCAATGTAGACAACGCCCAGATTATACAAAGGAGCCAAACCTTATTTTTTCTCAGGAAGTACTTCAAGCCAATACCCATCAGGATCTTTGATGAAGTATATCCCCATCTCCTTGTTTTCATAGCAGATGCAGCCCATATCTTTGTGCTTCTGATAGGCGGCATCAAAATCATCCACATAAAAGGCGAGATGCAGGTCATTGTCACCATGGTGGTAATCTTCTGTACGGTCTCGATACCACGTAAATTCGATCTGATAAGCGTTGGAATCGTCTGAAATATAGACAAGCTTAAATTCACCTTCAGGATGGTCAAAGGAACGGATTTGTTTCAAGCCAAGGGCTTCTTTATAGAATGCCAAACTTCTTCCGAGATCCAGGACATTGATGTTGGTATGAGCCATTTTGAACTTCATTGATCACCTCATAATTTTGGCTGTCAGGCGGCAGGTGCGGCAGGTAAGGAGAAGACACTCGGCCTTTCAAATTCCTCTCCACTTGACGATCATTTCGTTGTTGCGCTCAATCACGCCTTCTTTACAAATTCTGATTTCAATTGCATGGCACCGATCCCATCAATTTTGCAGTCAATATTATGGTCTCCTTCGACGAGCCGGATGTTCTTTACCTTGGTTCCAACTTTGACTACCGATGAGGAGCCCTTAATCTTTAGATTCTTGATCAAGGTGACAGTGTCCCCATCGCTGAGAACATTCCCATGAGCATCACGCACGACACGATCATGGTCGGCATTTTCTACGACCGCATCTTTGGCCCATTCAAAGGTGCATTCAGGACAAATATACATCGCTCCGTCTTCGTAGGTATATTCCGAATGACATTTTGGACATTGAGGTAAATTTTTCATACTACTCCCTGATGTTGATTGGCGAACGTTGGGGTTAGTTGCGTGCTACCTGGCCGATCATCCACTGAAGGCGTAAGGCTTGCACTTTCCACCCCGGAGCCACTGCTACCTTGACAACGACTTTGTGGATCTGCCCTGAGGAGATCAGTGGCGTGTGGGCATCTTCCGGGGAAAAATACAGCCTACCCGAGGAGGAAAGGCTGGACAGTCTGCAGTTGTTTCGTCTCCGAAAAAGGGGGGCCGGTTTAACGGCGGTCACTGCGCACGGACTTTCCCCCCAATCATAAAAGCGGCGCTTACCAAGAATATATTCTTCACAATATATTGCCCTTCAAGGGATAACCCGAAAGGTGGGTGTGTAAAGCAAATCTCAGGCAACAGGATTAAGGGCAGCATTGTTCCAGGCAACTGCAAAAAAAGCAACAGAAGAGCGATGCGGACCAATGGACGGTAGAGTAAACACACGCCGACAGCAACCTCCCACCACCCGAGAACCGGTAAGAAAATCTGTGGAGAAACCCAATAGACAGTCCTCTTGATGAGGTCCTCCTCTGGACTCATCCCCAAAGGTTTCAATAAACCAAACCAAATGAAGATGAGAGCAATGGAGAAGCGCATCAATGGTTGACAGTGCCTGTCCATTGCCTCTGAAATTTTGATATCGGCGTTGTTAATCCATGTGTACATTGGTGTACATCTCCCTTGCCCAGGCTTTTCTGCCGAAAAAACAATTCGGAGAGGTAGAAAGAGATTCCTCCTCTTTTATCTTAAGGGGCGCCGGCACATTGCTGGGGACAACATCGCTCAGAGCAAACGCTTACCAGTTGTCAGCATGAAACACTACACTTCTACTAATCGCACGAATTTCAAGGCATGAGTGGTGCATTTAGTGACACAGGCCGGTTTAAGCCCCCGCTCAAGCCGCTCGTAGCAGTAGTCGCACTTAATCGCCTTGCCGGTCAATGGGTTGAATTGGGGAATACTCCAGGGGCAGCTATTTTGGCAGGCCATGCAGCCAATGCATTTTTCCTGATCGACAAAAACAATCCCGTCTGTCCGTTTCTGCATGGCGGAAGTTGGGCAGACCGGCACACACTGCGGGTCTTCGCAATGATAGCAGGAGCGGAATTGAAATTCAGTCTTTGGCACCCCACGTACCGAGCGCATTGGTTCGTGGCTGATCTCGCACAGGATGGGACCAGGAGGTAACCCCTTATTGGTCTTGCAATGCACCTCGCAGCCATGGCAGCCAATGCACCGTTTGGAATTGAGATAGATAAGATAGCTGTTCACAGTTCCACGCTCCGGGTTGAATTTTTGCTGCTTCGCCGCACCTCGACAAATCCTTCACACAGGCACAAGCCACCACCCACCGGATCCATATCGGCAAGCAGGCCGGTCTGCAGTTTCTGATCGCTCATGCCAGCGTGATAGGCACGACTTTGCAGGGGGATCTGCCGTCCAAAACCGTGAATGCAATACACTGCCTCGGGGTGGATAAACTCGGTGACCTTGGCCTGAATCAGGCCGCTGACCCCGCTATCGTGCGCGATGACATCAAGCCAGTCTCCTTCATTGACGCCAAGTTTGGTTGCTGCCCGTTTGTTGATCCACAGGGTATTGGTCGGTAGCAGTTCATGGAGCAGTGGATTATTGATGGTGTGCCCGTGGCTGTTGACCGCAGACCTCCCCACGACCAGCCGGAACATGCCTTCCGGTGGTTTGATGGGGCTGCTGTAAGGCTTAAACGAGTCAATCCCTTCCTTGGCAAGCTTGGCACTGATAAATTCAATACTGCCTGATGGCGTCTTAATCAGACTGGGCAATGTCTCACGATCATGAATCAGGGGCTTGTCCGTCAGTTCCACGAAGCCCTTGTCCTCAAAATCAGCCGTTTTCACCCCGGTGGGTTCAAGCTGCCAGGCCCAAAGGTCCTCAATGGTGTTGTACGGGAAATAATTGCCAACTCCCATGCGTTCGGCAAGCTGCTTGAAGATCCACCACCCCGGCTTGGTATCGAGACGTGGTTTAACCGCCTGTTGTCGATAGACAAGCCTGGGCTTCGGCCCCTTCTGTACCGATATCGGACAGTCGCGTTCAAGATAGACGGATTCCGGCAGGATCACATCACTGTACCAGCCAAATTCGCTGTAGTGGGTGTCGATGGAGACGATAAGATCGAGGGTGTCAAGGGCACGCTTCTGGGCTGTTGGGTCTGGGAAGCAGGTCAGAGGGTCGTGACGGTAACAGATAAGCGACTTCAACGGATAAGGTTCGCCTGACTGCATCGACTCATAGAAAAGGTGGAAGAGTCCAGGGCCTTTGTCGAAATGGGGATATTTCCAGCCTACGCCGTCGGCCCGCTTCTCCTCTGATTTTGGGATGCCGTCGACCAGATTACGAATGCCTTTACGGCCACAATCTTTGGCACCCTTGGCGATAATCTGGCCGCCCTTGATCTCGACGTTACCCATGAGGACGTTTAAGAGATGCAGGCTGCGACTGGCGTAGAAAGAGTCGTGATAGCGGGCCAGCATCCACCCGGGATGAAAAATGACTCGCGGCCGGTCTTGGCCAAGCTCATGAATGAATTCGTAGAGTGATTTAGCCTTGATACCGCACTCCTGGGCCGCCCATTCGACAGTATAAGGCTCGATAAAGGCGGCAAGGTCATCAAAACCGGTAGTGAAGCGGTTGACAAACTCCTTATCATAAGTCTCCGCCTTGATGACACCATGCAAAATCCCCAAGGTAAGAGCATAATCAGTGCCAGGCCGGACCAGGAAGAATCGTGAGGCCTTGAGGCCAGTGACGGTCTGACGGACATCGACATAGGTGAGTTTGCCACCTGCGTCCAGCATATCAAGGACCTGATTGGCCTCGCCGACCTTCATCGCTTCCAGGAGGTTGCGACCAAACAGTACCAAGTGCTTTGCGTTTTTGATGTCGTACGCCATATCCGCCCGACCAAGGCCATAGACAGACTGGCTGGCATGATGGACATTGCGGCCACAGGCGCTATCATGATCGGTGAAATTTGGAGAGCCCAGCGCCTGAAGAAAGGCCTTGGCCGGATCGATAAATGGGCCTCCCCGGCAGCTCAGGATCGTGCTGCGAGCCCCATCTTTGGCAATGATGGCGGTCAGCTTCTCCGCCACATAATCCAAGGCAGCATCCCAACTCACTGCCTGCCAGCGTCCAGCCCCTCGTCCACCTTGGCGGATCAGGGGCTGTTGGGGCCTTTCGTTATCGGCAAGCAGGGCAAGACCCGCTGAACCCTTAGCGCACAGTGCCCCATCCAGCAAATGGGGATTGCCTTCAATCCAGGTGACGGCACCGTCTTCCACCTCCACCCGGATGGGACACCGGACCGTGCACATACCGCACATGCTCCAAATACTTTTCACCATGCAGCAAACCTCCTTTTGGTTACTGAAGCGGGTGTCTTATACATCTAATGCTCCCGCTTCAGTCCTATATCCCCCAAAAAAGAACAGGTATTCTGGGAAATTCTAACAAACTTTTGAGATGAGTTCTCACCATGAGTAAAGAAAGGATACTAACTCAGGTCAAACCAAAAAACGAGCTTGATAGATTGGGTTGAAGAACGGAACCTAATCTTTTGTCTGATTTGGTCAATAGATTTTTCTTAATAAAGGCCCAGCAACTTAAGGCCGAGCAGTACCAGTCCCGCACAGGCAACTCGTTTGACCACCAACGGACTCAACCGTTTGGCGATCTGCGGACCGAGGTAGCCGCCCAGGAGTGCTGCAGGAAACATGGCGAGAAAGAGCAGCAGGTCGAAGTTGCCGAACTGCATATGCCGCATGGTACCCATGGCGGTGTTGAAGAAGATGGCCAAGAGCGAACTGCCGACCACGATGTACATGGGCAACCCCAAGCCTACTGTCATCAGCGGTACCATGAACGGACCACCGCCAAAACCGAACATAGAGGACATGATGGCGATGAGAAAGCCGCCGATACAGCCTGCCACCATGTTGACTTCAAATTCATGACCCCAAAAATTTACTTTCATAATGAAATCCTCCTGCTAGTATTTTTATTTTTTGTCCGTAGGGCAAGCAGCGGTGCCTTCTTCTCCCCGTTTGGCGCATTCCTCGGCCCGCTTCTTGAACTCCTTCAGGATAGCCTGTTCCTTCTTGTTTTTCTCAAGATACCCAGGGGTGGTTTGCCAGTACATCAGGCCGGACAGCACCAGCAGTATCCAGCCAAAGGCAAATTTAAACTGATCCAGGGTGATCAACTCGGTGAGTTTGGGGCCGATGAAGCCACCCAGTAGCATGGCGCAGCCGATACCGATACCAAGCTTCCAGTTGATGAACTTGATTTTCGAGTAATTGTAGATGCCGCTGCCCTGGGCAAACAGCACGGTGGGCATGACGGTCCCTGCAACGATGGTGTGGGGTAGGGCCGGAAAAATTGAGACCAGGATAGGGTTAAGGATAAATCCACCGCCAGCGCCCATGAGCACACCGAAGATAGCGATGACCAGGGTGAGGGAAAAAGGCCAAAGGAGGTTGATACTGGTGCCTGCGGTGCTGAGGT
>JAQUKQ010000120.1:5096-8593 GCA_028718985.1 Desulfobulbaceae bacterium | reverse complement strand
CTAATGGTGCCGGAGGTCGGAATCGAACCGACACGACCTTGCGATCGCGGGATTTTGAGTCCCGTGCGTCTACCAGTTTCACCACTCCGGCGGTGCTGCAAAATTTTGCCAAATATAGAGGCCAGTAAGGATAAAGTCAAGATCAAAGTTACCGGAAGCCTTTGTATGAATTATAAAATGATATAACCGTCCTGACGTAGTCCTGTGTTTCGGGGATATCAGGAATAGTATTCGTAGAACAAACCCTTTCCGGCCCGGCATTGTACGAGGCCAGGGTCAAACTGAGATCGCCATTAAATTGTGAAGAGAGCCGCTTAAGATAGCGTGTCCCACCGAAAATATTCTCCCGAGGATCAAAGACATCATTCACGTTCATATCACGAGCCGTTCCCGGCATGAGTTGCATAAGCCCTAGCGCCCCCTTCTGGGAGGTTGCATTGGGGTTAAAATTCGACTCTTGCTTGATCACTGCTTTTATCAATAACGGATCAACATCGTAACGAAGTGCCGCTTCCTGGATATGAGCATCAAAAGAACGATCAGAATAGAACCGTGGCTTAGATCTAACTGCAGGTCGGCTAAAACTGACAATGCCCGGCATCAACTTATAGCGAGGATCGGTCCGGACGTTTGTATAGTGCACAACTCCACTGGCATCAGTGAAGTAATAAATCTCCGCCCTAACCGCTGACACTTCCCCGAATAAAACAGCAGAAGTCAATAGCATCGCAGTAACAACGGCAAGAAGCGCCCTTCGTTTGAGACACACGGGTAACGTCCCTCCCCAAAAAAGCTATCGGACAATATGACAAAAACAAAACCTCAACTAATCGTAAAGGAAAGGGTGCCCAGAATCAAGCAAGAAAACAAAAAAACCGCTTGGCGTTTCTGCTTTGATGAAATTTCTCGCGATTGAGAGGAAGAGCATCCGCGCATAAGGCCAAGTTTAGCCCAACTTGACCCGAAAGGCCATCAAAGCAAACAGGCAGAACATGAACTCCTACCATCAGGCCCCTAAAATGGCCCCCAAAGGGAAAACTCCTCGTACCTTTCACTTATCGCACTGAGAAACTGTCGAGTAGACCGGGTTCTCTGGATGAGATAACCGATTGCAGAGGTCTTTCAGAAACGCCTTGCCGCACGCGGCTCTTCATCGTTATATTCACCATGTCGTGAGTAAATTTACCTTGATGCGTGGCCTCGGCAGTGGAAACTTCTTGAGGAGTTTGCAACAGTTCTCCCATGACATGCCCCCCCCTATTGCTTCGTCGGTTCAACCACCGATAAGGTAGAGTTCTGACCTCGGCCGCGAACCGTCTCATTTTTCGAGCATTATCACTTACCCCGTAATATGCAAAATGCCACCGTAATTTCGCGGCAACTATTTCCATCAGTACCTTGAGTGGCATTGTACGATTTGCTTTTAGGTCATTACCGGATTTTTCCTTGGCGACTCCGTCGATGCCCGAGACGGAGTCCTTCCTCCGCCCCTCGAAACATCCCGCAGGAGATCCCGTGTTCACCAAGTAAAAAAGACCAGTGAACTTACACTTAGGATCCTTACGGGCCTTCTGGGCTATCCACTGCAATTTTGTTTCCACGTCATCCCCGTCACTGTGCACGGTTCGTGTCTCCCCGACAACGGTCATAACAATTTGGCACCCTTCGCCCCAGCATTACCCGCCTTCATCGGTCCTACGATGCCAGCCTCCCTTTATCAGCGGTTGTCCGGCACCATCGCTTCCATGCCAGAAATCCCGGGGCTTCCCGGGTTACCACACATATTCGTAATGTCCGACAGGCCACGCTCTCTGACCCCGGGGAGGCTACTGTCTCGCCATTACGCCAGCAACCATGTTGACTTCCGTCTTCCTGAAAGCGTCGTCCTGCCCGATTGATATTACGGGGCGCAATCACTTCAACCTTGCGGTTTACGACCTACCGTCTCGCTGTCCCACACTTAACCGCAGAAGTTACCTCCTTTGGGCTAAGGACTCGCTACCCAGTGGGTGGCTAGCCCTTCTGGGTCAGGATCCCCCCCGCCAAAATATGCGACCTTGCCCGGCCACACCTGTAAGCATCGTGAATTTGATCATTCTTACGATGTGAAGTGGACATCGTTCAAAATGTTTCAAAATGCTGGAGAGGCATTCGTGTGCGAATTTTTGGATATTTTGCTGGGATGCCCTCCCGGGTCTCATTCCGCGACACATTAGACCGCAAATGGTAACATTCCGAAATAAATAGCCAAAACAAAATAATCCCGCACTTGCGGACTAATTCCGTCAATACGAACATAATAATATTATAATAAGAATATTTATTTGAGATATTCCTTAGTCAAACGTTTGACACCTAAGATAACATCTTAGTTTTTTAGCAAAAACTTAAATATAAATTATTGGGGTTTTAATCTTGCAGGCAAAATGGGGTTAACTTCAATTTATCAGTTGATATTGGCTAACCACTAAACAGAAAGGAGAACAAATGAAGAAGACACTTTTGGCAGGATTGGCAGTTGGTGTGACGGTGCTTGGGATGGCTGGGGTGGCTAGTGCGACTCTGACCACTATCGGCCAGGCTGCCTATAACAATGACAATTACAACCTGATCTGGGATGACAACAATAACGGCAACTCAGTTGTGTGGCTGGACTATACGAATGATGCACCTTCTTGGGTTGCCCAGACTGCCTGGGCATCTGGACTTGACAGTAATCTGACCATCAACCTGGATCCTCACTTCAGCATTGCATGGGATGATCCATCCTGGCGGCTGCCAAGTGCAGGGGTAGACCCACAGATTGGAGCTCTCCAGCATACTTCGGAAATGGGCCATCTGTACTATGATGAGTTAAACTTACTCCCCATGTCTTGGCCAAACACTCAAACTACAGCAACCGTAAATGCCAAGAATTTTGATAATTTGACAACAGGCCTTTACTTCACAAACACAGAGAAAGTAAATTTAACCTCTTTGAATGACGTATGGGGCTTCATCATGTACAATGGAGGCCAAACCATTTTTACTCAAAACACCGACCTCGTTCACGGGCTGGCGGTTCGCAGCGGTCAAGTTTCAGTTATTGACCCAGTCCCTGAGCCAGCCACCATGCTCCTCATGGGCACCGGACTAGTCGGTCTCATCACCGCACGCAGAAAGAAGGCCTAGTTTCCGCTTTAACACACACCAAGTTTAGGGTCATTCGTTTGGCTCTGCCTTATTTCAAACAAAATAAAATCTTAAAAAGGAGAAAAATGAAGAAAATAACAACTCTGTTCTGCTTTTGTCTTAGCTTTGTTATTAACTTGAGCTGATCGCATGCTGCCAGCTTACTTAACAACAGCTCGAATGCCCCGTTAATGTTCGTTGGCTCTGATACAGAAGTGAACATCAATGGCATTCAGGCAAAAACAGCGGTAATAGTAAAGTTTGATGACCCGCTTTCTTTTGATGACCCGCTTTTTTATTCGTATTCACTTATGGTTAATGGTTTT
>JAQUKQ010000120.1:0-4996 GCA_028718985.1 Desulfobulbaceae bacterium | reverse complement strand
GACCCACTTTTTCTTAATGACGCAACCTTAAAACAATCAGTCCTCGCCATGATGACAGATGTTGATGGTGGGTTTGTGCCAACTTACTTAACATCAATCACTGTGCGAAGTTTTGAATCTAATGCAACTCCTTATTTTCTTGAACAGACTATAAACCGCATTTCTCTTGCCCCGCAAAGCGGGACTGAACCTGTCCCCGAACCAACCACCATGCTACTCATGGGAACTGGCTTGGCTGGACTTGTCGGCGCACGTCGGAAGAAAGCCTAATCTTCTTCAGCATAGCAGCAGGCATAAGGCAGAGCCATTCATTTGGCTCTGCCTTTTTTTATGTGCGGCGTGAAGCAATACCACTTCCGAAGCATAACTATTTCACCGCCATCGAAACTGACGATTACTACTGTGCTGCTATGAAAATGAAATGGGGTGCCGAGAATTAACGTTCTCGTACACCCCATTTTTTATGCCCGTCAGTAACTATCCTCAGTCTGGCAATTCTTATGGTGCAGACATGGATACCATCAAGATTTCCAGGAGGCGACCGGTTGGGTGAAGTCGGAACAACTCCATCAACTACACAAAGTTACTACTCCGTAATGATACGGAAAAAACTGATTATTCCGCAATAGCGAACAGTTTTCCCCGGAATAAGCCTACAGGGCAGCTTGCAATACAGAAGAGTTATTGCCAGATAGCCTACTATCCTTGGCTTGTAGTGGTTGTCGTTAGTGTGGCATTGATATTGCTTTCCACAAGAGACAGCGTCTTGATTTCACTACCAACAGGCTAAACCAAATGCCTATAAACTAAACGTAATTATAAAAAGGAGAACAAAAATGAAGAAAACACTTTTGGCAGGTCTGGCTGCAGGGCTGATGATGTTTGGGATGAGCGGCGGAGCAAGCGCTGACACCCTGATAAATAATTCAACCACAGGATATTACAATTCATCCATTGGCACCTTATTAAACCTTACAAACCCTGTAGGGACAACTCACATGTTCCCTGGCGTTGGCAGTATCCCCTGGGATCCTACCCTTAATCCGGTTCCAAATGAACCAGATCTTTCATCTGCATATTCTGCGTTGGGTGATTGGCTTAGCGCTCCTGAAGTCTTGAATTCAAACTGGACCTTTTCCGCCATTCCTTCAACTTGGACAGTCGAGCATGAGACTGCAATAATTTACGAAATCGAAGCTGGCACAACAGGTTTAAACAATGTCTCAGCCCAGTTCGGAGTAGATAACGGCATTTTCGTATGGCTAGATGGTGTTTTCAAGCAAGGTTGGTTGGCTCCGGGTGGCTCCACGCTAGGTGAGTACTCACTCGATTTTGGTTCGTTGACAGCAGGAGACCATTTTCTTCAAATATTGCGGGAAGATCACGGCGGCGGCACCGGCTACAGCATTAGAGTAACAGGGGATATTGCCCCGGTCCCTGAACCAGCCACCATGCTCCTCATGGGTACAGGCTTAGCCGGTCTCATTGGTGCACGCAGAAAAAAGAACGCCTAATATCCTCTTTCTTCATTACCACACCAAGGGCAGGGTCATTCATTTGGCTCTGCCTTTTTTTTATTTATACGGTGAAGTTGCCCCCTTTCAATTCATCAGCATTGCATCATTGCCACGACTTACAACTACTACTGTTCACCCAAAGGGAACAACGGAGTTTTCCTTCCCTAACGTTCTCTTCCTCACAGCATAGTTCGGGGCCGCATTGAGGCCCGTTGCGGTCAGCGGAGCGACTACAGGCAACCGTTCGAGGAGCAGATGCAACCTGGGCCGTCTCACTTGTTTTAGCCATCCGCTCCACACCCCATTCAAAGCCCCGCTGAAAGCGCCATAATAAACTGAATCTAACCTCGCAAGCTCGATTCGTATCGATGACTACCCTGGGAATTTTGTTAGTTTTTCCCGGTTAAGGCAGCGAAGCCGTTAGGGCGGTGTCGGGGCCTTGCAAAGGTCCCCGGCGTTGCTGCTGTTCGGGCTTGACACCCAGCCAGGGGAAAATATAAAGTTCGAGGCGGCGAATGATCTTGTCGACGTGATTCTCTGCCCAAGTTGGTAAGAATTCAGGTTGCCACTCTCGAGCTATGGCTTCGAAGGTATCCTGTTCCTGAGAGTGTGTCACCTTAAGGGATTTTTTAGCTGCGCCAGGATCAATCCCCTTGTCGAGGAAGGCACGAGCGTTGTCGCGTTTCTGTCTCGCTTCGGCAAGTGTCGTTTGTGGGTATGCACCAAGGGCCAACTTTTTTCTCTTTGCCCTCAAAGCGACATTTGAGACGCCAGAGTTTGCTGCCGGCAGGGGTGTTGAAGAGGAAGAGTCCGCCGCTGCCAAAGAGCTTTCCATCAGCGGATGATGGCCGGGCGGCCTTGATTTTTGGTGTCGTTTGAGGGCTTCCTCGGGAGGCCCCTAAAGTGGCCCCCAAACAATGCGGACTTCATCGTACCATGACGAACTTTGCCGGACAATAAAAAACCCGCTTAGCCTTACGGCTAGCGGGTTAAACGAACGTCTGGGGACGTCCATGAACTGTCTAATGGTGGAGCTAAGCGGGATCGAACCGCTGACCTCTTGCATGCCATGCAAGCGCTCTCCCAGCTGAGCTATAGCCCCTTGCACAATTTTCGCTGTTTCTACCACAAGGACTTTTGCTCCGTCAAGGGTTTTCTTCGCAAACAAAATCATTTCAACAACCCAAGACTGCTGCCAAATCGCCCCCTCCAATTACTCGCCAGCGCAACAAAAATCAAAAAAAATCAACCAATCACCCTGCCTCTCAGAACTTTCACACAATCAGACAAGCAGGCACGCCATCAACCCAAGAGTAATTGCACGGCAACGCGACCTGTTTCGGTTGATTTATTCTTATGCTTGGTGTAATAATTTCTGTTTACATAAGTTTTACGATTTCCGATGGCATCGTAACAAGCCCACGCTACTACATTGCAGCCTGCTTTTCCCTGCCAAACCCCATACGGGGTGCCCTTCAGGAAAAGTAATTGGCGCACCATTCAGTCCCATGCCCGGTGCCGCTATGCTACGTTTTCTGTAAGTGCCCATCTTTTATCAACTAAGGAATGAGGTCTTTCTAATGTTTTCTCCGTTCGATAAATTATTTGGCTGGATGTCCAATGACCTAGCCATTGACCTTGGCACAGCCAACACATTAGTCTACGTCAAAGGGAAGGGAATCGTCCTGCGCGAGCCGTCGGTGGTTGCAGTCCGTCAAGATGCACGCGTCAACAGGGTGCTTGCGGTCGGCAAGGAAGCCAAGATGATGCTAGGGCGAACCCCTGGCAACATCAAGGCTATTCGGCCCATTAAAGATGGTGTGATTGCCGATTTTGAAGTAACCGAGGCTATGCTTCGCTATTTCATCAGTAAAGTCCATCGCCGCCGCTCATTTGTTCACCCCAGAATCATTATTAGTGTCCCCTCCGGCTGCACCCAAGTAGAAAAGCGCGCCGTAAAAGAATCAGCCGAATCGGCTGGTGCCCGCGAGGTCTACCTGATCGAAGAGCCGATGGCAGCAGCGATTGGAGCTGGCCTGCCGATCACCGAGCCCTGCGCCAACATGATTGTTGACATCGGCGGCGGCACCACTGAAGTCGCTGTCATCTCACTTGCGGGCATCGTTTACGCCAGTTCAGTCCGCGTGGCAGGCGACAAAATGGACGAGGCTATCCTCCACCACATCAAGCGCCATCACAACCTGGCCATCGGCGAGCACACGGCGGAGGTAATCAAGCACACGATTGGCAATGTCATGCCAGATCTCCCTTATGATACCATGAACATCAAGGGACGCGACCTGGTCTCTGGTGTCCCGAAGACCTTGTCCATTGACTCCGAGGAGATTCGTTCCGCCATCGCCGAACAGGTAGACGCCATCGTTGAGGCAGTTAAGGTAGCACTTGAGATGACCCCCCCTGAGCTATCGGCAGATATCGTCGACCGGGGAATTATCCTGACCGGTGGTGGGGCACTACTCAGAAACCTGGATAAACGTCTTAACCTGGAGACTGGCCTACCGATCATTGTTGCCGATGACCCTCTTTCTTCAGTCGTTTTGGGTTCAGGGAAGGCCTTGGAAGATATCCACATCCTGCGGGAAGTTTTTATCGGTTAAGCCCGTATGGCCTATGAGCGCAGAAAGAAAAAGAACAACCCTCTCACTCGAATATTACTCTGGGTAAGCCTGGTTGGCCTGGCACTATTTGCCGTCGTTACCACGGTTGGCAGGAAGGAGTTCGGACTGTCCCACCGTTTGACGATGGAAGCCTTAGGATCAGCGCAGGTTGTCTTCAGCCAAGCAACCCATTTCACCTCCGGTTTTTGGCGCCACTACATTGATCTGGTTGGTGTCAGCCAAGAGAATGATCGGTTGCAGCAAGAGCTAAAGAGCTGTGCTGCGTTAAACGCCGAATACCGTGAGGCGGTTGCAACCAACGTCAGGCTCAGCCAACTTCTTGATCTCAAACAAAGTATTGACGACCCTACCCTGACAGCCCATGTCATAGGCCGTGACCCGGCCTTGTGGTTTAAGACCTTAACCATCGACAAGGGGATCAGCTCTGGCATCAAAAAAGGGATGCCGGTGATCACCGTCGAGGGCGTTGTTGGCCAGATCATCAATGTTTCCCCCCGATACTCGAAGGTACTCTTAGCAACCGACCCTAATTCTGCCGTCGATGCCATCATTCAACGCAGCCGCACCCTCGGTATCATCAAGGGAGACAATCTTGGCTATCGCCTCGATTATGTGTTAAAAGAGAACGAGGTTGCCGTCGATGACCTCATCGTTACCTCTGGCATGGGTGGAGTCTTCCCAAAAGGTTTACCGATTGGCCAGGTGACAGATGTTGGCAAGAGCAAACGCGGGATGTTTCATACTATCACTGTCCGGCCATCTGTCGAATTCCGTGACCTTGAGTATGTGACCATCATTCTGCAGGCAAGCTCCTTGGCTGATTGATGCTGACTGCACCAT
>JAQUKQ010000119.1 GCA_028718985.1 Desulfobulbaceae bacterium | reverse complement strand
TTAGAGATTTTGGATCAAGCAAGCACATTGTCTCAAGAATACCCAGGGTGGATGCTTGCACTTCAAGGGAAATACAGAGCGACTCCCCCAATCAAGTGATAGTTCGGAGTAGATCAAACTTTTACGACGCTATCAATGATGGGGCATGACGAACACATGATCATTTTTCGATCAGTCCATAAAACTTTCGGGCCGACCGTGGCCGTGAACCAGGTTTCCTTTGAAATCAGTCAAGGGGAGTGCCTAGCACTCCTGGGACCCAATGGAGCCGGGAAGACTACCCTTATCAAAATGCTGCTGGGGTTGGTGCTCCCCGGCAGTGGCACGGTCACAATCAACGGTATCTCTGCCGATATGCCTGAAAGCCGTGCCGAAACCGGCTATCTTGAAGAACAGCAGCGCATCCCGACCCATCTGAGTGGACGCCAGTACCTTTTGCGCAGCGCCGTTCTGTTAGGGTTGCAGGGTGATGAGGCCCGGCAGGAGATCAAGCGGGTACTGGAACTCTGTTCCATGTCCAGAGAGGCTGATGACAATGCGGGCGGCTATTCAAAGGGCATGCGGCAGCGTATCGGACTGGCCGCTGCTTTGTTGGGCCAGCCGAAACTCCTGGTGCTGGACGAGCCCACTTCCGGCCTCGATCCCTTTGGCATCCGTGAGATGCGCCTTTTGCTTGATCGACTGCACCATGCCGGTACCACCATTATCATCAATTCTCACCTCATCTCTGAAGTAGAAAAAATCTGCGACACCGTTGCCTTCATGCAGCAGGGCCGTATTGTACTCAAAGACTCCCTGAGCACCTTGCTGGCAGATGGTGAGAGTCTTGAGGATGTCTTCATGCGCCATGTGGAGAAGAGAGATGCCTAAACTTCTGCTCATCGCCAGCCATACCGTGCAGGACCAGCTTAAACGACGCAGCTTTTACGTGCTGCTCGCCCTCGGCCTCTTCTTCGTTCTCACCCTGCGCGGCTGCTATGATGCCAACTACACGGTCAACGGCCAGTCAGTGAGCGGCGTCAGCGTGGCCTGGCATGCCTCTCTCTTCGCCTTTCAGATTATAGCCGCCGGGATGCTCATACTTTCTGTGCTCCTTGCTACACCTGTGTTCGCTACCGACCAGCAGGATGGCAGCATGGTTCTCTATCTGTCGCGGCCGGTGTCACGCTCTCAGTACCTCTTGGGCCGCCTATTGGGTGTTTGGTTACTACTGTCGGTCTTCATGCTCGCCCTGCACTGCACAGTCTTTCTAATCGCTTGGCAGAAATCAGGGGGCATAATTCCCGGCTATATGACCGCATCCCTTCTCTGCTCCGTAAACCTGTTGTTCGCCATTAGCCTCAGTTCACTGCTCTCCTTGTTCATGCCAGGTTTTCAGGCCGCCACCCTGAGTCTTGTGATAATCGTTGTCGGCTTCATTTCAGATGGCGGCCAGCAACTCCTGAACAGCCAGTTGGTCAAGGCTGCCTTTTCGGGGGCAGACACGGATGCGGCATGGTGGCGACTTCTCTACCCGAAACTCTACATATTGCAGAACTATGCGGTAACCGTCATCAACGGGGATGAATTTCATAGCTTCGGTCCTGTCCATCCCTTGGTCAATGTCGTTTTGTACTGCGTTGCCCTGCTCGTTATACTGCGCTTCATCTTTGCAAGAAAAAACGTGTAAGCATTGGGGCGAACCACAAAGTGCAGGCAAACAACAGCAAAAGGCAACAGCGAAGCAGGAAAAACAGCCCAAAAGAAAAGCTTGATAGGGAACCCTTGAGCCATCCTGACCTATCCGGTTCACCTAACGTCATATAACCAGAAAGGCAGCCATGGCCCTGACATCCACCATATATAAAGCTGATTTGCAAATCTCTGATATGGTCCGTAACTATTACCAAGACCATACGCTTACGATCGCGTGTCACCCATCGGAAACCACCGAGCGCATGATGGTGAGATTGCTGGCCTTTGCCCTTCACGCTCATGAGGCATTGTCGTTTGCCAATAAACTGATAGATGAAGATGAACCCGATCTCTGGCAAAAAGACCTGACTGGTGCCATTGATGTCTGGATTGAAGTCGGCCAGCCCGTAGAAAAGCGTATTCGTAAGGCCTGTGGACGCGCTAAACAGGTATATGTTTATTGCTACAGCGGCCAAAGTGCTGATATTTGGTGGACTCAGCTCAAAACTGGTCTTGATCGAATCAGGAACCTGACAGTGATCAAGCTGCCTCCAGACCAGGCCCAAGCATTAGGAACTTTGGCGCAACGTACTATGCATTTGCAATGCACCATTCAGGATGGTTATATCTGGATTGGGGACAAGGACAACACCATGCATATCGACATGGAGACGGTAAAAGAATCGGATGGCAAGAACCATGGGAGTTAGTCAATAGAGTACCTGACTTAACGAGGTTGTAGCATGAATAGCGTAATTGTCTCTTGCTCGTCATGTGGGCAGAAAAATAAAATTCCTGCCGACAAGCAACACCTCCAGCCAAAATGCGGCAAGTGTGGTTCCTTGATTAGCTTGGCGGGGAAAGCTGTCCCGGTAGAGATTGAGGATAGCAATTTTCAAAACTTTATCAATGGTGCTGGCATGCCAGTCATGGTCGACTTTTTCTCGCCAACCTGTGGCCCTTGTCAGATGATGTCTCCTATTGTCAACTCATTGGCTCAGAGATTTGTGAATCGCGGGATTGTGGCCAAGATTGATACGAGTGAAAATCAGCGAATATTCTCACAGTTCAATATTCGTGGGGTGCCTTCATTTCTATTTTTCAAGAACGGTAAGCTCGTTGACCAAGTCGTAGGTGGTGTCCCAGAGAATGTGTTAGCTCAGAAATTGTCGTCCTTGTTGTGATGCGTATATAAATTTTAGGTAATCCCTATGAATAAGTCAGAACTGATCGAAGCACTCTCACAGGAATTGAACATGTCCACTCGCCAATCGACCTCAAACCTGAATACCGTTTTGGAGACAATGATGGTGGCGCTGTGCGCCTTACGAAACATCGAGAACTTTGCGAACAGCAAGAGCCAAATCATTTTTGGTTAGTGGTTTCATGATATAATCACGAATGCCAATTGCCCGTGCTTTCTTTTCATTTATGAGATCACTAAATCCTGTGCACAGAATAATTTTCGTGTCAGGTCGAATCGTTAAGATTTGCTCGGCAAGCTTTGCGCCAGTCATATTGGGCATAGTCATATCTGTGATAACGAGATCAAAATTATAAGGCTCCTGATGAAATTTTTTGAGTGCGTCCAAACTGCTTGTGAAGGCGGTGACTTGATAACCAAGACTTTCCAAGATTTTTTGAGTCATTTGTACGAGATCTACATCATCATCAACCAAGAGAATTTTTTCGTTACCTGTTGGAAAATGTGTGGGTGTTTTCTGCTGGATGCTTTCTGCATATGAAGCTGAGACAGGTAAGCATATCCTGAACTTTGCTCCCTTGTTTTTATCGCTGTATACTTTGATATCGCCGTGTAACCTAGTGATAATTCCATGGACAACAGCTAACCCAAGTCCTGTGCCTTCCCCCTTGCCTTTTGTCGTATAATACGGTTCAAAAATCCTATCTTGGACTTCCCTTGGTATTCCTTGTCCGGTGTCGCTTATTTCTAGTTTTAAGTATGAACCTGCTGGTAGTTGTATCTTATTGTCAATCGGATCTGCTGATAATTGAATAGGTTCTAAAGATACAGATAATATTCCTCCAGTTTCTCGCATTGCATGGTAAGCATTCGTGCAAAGATTCATTATCACTTGATGAATTTGAATAGGATCAGCTAAAATTGCCTCACAGTCTGGATTGATATCTGTATTAATTTTTATAGTGGATGGGAGGGATGAACGTAAAAGTTTTAAAGCTTCCTTTATTACCAGCTGAATTTTAAGTGGTTGAAGTTCCTGGTTAGAACTCCTACTAAAGGTAAGTATCTGTTTTACGAGTTCTTTTGCCCGCTCACCAGCTTTGAATACTTGCTCAAGATACTTTTGTAAATTTTCAGAATTATCTATCTCGCATTTGGCCAATTCTGTATACCCTATTATGGCAGAAAGCATATTGTTGAAATCGTGAGCAATACCTCCTGCTAGAGTGCCGATGGCCTCCATCTTCTGGGCCTGCTGGAGCTGTCCTTCAAGTTTTTTCCGTTCGGTAATATCCTGATATGTTCCAAGTACACCGATTATTTCCCCGTCGGAGTCACGAAGCGGGACCTTGCTTGTTAGCAGATGAATCTGTTCTCCAGACGGTGTCGTCTGTGGCTCCTCAATATGGAGTTTATCTTTCCCGCTTTCGATAACGCCACAGTCATCGGCCCGATAGAGCTCCGCCTGCTCCCGCCAACTCATGGCATAATCATCTTTGCCGATGACCTGCTCCGCCGTCTCGAATCCAGCATCCTTGGCAAATGGTGTGTTGCAGCCAAGGAACTCCAATTTTTTATTTTTCCAGAAAACACGGACCGGAATCGAATTGAGAATGGCCTGTAATATGCTTCGTGATTCCTGTAAGTCCGCGATGAACCGTTTGCGCTCGCTGATGTCCCGAGTAAGAGAGAGCGAATACAAAGTGCCGCCGAATTCAAACAGATTGGAGGTGATCTCTACCGGGAAGATACGACCGGAACGGCTACGATGCCTGGTTTCGAATGTCAGCGCACCCAGTTTGAGCCTGTAGTTGAAGTGCTCATCAAACTCCTCCATTGTGAAGTCAGGATCAATCTCGGTAATGCTCTTGCCAATCAGTTCGTTTTTCTCATATTCTAGTGAACGGCAGGCCTCTTGGTTAACGTAGAGGAACTTGCCCCTATAATCGATTAAGAAAGCTCCTTCATGGACGTGATCAAGGGCGCAATGTAAGAGCTTGGTTTCATCATCTGCCCGTAAAAGTTCGATGTGTTCTTCTTGAAACCGTTGATTGGCACTTGCCGTTTCTTCGGTCTCGTAGTGGCCCTCTTGCTCCTTACGAACTGTCAGTTCGCGTAATTTCATATGGGTTTTGATTCGTGCGAGCACTTCTTCTGGATGGAACGGTTTAGGAATGTAGTCCACTCCTCCGGCCCGGAAAGCTTTAATCTTATCTTGTTCATCCTCCAAGATAGTGATGAAAATTATAGGAATCCTGCATGTCCTTTGCTGCGCTTTGAGTCGGCGGCAAACTTCAAAGCCGTCCATTTCAGGCATCCGGATGCTGAGCAGGATGAGGTCGGGGAGGGTCGAGCTAATGAACTCGTGCGCCAGTGCGCTGTTTGAGGCGGGATGAACGATATAGTTCTGCTCTGTCAAGAGATCGGTCAACTGTTTCAGATCGGCTTTGACAGCATCTACGACCAGGATTTTACCACGGTGTGGAGGGATACCAGCGTTTTTCATGTCTCGTCCTCAGGCGTTAGTTTATTGCTGGCAATGAAGATCTATCAGAACATACAGCCATACTGGAGATAATTTCCTTCTTTCTAAATATTCTCACCTGATCACTCAGTCGAGAATTATGAATCCTAAAAATTGCTTGGCTAATAATACTATTTCATAAATGGTTAGTTGCACAACTTATACATACCACCATCAAGGATGAACTCAGCGGCTAGAAGGTTCACAGAAAGTAGGATAGCAAGAAAAAATATACGCATAGATATATTCATTGATTTTGCATAACGCCAAGGGTAACCAGCGGCCGCCACTGAACTTGCCGCGTCTAGCGCAACGCTGCCCCCCGCCGTCTGGTTGAGCCATTTGTTGTGCATTTTTTTTGGGTATTATTCTGCAACAAGACTTGAGGAAAATGCCTTGGCAACAAGAGGCATAGCTGCAAAGGGAGGCAAGCCAAGCTCACTGACTACATTTTGGCATAATTCCATATTGTTTTGTTGTTTATCCATATTACCGTTTTTGATAACAGCGGTATGGATACGCTCAAGATAAGCGATACTCTCATCCATTCTTTTGAATATATTATCTTGGCCCTGAATCGGATCTTCCCAAGAAGAAAATAAATTCTCTACATTATCTATCTCTTGCAACATTTTGATTGATCTGCGACAAGCGAAAATGTCTTCGTAAATTGGAAGATCTCCAGGGTAAATCAAAACGTCGGCTGTGAATAAAGATTTACCATCTTCAAGCAATAATGACATAGAACCTTTTGAGTGGCCAGGAGTATGGATTGTTTTGCACAAAATACCCTTTTCTAATTCTATGATTTCTCCTCCTTCAAGAAGATTGTCAACCACTACAGAGCCTTCAACCAGGATTTGAAATCCAGGGACTGGCCTGTCTTTAAATTGTTGTTCGGTATTTTCAATCCAATCTCGTTCGAGTTTGTGGGCAAACACGGTACAACTTGTTTGATTTTTAATGCTCTTGGCTGCGCCAATATGGTCTGGGTGCGAATGGGTAAGGATTAAAGAAGAGATTTCTTTCGGATCCCGACCTTGTTCCTTTATGTAGTCATAAATTATCGATTCACTCCCTGCAACGCCGCAGTCAATTAGGTGAATTGATCCCCCAAAAACAAGATATGCAAAAGCAAATCTATCAATTGATCTCTCAGGAGAAATTGGAACTTTGAAGGGTATTTTTATCGCGTGTATCAGTTCTGTAACCTGCACTTGTATCTACCTAAAAATATTATTTTAATCTGCACAACGCCAATCATGAGCGGCACGCGCCAAGGACCACAGGGTAAATTCCGGGCGTGGTCGCGCGTCCGCTCGATGAAATTGTTAGTGTTACAGTTTCACTGCTTCAATCGTTGCCGAAACCACATAATCCTCAATCTTGCTGCCCGGCATCCAGTCGCGAATGAAAGTCCTGCTTTCAGCCTTTGGCTTGATCCGAATGTTTTCAAAACCGGTTCGCTGCAACATGGCTTCAATGGCATGGATAGAGGAAGCGCCCGCTATGCATCCGGTGTGGTACGCCATGTCGTTCTTCAGGGCCTCGGGGAGTTCGGCGGTGGCGACGACATCGGAAATCGCCAGCCGCCCGCCTGGCTTCAAGACGCGGAAGGCCTCGCGGAACACCCGTTCTTTCTCGGGAGAGAGGTTGATCACACAGTTCGAAATGATGACATCAATAATTCCATCGGCAACTGGCAGGTTTTCCAACTCCCCTAGGCGAAAATCGACGTTGCCGAAACCGGCTTGTTCGGCGTTCCGGCGGGATTTGGTGATCATCTCCGCCGTCATGTCAACGCCGATGACAACTCCCTGGTCACCAACGGCCCGCGCCGCCAGGAAACAGTCGAACCCGCCGCCGCTGCCCAAGTCGAGCACGACTTCGCCGGGTTGCAAGGAGGCAATGGCCTGCGGATTGCCGCAGCCAAGACCCATGTTCGCTCCTGCCGGCACAGCAAGCACATCATCGCCGGAGTACCCTAAGCCCAGTGAAATATCTGCGGCTGTCACTTCTTTGGGTGTTCCACAACACGATGAGGGTGGACAACCGCAGCTACTCTTCCCGGCTGCCGCAACCTTTCCGTAATTCTCCCTAACCGCACTGCGAATCTCGTCACTCTTTTGTCTGTCCATTTGCATCTCCTTTCTCTCTAGGGGTAATTGTGCAACGCTTATCCTAAAGACGCGGAAAGGGCAAAAAAGACGCAAACAAATAGTATGCGGTGGTCAACAAATATTACAACCGCTGCTTTTTCGTTCATAATCACAGAGCCGTCCACGATGATCGAACTCAAGGCGGCAACAGTCATCCAGCATATTTTTCAAAAGGGCACGCCCCCGTTGGACTCGGGATTTGGCCCCGGAAAGCGAAGTGCCCTGCACCTTGGCAACTTCCTTCTGCGTTAGCCCTTGTAATTCCGACAGAATGACTGCCTCCCGATAGTGCTCAGGTAGCTGTTGAATCATGGGGCGCAGGCATTCTGATAACTCTTGAGTGACTTTTTCGTCGAAATCTGTTTCGGGTTGAGGAATCCGCTCAAGGTGATCTTCGGTGGGCTGCTGGGAACGGAAATAATCGATGATGGCGTTTCTGGCAATTTGGTAGAGCCAGCTTTGCAGTTTGGTCTCGTCCTTTAAAGAAGCCAATCCGGCCTGCATTTTCAGAAATACGTTCTGAAGAGTGTCATCGGTCGCCGCGTCATTCGATAGCCTGCCTTTGATGAAGGTGCGCAGCCTTGCATGATATTCTTGCCAAATTTTTTCTGATATATCCATGATTGGATCTCCACGCACCCTAACGTTAAGCTGAGTGGTGCGGCCACAAATCTTGCCGCGTCAACGCCGCCGACGTTATCCGCATCCACTCAAGCGCCTGGCTGGCGGCTCTATTTTATTTTTTCCATGAATACGATGCGTACTTTTGGTGATAAATCCTGTTGACGGCATTCCACATATCCGAGTTTTCGGTAGAGCCGAATATTGTCAACGCTTTTAGTGCCAGTGAACAATTCAAATCGTTTTGCATTTGGAAATTGGCTTTCAATGTTCTGCATGAGCAATGATCCAATTCCCTTACGTTGGTATTCTGGATGAACGATTAGCCTGCCTACTTTACATATGTCAGAATCAAGCGATGCTCTTACCGAACCGATAATCTTGACGCCATCTATCGCTTTGAGGACAATACTTGTTTTAAATTCATTTTGAATTTCTGAAAGACTTTGAGTCAGAGGAGGAATATTCCTGTCATCATATATTGTTGCCTCCTTTTCGTATGCGATTTTCTGAAGTGCCAGAATTTCAGATGCATCATCTGTAGTTGCCTGAATAAGTACGATATTCATACTTTTCCTCACGCCAACG
>JAQUKQ010000118.1 GCA_028718985.1 Desulfobulbaceae bacterium | reverse complement strand
CCGGGACCGCAGACTCTCCGGGGATTATGCCGTAACTGGCCAGTGTCTCGGCACCACCGACTTCCAGAAATGGTGTCTCCTCCTTTCCTTCCAGAAAAGTGAGCAGCATCTGCTCGTGATTGCCCATGAGGGTGATGACGCGCGGCAGGCGCTTTTTGATGGAGAATATTTCATCGATCACCTGTCGTGAATCAGGGCCGCGATCAATGTAATCGCCGAGAAAGACCACGGTGTCTTCTTTGGCGATCGGAGAGATTTTCTGCCACAATTCGATCAGCGCCTGATGACAGCCGTGGATGTCACCGATGACGAAAGTTTTGGCCATCGTTATAATTTTTCAAGAAGGGCCTTTGCCGCTGTTTTGTCAGGGAAATTTTCTGATTTCAACGCCTGGTTTAGCATGTCGCGCGCCTGGTCCAACTTGCCGTCACCTTGGAGTGCGAGTGCCATATGGTACTTGAAGGTCGCAGTCTCTGGCTCGGCGCTGATGGCCTGCTGGAACTGTGTGGCGGCCAGACTGTAGGACTTACGCTGCAGGTGGACCCATCCCAGGGTGTCAGCGACACTTGCGGCCTCGGGTAGTTCGGTTTTGGCGACCATGGCTAGGCGCAAAGCCTCGCCGAGATCGGCATTTGCCTCTTGGCTGATCAGCCAGGCCAGATTGTTGGCGGCAACGGCAAGTTTTGGGTTGATTTCCAAGGCTTGGCGGTACATCTTCTGGGCATTAGCACTGTTGCCGCTCTGTTCGTACAAGGTGCCGAGTGCCATGATGGCTGGCACAAAGTTAGGCCGTTGCCTGAGGACGGTTTCATACTCACCGATGGCCTCTTTCACGCGGTTGGTGGCGACCATGATTTTGGCGATCTCCATCGATGGCTGTGGCGCCTCCGGGGCGAGTTTCTGGACACTTTGAAAGGTTTGGATGGCGTCCTCGAATTTTTTTTGTCCTGCCTGCAGATTGCCGAGCAGCATGAGGTGACCTGGGGTGTTTGGAGCGGCTTCTACCTGTTTTGTTACCCGTTGCAGGGCGCCGGCACTATTTTTGTCCTGCAGGAACAGGCCTGCCAGCATTGCCAGGGCTGGGGTGTTATTTGGCGAGAGTTTGAGAATGGTTTCCAAGTCTGCCTTGGCTGCGTCAGGTTGCTTAAGTGCCACGGCGCAGCGAGCCTTGTTGAGCAAGATCTCTGGGTTGTTGGGCAGGGTTTTGTTCATTTCACTAAAGACATTCAGCGCCTTTTCATACTCTTTGGTGCTGAACAGGCTTTGCCCTATGATGATGGCGGCTCGGAGGCTATTCGGCTTCAGGCGTAAAGCGAGACTTGCCTCTTTGCCTGCATTGGTGAAGTCATTGTTCATCAGCAGGTGTTGGGCCAGGAGCGCATGGGCATCGGCACTATTTGGTGACAGGCGCACGGCTTCTGCCGCCGCCTTCTGAGAGAGTTCGATCTCTTTCAGGCCCAAATGGGCCAGTCCCTTCTGGTAATAGGCCTCCCCCCATTCTGGTTGCTGTTTGAGGAGTTCGTCAAGGATGGCAAGACCCTCTTGGTGTTTGCCATCTTTGATCAGGAGTTTTGCCCGCACCAAGTTTGCATGATTGTGTTTCGGATTGGCGGTCAGGATGGCGTCAGTTTCACTCTTGGCCTTATCAAACTGTTGGCGTTCAAAATAAAAATCAGCCAGCACCGCCTGTGTATCTTCTTTCTTCTCCGTTTTCCCAATGGCAGCTTTAATCTCTGCCTCAGCCGCATCGTATTTTCCTTGTTTTTTGTATAACTCCCCTTTGAGCAGGTTGAAATCAGAGTTTGACGGATACCGCTTAATGCCTTCGGCAATGATTTGCTCGGCTTTCTCCGGGTGGTTGTCTCGGAGGTAGAGGGAGGCCAGGGCGAAATACGGGGTGGGCGATTCGGTAAACTTCTCCTTCATGGTTGTCAGTTGGGCTTCGGCCTCTTTGATTTGGTTGCGGCTCATGTAGAAGCTGGCCAGCGCTTGCTGGAAGGAGAGCTCGTCAGGTTGCAGTTCTATGGCTTTACGGAGGGCCTTTTCGGCATCAGCTGTGTTGTCCATGGCGGCGGAGACCTTGGCTCGGGTCAGGTAGAGGCGGGCTAGGGTTGGTTCCTGGGCAATGGCGTCGGAGATGGCTCTGTCTGCCTCCGTAAGTTTCTTTTCGCTAAGGTCGAGATTGGCTTTCAAGGCCAAGCCCTCGGCATGGGTAGGTTTCTGAGAGAGGAGATTGGTCAGCTGCTCCCGGCTTTTGTCCGGTTGGCGGGCCAGGAAAAGGATCTCGGCGCTTTTGAGCAGGGCATCAAGGTTGTCGGGAGTCAGGGTGGCGGCTCGGGTCAATTCCTGCAGGGCGTTGGCTGGTTCCTGGGTCTTGAGATAGAGGAGCCCGAGCTGATAGCGTGCTTCACTGTATTTCGGGTCGATCTGGATGGCGTTCTTAAATTCGAGAATGGCGGCCTTATTGTCGTTTTGTTTGCTATATTCCAGGCCTTTGTTGTAGTGGGCTGTTTTCTCTTTATCCTTGTTGTTGCAACCAGAGAAGAGGGTGGCGGCAAGAAGAATGGTCATGATGAGGGAAAGGCGCTTGTTCGACAATGTCGTACTCCTTCTGTTCGGATTGTTTGGGGAAGTGATCTGGCTTACGATGCAGGACACTGCTTAACATCCTCATAAGTATGTCAGATCGCGAGCAAAAAGACAAACGATTTATGTGTTGGTATTTTATCGAAAAAAAAAGTGAGAAAAAACTTTTTTTCCTTGGATACCTGTTGCAAAATAAATGAATAAATCATAGGCTAATTCACATGAAGCATGGGGGGCGCTCTTTTTGAAAAAGGGCTGAAGCTGTTATAAGGCGAATCGAAAACGGACAGAGTGGTTTCTCAACGGCGATTGAGGGTTGTTCTGTGTAGTCCAGAGAAGGTCCGCCAGGGTTGTGCCCCATGGGTTAATTGCTGGCAACGTGGTGTGGTGTCTTTAGGAGTTCACAAAAGGGTTTTGTCCATCAAAATAATGAAAGGAGTGTTTATGTGCATGGAATTTCGACAAATCGTGAAAAGTTGTGGCGTAATTGCGGTGATGTTTTTTGTGCTGACGGGTTTTGTTGCTAATGCGAGTGCTGGGCAGGAAGCGACTTCGTCCTCAGAGACGCAAGCCGAGTATGTTATCGGGCTTGGAGATCAACTTCAGATCATGGTATGGAAAGAACCTGAATTGACACAAGCGATGTCTGTCCGGATTGACGGAAGGATCTCGTTGCCGTTGGTCGGAGATGTTGAGGCTGCAGGGAAGACCATTCGCGACTTAAAGAAGATTCTCGAAGGCAAATATGCGACGGTGATTAGCGAGCCTGCGGTATCGGTGATGTTGGTGCAAAGCAAGAGCTTGCGCTATTATATCATCGGAAAGGTCGCACAACCTGGCGAGTTCCCTATTGATTTTCCAATCACCGTCCTGCAGGCAATTGCCAAGAGCGGTGGTTTTCAAGAGTGGGCCAAGACGGATAAGATCTCAATCGTTCGGCGTGAAGGTGGTCGTGAGACAATTTCTTCTTTCAATTATGAGGCTCTGGTTAATGGTCAGAACTTAGAACAGAACGCCTTGGTGAAGCCGGGTGATACGATTATTATCCCCTAATTTGGGTGAAGGAGTAAGATAATGAAAAATATCGCTAAGTTAGTGTCAGCCGTTATGGTTGTCTGTGGCGCTTTGCCGGGGCAAACGAGTGCGCGAGAAAACAGTGTCAGCGGCAGTGTGTCGGTTGGACCAAATTACACCTCTAATGTCTATCTGTCCGACAAGAATCGAGAAGATGAATGGAAGAGTCTGTTCGCGCCACAACTCACTTTTAGCTCAAAGGGTGTAACCGATACGGTTGCCCTGACCTATGCCCCGCAGTACACTTATAACCATCGTCGAGAGGACGATGAGACCATGCATAACCTCTCGTTTGCGGGAGATAAAGGCTTTTCCTCCCGCTGGAAAGTGACGATGACTGGCAATTATGCCTCGTATGATAATCTGTTTTTTGAGCCGCTAAGCGGTGTCGGGTGGCAGAGTCAAAATTTTGTGCGGGCCAGTGCTGCCACGCAAGCCGAGGTGGTTCGGATCTTGGCGCCGGAAGAGTTGCCGTGGGATCCGGCCATGGTGTACTCCGTCCTCTCCAAGTTGCAGCGAAACTACGTTAACTCTCCTGCTGTGCAAGGACAAGTCGACACCTTGTTGACCCAAGGGGCCGGTGGGCAACGGGAGAAATATTGGACTTCAAATATGGGGATCAGTTCGGTTTACGAGTTCGCCGAGAAGAGCGCTATTACCTTGGGCTATCGTTTTAGCAATCAGGATTATCAGACCGGGGTGACAGCAGATCAGGTTGAGCATGCGCCAAGTATTCTACTTAGTTATCAGTTTAATCAGCAATGGCGAGGAGAGGTTGGCTATGAGTTGCGACAAACCTCCTATGGGAGCATTAATAGCGGGACCTATGTTGTTGCTTCGGAGGATAGTACCACCAACTCCCCCCACCTGCAGATTGATTTTGAGATCTCGCCGGCAAATCTCCTATTTTGGAATTACAACTATGAGATGATTAGCTACGATGGAGTGTCAAGTGATACGACAGAGCAGGGCGGTCATGTTGGCTGGAAACATGGCTTTGATGAGCGAACCACACTCACAACGCGCATCGGCAGTTCCTACGTGTGCCCGGAATTAGGTGAGGATGAGCGGGACTACACACTTGATCTTGCTTTGAGTCGCACCTATGATAAGGCATTGATTGCGCTCAATGCAAAGGGTCTTACGGCAGAGGCTAAAACGGCAGGTTCCTGGGATAAGTCGCGTCGATCCTGGGAGGCGGGCAGTAATATCTCCTACAAATTGCAGCAGGATCTTTCTGCCACCGGACGCTTGTCTTATGGTCAGTGGGATTCGTGGAGTTATGGGTACGATGATAGCAGTTATGATCGCTTGCAGTTTGGTGCAGGCTTGAGCTATGGGTTCATGCGCTGGTTCACGCTTTCCTTAAATTACGATTATAATTTGTTTGATACGGCAGATCTCTCCTTGGAGGATTATTCGGAGCATTTGGTTTCGATCAGGTTGGCAGCGGCGAAAGAATTGTGGCGTTGGTAAAGAATTAGGAGCACGCATGGAACAGCAGCAGAGTCAGCAGATAAAAAAATATATCGATCTGGTTATCCGACGCAGGAAGTTAATCATCTCTTTTGTGATGGTGGCGGTATTTGTTGGGCTGGGTGTCTACGTTAAAACGCCAAAAGTCTATCAGTCTACCGCCTTGCTGATTTATGAGAAGGGAAGGATTAATGCCGGAAATAAGTCATCTCCTGACGTGGAGACCCAGACTAGAGAGATGGTTGCCACTCTCAGTCAGCAGGTTACCAGTCGATCCAGCCTGGAGGCGATTATCAAGCAGTTTGATCTCTATCCGAAGATGCGCCAGGATCTGCCGATGGAGGATGTTGTCGATTTCATGCGCTCTCGCGACATTGAGATTACCCCGGATCGGGGAGATGTTTTCAAGGTTTCGTATAACGGGGCTGAGCCCAAAAAGGTGATGCAGGTCGCTAACGCCCTGGCGGCCAGGTTTATTGAAGAGAATCTGCGCTATCGCGAGGAGAAGGCGACAGCGACCTCGGCCTATGTCGGTGATGAACTGGAGCTAGCGAAAACAACGCTTGATAAGAAAGAAGCGATAATGCGGGATTATAAGTTGAAGTATTACAATGAAATGCCTCAGCAGTTTCAGGCAAACTCCACTCGTTTGACCGCTTTGCAAACCCAGTTGCAGACCAACATGACGAATAGCCAAGAGTTGGTACGTACCAAAATTATGATTCAAGAGCAAATATCGATGCGCAAGGCCGCATTTGCACAGATGACCCAGCAAGCGGGTGGAGCCGCCGTTTCGGCACGTCAAGGCTCAGTAAATCCAGCCTTTACGGAGCTGGCTCAGGCGAGGCAACAACTTGCTGACTTGCGCCTGCGCTATACCGAGAGTCACCCTGAAGTAAAGCAAATGCAAAAAAAAGTAGCGACGCTTGAGAGTGGACTGGGGGCAGCGGAGGGTGGACAGGACAGTGCTGCCGGGAGTGGCACAGCCGGCAAGAGTAGGCCGGCAGCACCGATTTATGATAACCAGCTTGATCAGTTGGAATTGCAGCTGAAGCAGGCCGACTTGGCGATGGCCAGTTTGAATCAGGCGAATGACGGACTGAAAAAACAGATTGAGCAATACGAGAAATGGTTGAGTATGACCCCGGTTCGCGAGGCGGAGTGGACTGCCCTGACCCGTGATTATGATCAGTTGAATAATAATTATCAGCAACTCGTTGGACGAAATTTAGAGGCGGGGGCGGCAGAGAGCTTGGAGCGTCGGCAGAAAGGCAGCCAGTTTAAGATTGTTGATTCCGCCTACCTCCCAGAGAAGCCAATCAAACCTGATTTTGTGAAAATTATGCTGTTGGCGCTGGTTGTGGGTGTTGGTTTGGGTGGTGGACTTGCCTTTTTGTTCGAGATGCAGGACTCGTCTTTTCGTGAAGTCTTGGAGACGGAAAACTATCTCGGCTTGCCGGTTATCTGCGCCATACCTCTTATTATCTCTGATAATGACCGGAAAAAGAGCCAACGCCGGTCACTTGCCTGGCTGCTACTCTTTTTGGTCGCGCTGTTATCACTTCTTGGTGCTATGGCCTATCTGTACAAGACGGGCAGGATTATCATCTGAGCACGGTTTTGGTATGATTCCCTGACTGACAAGAGAAGCCTACGTGTTTGCCTATGTATGAAAAATTTTATGGATTGACCAGCAAGGCCTTTGATCTGATCCCGGATCCAGACAAGGTCTATATGAGCGAGGCCCATGAAGAGGCGTTGGCTATCCTGCGCTATGGGGTCATCGATCGCAAGGGCTTTCTGCTTCTGACTGGGGGGGTCGGCACCGGTAAAACCACACTTCTGCAGCTTTTGGTCAAGTCTTTGGATAGCAAGGTTCATCTCTGCCTGATTGCTAATCCAACGCTTTCACTGCATGAATTTTATTACTATCTGGCCGCCAAATACGGGTTGCGTGAATTTGAGGGGAACAAAGCCAAATTCTTGCTCGATTTTGCTGATTTCTTGAAGCAATGTCGTGAGAACAAGGAACGCGTTCTGCTGATTATTGATGAGGCCCATGTCCTGCCGGTGGAGTTGTTGGAGGAGATCCGACTCCTCTCCAATCAGGAGTATCAGGATTTTGGGGTGATGAGTGTTTTTTTGGTGGGGCAACCAGAGTTGAACGAACGTCTGGCTCATGAACGCCTGTTGCCTCTGCGGCAGAGGATCGGCATCCGCTTTCATCTGCAGCCTTTTTCTGCAGAGGAGACCAAGCGGTACATCCTTTTTCGTTTGGGGAAAGCCGGAGTGCAGCGTGGTGATCTCTTTAATGATGAGGCAATCAAGCTTATCCATGCAGAAGGGCACGGGGTGCCTCGTTTGATCAATGTGGTCTGTGATCAGTCCTTGCTGGCGGCCTTTGCGGACGGCAAAACGGTGATCGACGCCGAAATTGTACGGGACTGTGTGCGGGATATGCATATTCCTGGGGAGCAGACGTCGTTACCGTTGTCGCCACCCGTTGATGCCAAACGAGTGGTTGCCCAGAAAGGGCAGTCTGTTCAACGACCAGTTCGGCCTTGGTTTTTATTGGCACTGCTCTTGGTTGTGGCGGGGGGGGCATTTGGTTGGTTTTACACTGATCTCTGTGGGGAGTGGTGCCGGTGGTTGTTTGATTTGTTTCGTCAAATGAAAGACTATGACAGTTTGCAGAGTTTGTTTCACTCTTTGATCTGATGTCGGAGGGGTGATAGTGTTTTGTCTCCCATGATGGAAGGTACTCTTACTCTCCATTTAGAGGGGCATAACGGTTCGAGTGGATTATGTTTTTGAATGAGGAGAGCGCGTGGGAAAGGTATTCAAGGCACTGCATAAATCGTTAGCCGATGAGCAAGATTTTGGGAATCCTCAAGATGTCCCAAAGTCGGCGTTGTCCCAGGAGGGAGGAGCGGAGGAGCAGATTGAGGTGAAGACGCGCCCTTTGGCGGAGGATGTTTCGTCCCCAACCCCGAGGTCACAGAGGATTACGCGGGAGCCCCTTCGTGAGGTCTTAACCGGTGTTGAGGATTGGGATGAAAAACTGGTCGTGTTTTCTGATCCGGCATCTCCTTTAGCCGAGAATTTCAGGCTGTTGCGAACTCAAGTGCTCTACCCAGCTTCAGGAAAGGCCTACAAGAAAATCATGATTACCAGCACCGTGCCGGGCTCTGGTAAAAGTTTTGTCTGTGCCAACCTTGGGATTTCTCTGGCCCAGGGCCTAGATCAGCACGCTTTGATGGTCGACTGTGACCTGCGCCGCTCACGGTTGGCCTCGTTGTTTAACTGCCCTAATGATAAAGGATTGGTCGACTATTTACAGGATGGTGAGGATCTTGGCCGCTTGATCGTCAAAACCGGCATGCGGAAATTATCGGTTATTCCTCGTGGGCGTCGCCCCCCAAACCCGGCTGAACTTCTTGGCTCTGCGAAAGTTGAAAAGATGTTTGCCGAGTTGGGAAGTCGTTACGATGACCGGTTTATCCTCATCGACACGCCACCGACTTTGGCTGCTTCTGAGACAGCGGTTTTAGCTCAGCATGTCGATGGTGTTATTCTGGTCGTGCGTTGGGGCGTTGGTGCGCGCACCCCGATTAAGCAGTTGGTGGAGTCCCTCGGCCAAGACAAAATCATAGGCGTTGTCTTCAATGCCTATGAAGCCAATATGCTGAGTGCCAAGATGTCGGGTTATGATGAGTACGGTCAGTATGCCGGTGGGTATGGTGATTAGGTTTGGTGACTATGATTTTTCAGCGTTTCAAATAGAATCTGTAGAAATTTGTCGGTTGTATTGCGAATGATTTTTTCTGGGTGATAGGGAGAGAGGTATGTGCGGGATTGTTGGTTATATCGGCAAGAGGCGGGTGGTGCCGATAATTATTGAAGGGTTGAAGCGTCTTGAATACCGTGGCTATGATTCAGCTGGCTTGGTCTATTTCGAGAACGGTAAAATCCATAAGCATCGCTGCAAGGGGAAGCTGGCGAACCTTGAGGAGTTGA
>JAQUKQ010000117.1 GCA_028718985.1 Desulfobulbaceae bacterium | reverse complement strand
ATCGATTAGTTATTCTATTTGGATAATTTTGTAAAGAGAAAATGCCTCCGTAAGAGGCAAGAATCTGAGCGGGGCGTGAAAAGGAGGGGGAGGGGCGCTGCGAGGTTTTTTTGTAAGTATTTCTACGTAAATTGGTCAGGGAGACTCCGTAAAATAGGTCTGGCAGAACTCCTTGATCAATTGTTGTCTGGCGGCGACAGTCAGGCGGAAATAGAGGGGACTCAACATTAAAACACGGATTGCTTTTCGGAGGCAATGGCGGGGAATCATGGTGTAGTCTCCTTCAAAATGGGTCAAATAGAAGTTTGTACAAGGGTAGCGGAGATTTACTATGAACTAGGTCTTCTGCAAGAGGTGCGCCATAAAGCGAATGGCGAGAAAAGCCCTTTTACTGTTGAAGGAGAGTGGTTGCCGCTGCTTGACTGGCAGGTACGGTGCTTGATTATTTCTCCTGGATTGCGGAAAAAAAATACGGAAATAAGGAAAAGCACGTGCCGTACGGGCATTATTTTGTGGGGATTTGTCTGTCAGTCTTAAAAATATCGGCTGTATACCCTCTCCTCAGGAACTCGTTGACGGCGGATATCCCCTCAGCGCCCAAATCGAGGGAGTAGTCGTTGACATAGAGGCCGATGTGTTTGCCGATCACCTGATCGTCAATTTCCTGAGCATGCTTTTTGACATAGGTGCTCGAGAGGCTGGGATTGCGAAAGGCGGTTTGCAGGCTTTGTCGGATCGCTGACTGCAGCTCCCTGATGACCGCTTTCCCCAGAGTTCGCCGGGCAGCAATGCCTCCTAGTGGAATAGGGTGGCCGGTGGTCTGCTCCCACCAAGCCCCAAGATCGGTTACTAATTGCAGACCGTAGTGGTGGTAGGTGAAACGGCTCTCGTGGATGATGACCCCGGCGCCAATTTTGCCAACCGCCAGGGCCGGCATAATTTCGTCAAAGCGCATGACTGTGGTCTTTTGGTACTCAGGGTGGCACATCTTGAGCAGCATGGCGGCGGTGGTGTAGCGTCCAGGCACCGCGATTGTCTGCTGGGAGAGGGTATTGGGGGTAACATCTGGTTGACTGACGAGCAGGGGGCCGCAGCCTCGTCCCAGTGCGGCGCCGGTCGAGAGTAACTCGTACTCGTCCAGCACATGCCCTAGGGCGTGAAAGGAGAGTTTGGTTACATCGAGGCGGCCAGCGATGGCCCATTCGTTGAGGGTTTCGACATCGGCCAGGATTTCAGGAGAGAGGGAGAAGCCTTTGGTCTGAATCCGGCCACTAACCAGGGCATGGAAGATGAAGGTGTCATTGGGGCATGGCGAAAAGCCGATGGAGAGGGCGGGTTCGTTCATGGTTGTGCTAGCAGTTCTGGCAGGAGGATGGCCATCGTTTGGGCCAAGCGCTGGATGGCACTTGCTAATTGCCACTGACTAAGGTCACGATCGATCACCATGTTGCTGATAGAGCGGATTTCCAGGCAGGGCAGCTGAAAATCCAAAGCGATGCGGGCGACGGAGGCACCTTCCATATTTTCGCAGATGGCTTGATGCTTGGTGCGCAGGGTTTCCCCTCGGTTCAAGGTGCCGCTTACGGCCAGTACCGAGACAAAGGGGCCGATCCAAGGCTTTTGCCCGTGGGCCGATAAAATCGCCTGTGCTTTCGTGCGCAGAGGGGTAGACAAGGGGAATTGTGTTGGAATGTGAATGGTGTCGAAATCGATGATGCCAGACGCCATCCACACCCCGACATCGGCTTGGGTCTCGCTCTGTGCCAGGCAGATATCCAGAAGGCCTGGTCCACTATCGACAAAGGCACCGGCAATCCCACAGTTGATTACAGCCTGGATCGGAATGCTGGTCTCGCTCAGAAAGCGGGTCAGGTTGACCGCTGTTTCCAGGCAGCCAACGCCGGCGACAAAGGGTAGCCAGCCAGGGGTCTCGGCCAAGCGTTCAGTCAGGGGTTGCATCTCCTGTTCTGTGGCGGTGACGAGCAGGAACATGCGGGGGCGGTCAGCGTGAGGAGGGGAAAAAAGAGCGCATGGGTTGCTCTGGTCAACAGGTGCAGACGGACTTGATCGAGTTGTCAGGGTTAAGGCTAACAATTTTTGGATGAAAACTATTGAGCTCCTGCTCGTCATAGAGGGCATAGCTGACAATGATGATCAAGTCACCCACCAACCCCTTGCGAGCAGCTGCCCCGTTTAGACAGATGGCGCCCGAACCGGCCCTGCCTTCGATAACGTAGGTGTCGAAACGTTCACCGTTATTGATGTTGTAAATCTTGATTTTTTCAAAAGGGATGAGGCCAACGGCATCCATCAGGGTGCGGTCGATGGTCATGCTGCCTTCGTAATTAAGATTGGCGTCGGTGATGGTGGCGCGGTGAAGTTTTGACTTTAACATGTAACGCTGCATTATAACGACTCCTCAAGGGTCAGATAGCCATTGTCAATCAGCCTGGTCGTGCCAATCTTGATCGCCATTGCCAGGATCGAATGCGTGTCGATCTGTGTTTGTGGCTGGAGAGTGGTATCGTCAACAATGGAAAGATAATCGATCTCGACGGTTGGGTCTGTTGAGATCTGTGCCCGTAACTGGGCAAGAAGTGAATGACAATTGTGTTCGCCGTGCTTGACCGCGTGACGGGTATTATGCAGGCCCTGCCACAGACAGAGGGCAGATTGGCGCTCGGTCGGGGACAGGTAGCGGTTTCGCGAACTCATGGCCAAACCATCCGATTCACGGACAATGGGGTGGCCGATAATTTCGATGTCCCAATTCAGGTCGGCAGTCATGGCCTTGATGACAGCAAGTTGCTGGAAATCTTTTTGACCGAAGACTGCGATGTTTGGTTTGACAACGTGAAAGAGCTTGGCCACCACCGTGCTTACTCCATCGAAGTGGCCAGGCCGTGAGGCGCCGCAGAGCCCGGCGGTCAAGCCACGGACGGTAACGGTGGTGGCGAAATCGTCCGGGTAAAAGGAGGACGGCTGCGGCGCAAAAACAACATCTCCCTGATTGGCGGCAATTGCCTCGCAATCTGCGGTAAAGGGACGCGGGTATCGGGAGAAATCTTCGTTAGGGCCGAACTGCAGGGGGTTGACGAAGATAGAGAGTACGACGACATCGGCCGCGCCCTGGGCGGTGCGAAGCAAGCTGAGGTGTCCGGTGTGCAGGCAACCCATGGTTGGCACTAAGGCGATAGTTTCTGCCGCTTTGAGCCGTTGGTTAGACCAGGCGGTCATCTCGGCGACAGAGGTGATAATTTCCATGGGGCGGTGCGGGATTTTCTTACTTTGTCTTTTTTGGGGCTAGGGTGTGAAGCTTGTTTTTTACCCACTCCTTGGTCGGTCCATCGGTATTGGCAGGCAGGTCAACATAGGCTTGATATTGGGTCCTGGCCTCGTCGATATTCCCCTCAAGCTCGGCAATTCTGGCCAGGCCAAGATTTGCTTCACCTGCAAAGCCTTGTGTGCTGGCGAGAGCCTGGTAGGTAGCCTTGGCCTTTGCTTGATCTGGTAAATTCTCATAAGCCTGCGCTAGGTTGAATCGGACAAGCGGCAGCAACGGGTTGTCGGAGGGGATTGAGCTGATGACCGATTCGTATAAGGTCACAGCCTCCTGGTACTTTCCATTTTTAAAGGCCAGATGCCCTTGTTCGATGGCGCCCCACAGGCCGCTTCCCCGTTTGCCAAACTTTGCTGATAGTGCTTTAAGCTGATTGACACGTTGGTCACCGTCTGCCTTCATGGCCATGTAGAGCATGTCAGCGGAGTTGTCTCGCTGGACAGCCGTATACTTGCCATAGCCTTCCCATGCCAGGATAGAGACAACGATGATCGCTACCGTGAGCTGCAGGGCCTTACCGTTGGTGCGAATAAATTCGATCAGTGCCGGGGGAAGATTCATCTCTTCAAGAATAGCGCGTTTATCCTGGGCCATGGTTTCGGCATGTTTCTTGGAGAATACAGAAGGCTCTGTCATTATCTTTCACCTTTCATCAAGAGATTATCGCCACTATTTAAGAGTGACGGTTTTGCAGAATATGCTCCACTTTCAAAAGGAGCTGAAGGTTACGGCAAATCAGTGGTGGCACCGCGACGGCCAAATTAAATGTGGCAAGATACCCTCTCTATGGCTATCACCACAACAAAAAAATGGCAAGAACGGTGTAAAAATCCTGTCGGCAGAGTGAAAGGTGGGGTACACTGCCCCTCTGCTCCATTTTGGGGTTGATTGCTGGCACGCCGTTCTCTAGGCGGGGAAGTAAGGATATGGAAACCAGTTGTTGCTGTGCCCGGTAGGAGATCGGGTACGAGAGGAGAGAAGGGGATGCTGTCTACGCCAACGTCATTTTTGTCAAGAGTCCAGACAGTTACCGAAATCACCCGCTCGATCAAAGTGATTTTGGAGAGTGGATTTGCCTTTGTCTCGGTTTGTGGTGAGGTCTCGAATCTTAAAAAACCCTATTCCGGCCATCTCTATTTCACCCTCAAAGATCATGATGCGCAGATTAAGGCGGTGTTGTTCAAGACACAACGCCGCTATCTGCCGGAGGAATTTGCTGACGGGCATCAGGTTGTTTGCCGGGGAAGGATTTCCGTCTATGAACCTCGGGGCGATTATCAACTGGTGGTCGATTCGGTTGAGTTTGCCGGAGCGGGTGGGCGGCAGGCGGCTTATGAGAGGCTGAAGGAGAAGTTGTATCAAGAGGGCCTTTTTGCCGAAGGACACAAGAGAAAGCTGCCGTTGTTGCCTAAGGGGATAGCCTTGATTACGTCACCGCGTGGTGCGGCGGTGCACGACTTTTTAACCGTGGCGGCCAGGCGATTTCCCTCGATTCCTATCGAAATTCACCCGGTGTCAGTGCAGGGTGAAAGTGCGGCTGTTGATATCATCAAGGCAATTAATGTGGCGATCGAACGGGATCGTGCCGATGTGATCGTCGTCTGCCGGGGCGGAGGTTCGGCCGAGGATCTATGGCCGTTCAATAGTGAAGAGTTAGCTCGCACAGTCTATCGGTCAAGCATCCCCATTGTTTCCGCTATTGGCCACGAGGTTGATTTTACTATCCTCGATTTCGTTGCAGACCACCGGGCACCGACACCGACGGCAGCGGCTGAGGTTGTTTTGCCGGAACAGAGTTATTTGCAACAACAGGTCTGGCGGCATCGTCTACGGCAACAGTCCATTTTGCGTGAAAAGGTAGCCGTTTACAGCCATCGCCTCTCGCTGCAAAACCGGTTGCTTGGCAATCCGACCAATGCTGTCGAGACCTTCAGAATGCGGCTTGATTACCTGCTGTCACGACTTCAGCGCAGTATCGACAGGCAAGTGGCGGGTAACCGGCAACGGGTAGAAGCGCAACGGGTTGTTATCGACCATCATGCCCCACGGCAGAGTGTCGAGAGGTATGCCGGTAGGGTAACGCATTTGCGCCAAAGGCTTATTGCGCTGAGTCAGCGCCATTTGGAACGGAAAACTGCAGCTGTGCAGCAATGTTCGGCCCTTATCCGGTCGTTCAGTCCACTGGCCGTCTTGGAGCGCGGTTATGCCATTGTCCAGAGAGATCAGGGTGAAAAGATTGTGAGGTCAAGCGGAGAGACAACAGAAGGCGATCGGCTGGGAATACGGTTGCATGAGGGGAGCTTGTTGTGTGAGGTGATAAAGACCTTGCCACGGTAGGCGGTCGGTTGATGATAACGATATGCTCCCTCTCAGCTGCGGGAGGGAGTGTGGTCAGGCGATGCCGATAGCGTAGTTTTTTATGAAGTAATCAATTCTCTCTTGTTGCTCGGGGTTCAAGTCCGTGAAGCTAATGCCAATTTTTCGGATGACAATTGTGCTTAACGCCGAGCTCACGGGTCGGTCCTGCCAAGCCATGGCGATCGGCACGTGCTCCATGTAAAATCCCTTGTCGTTCATTAAGATGTCCATGGCGCCTTCTGAGGCCAATTCCCCGCTATTATCAATATACTTCAGCTCGCATCCCCCAACGCTAATATCGACTATTTGTCCAATGATATTGGGCGTAATGGCCAAAGTTCTTTCCGGGACTTTGAATCGTTGGTGTCGCCTACGTTCGGTGGAGGAGGGATTGTAGGGCGGCGTTTGTTCCGTGGGTATCATATGTTTTCGTGTTGACAGGTATGTAGGTTTAGTTGGTTTGAACTGTTGTGGTCGGAAAAGCGGCGGATGTCGCCGTGCCTGCGCACCGCCATTTGAGATTGCAATATTTGAACCATTGTTAAAAGTATAATGGATTATTTTTTTATATCAAATTGTTATGGTATGAAAATGGCCCAAAAAGTTGTGAAGTGCGTAGGTGCTTTTCCGGATTTTCGTGAAAGTTTCCGGAATTTTTTTGCAGATCGTCAAAAAAAGCGACAGATGTTGCGAGAGATATTGCGGGAAATTCGACCTGCGTTGGGTGCATTATTTTGCGAAATAGCGAGAATTCCCTCCGCCGACGTTACTCGTAACAGCCTTAAATTAAGACTAATTTTTTTATCTTGCTCGAAGATTGGAGGGGGCTGGTACAGAAGGGGTAACGCTGTTTCCGTGCGAGTGAGATCTGGCGGTTAAGCCGATGATGCGGATTAAGAGGCGGCGCTGAGCTGATCCGAAAAATCGGAAATGCAAGAAATAGTGTAGTTTATATAGTACGTTGTGGGTGCTATTGGCTAGTTTCTTAACCCTTTGGAAGGCCCGCTGCAATCTCGTCTTGGAGCGTTTGGATGGTGAGGAGAGGGTTTGGTGACGTACTTATCGGTCTGCCGATGACAACATGATCGGCCCCGTTAAGAATCGCCTGTTTGGCGGTGGCAATTCGTTTTTGGTCATCTTTTTCTATGTCCTTGTTGATGCCTGGTCTGATCCCAGGGGTGACAATCAAAAAATTTTTCCCGGCTTCGGCACGTATCGAGTTTGCCTCCAAAGGCGAGGATACAATGCCGTCGCAGCCAAGGGCCAAGGCCTTACGGGCGCGGATCATCACCAGGTCGTTGACCGTTTTGGTGAACCCCATCTCGACCATATCGGATTCATCAAAGCTGGTGAGAACGGTGACGGCGAGAATCTTCAAGTCCCCTTTCTCTTTGACCGCAGCCCGGATGATCGGGTCGTTGCCGTGGATTGTGGCGAAGGTCACACCACGATCTTTAAGCTGTTGGACAGCGAGGTGGACTGTTTCCGGGATATCAAAAAATTTCAAATCGACCATGACTTTATTGCCTCTTCCGACAATATGATCGACTACCGGCCAGCCACCGGCAAGGAATAGTTGTAGCCCGACTTTGAAAAATTTGATGTGACCATCGAGTTTTTCAACCCATTCTCGGGCAATTGATGGGTCTGAAAAGTCGAGCGCGAAGATGATTCGTTCGTTTAAGGCGATGTTTTTCATGGTGGGAGGTCGGATTTTGAGGTGATTTGTTGAAGATTGCAAGCGAGCTGGCGCTGTCAGTTTCAGTCGATTTGATCGCTGCGTGAGGCGCTACCCGACAATTACGGAAAAGTATACTGAGCGGCAAAAAAAAAGGCTACGGAAATACCGTAACCTTTTCAACTAAGTGGTCGGGATGAGAGGATTCGAACCTCCGACCCCTTACTCCCGAAGCAAGTGCTCTACCAGACTGAGCCACATCCCGACCCGAGCATATTAGCCATCAATCACGACATTTTAACCCCATATCGGCGAGTCACGACAAAATACTCCCTCTCTCCGAAAGGTCAAGAAAAACTTTGCTTGCGCCTAGGGCTCGAATGGCCTCGCGCACGAGATTGTAATCTCCGCTATTGACCAGGCGTGAAATATCTCCGGCCGCGAGTTCCAGGTGGCAGGTCGAAGCCTCCAGCCGGGCTCGGCATCCGAAGTAGCCAAGATCGTGGAGTACACGTTCTGATCTGTCGATTATTGATAAATCGGTGGCGGTGATCGGGGTGCCTGTCGGAATTCTAGTGGCCAGGCACGAGGCGGAAGGCTTGTTCCAGGTAGGCAAGTTGAGTAGGCGGCTTAGCTCCCGGATTTCGCTCTTGGTCAGGCCGGCCTCGGCTAAAGGGCTCTTAATGCCCAGCTCGGCAACGGCAAGAGAACCAGGTCGATCTTTACTCAGATCATCAAAATTAGTTCCGTCCGCCAAACAGTGGAGATGGCGTTGGCTGGCAAGCTTAAGGAAGGTGGAAAATATTGACTTTTTGCAATGGTAACAACGTAATTTGCTGTTCTCGGTAAATTCAGGCAAGGCGAGAGGGTTGAATTTGACAATTTCAAGCGGTGCGCCAATGGTCTGTGCGATATCGCAAGCGTTTTGGTGCTCCCCAGTCGGTTGGACGGGAGAATCTGCAAAAAAGGCCAGAGTGTTACCGCCCAAAGTATCGTAGGCAATCTTGAGAAGTAAGGAACTGTCTGCACCGCCAGAGAAGGCAATAGCCATTTGACCATAGCCCCGGAGTATTTTTTGGAGCACGGCGAATTTTTTCTGGAGAGGAGGATCGTTAGGCATTTGCTGTCAGTAGGATTCGCGTAAAAAACTCTTTGTGAGGCTCCCTCCCTTGAATGGAGTGGGAGGGGTGAAGGTGCGTTTAGGAGCGCTTGGTAAGAGGCAAGCTGTCTATTCCACTTTTGTCTATAGCGGTTACCCGTCATGCTTGGCCATAATTTTTTAGGCTCAGGTTATGCGTGACGTATCGGTCGAGTTGTGTGTGCGGAGAATAACCCATGGGAACGAGTTATCACACAATTATTGTTGGGATTAGGATAGAGGGAAACCTACAGGGCCCTCATCCATAAAAAGAATCTGCATTCTAACAATTTGAAATAACAATTATAAAATTTATTGTGTCATTTGAAGGTACGTCTTTTGCATGATTTAATGGTCGCATCGTTTTGGAAATATCAGTAAAAAATGATATTCCTACGTGGGAAATAGTTGATAATGTCACTTGCGCATGATATAAAGATAAAAAATAGTACATTTTTAGGAATTTTTTCTATAAACAAAACTACGGAGGTAACAAAATGAACAAGAGATTGCTTGTTGGTCTGTTCTCAGCGTTTATGGCCATGGCGCCATGGTGCGGGAATGCGGCTGAGACCCAAAACATTGATGCGCCGCATTTGAATTTGACGGACGGTTGTGAGAATTGTCATTTTGCAGGCCTGGAACCTGGTGATTGCACCGTT
>JAQUKQ010000116.1 GCA_028718985.1 Desulfobulbaceae bacterium | reverse complement strand
ATTGTCACGAATGATACATCGTGGTCAGGGAAGGTTCTGCTATAGGAGATGTAGTCATGTAAATAAAAAGCATATGCAAATGGGATTCTATATTTTTTGCAGAGGCGATCCCATGTATCCGCGGTTGTTACAGGATCCCAATCTCGTTTTAGCCATTTTGAATAGTCAGGAGTGCCCAAAATAAATCCTCCTTCTGGTATCTTCAGTTCTGATCTCACCAATTGGATGTCTCTAATAAATTCCGGTTTTAAGGACAGCTTATAAATTATTTCCTCGCCAGGATCCATACTTTTATCTTTTTTCATATTCATTACTCCCATTCTGGCCCTTTTTTGGCAGTTTTTCCAGAGTGGCCTTATTGGGCTAAAAGTGACGACTTTTGCTAACTTTCGGACTCGTCATCCGCCTAAAACTGTCAGATTCTGTCAGGTGTTGAGATGTGTAAAAAGTGTGGCATTTTTTGTTTTACTTTAGCCGTTTTGTGCAATCGGCTCGATTTTAGCCTTTTGGTTATCATCTATGATGTCTATTCCGGCTAATACCTGCTCGAAAGATTGCTCGCCTGGCTTCGGCCCTTCGACCTTGGCCCTTGGCATATAGTCCGGGTGCCTGCGGTCCAGGAAGTGGCGGACCATGGCCGGATTGCCCGCCAGTATCAGGTTATTTGCTATTTGCTCGACATCCTCAAGCCTCTCTTGCCATGCCTGTTTGACTTCAGCCTCGAACACTGGATCTTTAAGCCAGCGATAGTAAGTCGCTCTGTCGATTCCTGTCTTTTCGCATGAGGCCTTGATCGAGCCGAGCGTCCTTTTGAAAATGCCTATAAAAACTTGTTTCTTTTCTCGGGTTCGTCCTTGCTCTTGTTTCACGTTTTCGTTTGCTGGGGCTCCATTCTGGCCTCCTAGTGCCCCCTCGGGGGGCTGAGAAGTCTGTAAAAGTGTCGCATTTTGTCGCATTTCGTCAGGCATCCCTGTTATCTTAGCCCCGTTTTCCATAGACCCTTATATTAACATTTTCCCTGTTTAGCTGCATTAGGGTATGTAAAAGTGTGGGATTTTGTTGGGTTTTGTTGGGTTTGGTCATTACCCGACTAACTTCACTTTTTGGGTGTTTTAGGCTATTATCTTACAGTTAGTACAAAGCCTAAACCCTCGGGCAACCGGGCGGCATGGCACACAAACCCTACGTGAATATTAACGGTCTTCCGACCGACACTTATTCACGTAGGTCTATACCCGAAAGGGCGTAGGGCGGTTCCGAAAGGTTCCGTCGCCGGTTCGGGGGACCCTTTGTGTTACCCCGGCCGTATGACTAATTTATAATTTTTCATACTATGAGCCAAGAAGCTCAGTCGGGGGTAGAACGTACAAAGAAGTGTTCCAAATGCAAAGAGGAGGTGTTATACGACGCTATCAAGTGCAAGCACTGCGGGTCAGAGTTACGAAGCTGGCCGGGGCAGCATCCGATCTTGAGCAAGTTTATTGCCTATTCAGGACTTTTGATGCTCGTTTTAATTATCTTTATCTGGGTGTTGAATTCAATAGGCTCTATAGCGACGCCCGTATCTAAGATTAATCCAAGCCCCCATAGGGAGCAGGTGAGCTCTGTATTTGATGTCCCGTCTCTTTTAGGAAAGAACATCAATCAAATCAGGACTGCTTTAGGAACTCCTACGTATGATAAGGAGCCGACCAAACTACAGCTTAGTTTAGGAGTAACAGAATGGGATAAGTCATGGGAAAGGGAAGGTGCCGACCTTCTCGTTACGTATAATATCAAAACAAAAAAAGTGATTGACTTTTTCATCGGTGGCGTTGATCCATCCGGTTCTACAAATGATAAAAAGTTGCTTTTGGACGTTGCGGGCCTAAAAGAAGGTGATCCTAAATATAAACTGGAGTTCGTGGAGGTGAGGGTTCCCAAGCCCGAACCCGGGTTTTATACGGGGGTAAAGGTTATGCCTCAATGAAGAATTGATTAGGGATTAAGTGCTACAATACATTCGACTATGGCCACCTTCTTTGCTTTCGTACTCCTTTTGAGCCTCGTGGGCCTTTGTGTCGGCCTCGCGTCGCCTGCGATTATATCCGGGCTTCTACATAGGAAAGTATCCCGTAGGCAGGTGGCTTTGATATTTGGTAGCCTGGCTATCCTTTCATTTGTGATGATCGGAATTTTCGCTCCATCGGTTCCCAAACAAAATACCGCACCCGTTGCCACACAAGTGGCGACCTCGACCCAGACAATAGAGAAAACAGCCACTTCGACTGATACGGTTCAGGCCGTAAATATACAACAAGCCGAAGCTACTACGACCGCAGACACTTCCGCGACTAGCTCTACTCCGGCAACCTCTTTTCTAGTAACTCATGTCGTTGATGGCGACACGTTCGATGTTGATTTGAATGGCAAGACCGAACGGATCCGGATGATCGGTGTTGATACGCCGGAGACGGTTGACCCTCGGAAGCCCGTGCAATGCTTTGGGAAAGAGGCTAGCGATAAAATGAAAGAGCTGATTGCTGGGAAGCGAGTTGTTTTGGAGGCTGATCCGACCCAAGGGGAGCGAGACAAATACGGCCGCTTATTGCGATATCCTTTTCTACCCGATGGGACGAACGTAGGCCTCTACTTGATACAGGAGGGATACGCGCACGAATACACGTACAACTTGCCATACAAGTACCAGCAAATATTTAAGGATGCCGAGAATGCTGCCCGAATTGCCAAGAAAGGCCTCTGGGCCGATAACGCCTGTCCTATTGCTACTCCAGCCCCAACTACCTCAAATACCCCCTCTGCCCCGTCAACAAGCCCAACGACGGCCGCTCCTTCGCCATCCAGTCCGACGCCCGCGATCCCAACAGACGGCCCAGCTGTAAAAAAGAGCAACTCGGGCATTTGCCACCAAAGAGGGACGACCTACTACAATCAAACCAAAAACTATACGGCCTACGATTCACTTAAGGCATGTCTGGATAGCGGTGGCAGGATGCCGAAGTGATGGATTAAGATAAGAATATACAGATTTTACACCTAGGGGATGGGGAGGCTTGACGTACATGTGGACATTGGTATACAGTTCCGACTGTTATGAACCAAACGGCTAAAAATGACTTAATGGGGTATTCTTTCATAAGAAGCCAAATTATCCATACTAGGGTAAGCCCGTCTTTACGGGATATTTGCAAAGCGGTCGGCTACAGTTCTCCTCGTTCAGCTCAACTCATGCTTGAGCGTTTAGAGCAAAAGGGTCTTATTAAACGGGTGAGAGGGGCAATTATTCTAACCTCAAGAAAAGCTTCGAAAGTTACTGAGCGTACGATTGAGGTTCCTTTGGTTGGCAGCGTACCCTGCGGTACTCCTTCTCTGGCAGAACAAGAGGCTGAGGCTGTTGTGGAAGTTTCGACTCGTATTGCTAAGCCCGGCCATAGATATTTTATCCTACGTGCCCAGGGCAACTCCATGAACAAAGCAGGGATTAACGACCACGATCTGGTTTTGATTAGGCAACAACCAGTCGCGCAAACAGGTGATAGGGTAGTTGCCCTGATAAATGACGAGGCGACCATCAAAGAGTACCTTCAAGGAAAAAATGCGACAGTTTTGATGCCCAGGTCCAAAGACCCAAAATACAAACCTATCATTCTCACGGAAGATTTTCAGATACAGGGCGTGGTCGTGACGACTATTCCTGAGTTTTGAGAGTCAGGAAAAGCCGCCAATAATGGCGGCTTTTCTGGGCCTTCAAACAAAAGCGATTTCCTTCCCGAATCGGGTCGACTTTTGCCGAAGACTATATTGATTTGATCAGCATCACAATCATATCATAGTCGGGCCCGCATATAAATTCATTCTTGTCCCCACCATGCTTATGGATAAAAATCCAAGAACATCACTACGTGGAAGGGATGCAGAAACAGGCGAATTTACGACAGTTGAAGAAGCCCGCAAGCATCCTAATGATCACGTAGTCGAGCGTGTCCCGAAGCCGGGATACGGCGATACCAAGAAATAATCCGTCACAGTTAAAATGCCATGGCCGTCAGGGGAAGGGGATGGCCATGGGTAATGTAATATCATAGTTATGGAAGAAAAGACCAAGCATCTTGAGTTTATTCAAGCGGCTATTAACAGAGTGGCTGGCAACTCCTTCCTTTTGAAGGGTTGGACGGTTACTTTGGCTGGTGGGTTGATAGCGTTGAGCTTCAAGGAAACAAATTACCTTTATACGATCATTTCTGCCGCGGTGATGGTTTTCTTCTGGCTCTTGGATAGCTATTACCTGTCCCAGGAGCGCCTATTCAGAGAGTTATACGACCATGCTAGGAGCGCGGAAGGCTCAGTGTCGGATTTTTCAATGGACACGAAGCCATTTCGCAGAGAGGGACATTGGCTTGAATGCGCCTTCTCAAGAACGGCTTTACTATTTTACGGAGGCCTTCTGCTGGTCAACTTATTCATTTTTATTTTTACGATAACAAATTATGGCACGAAAAATATTTTTCAGCTTCCACTACAAGCGGGATGCGTGGAGAGCTGGACAGGTCCGCAACAGCAATCTGATTCCGAACGAGGACGAATATGGAGTCATAGATGGCGTGGAATGGGAGAAGATAGAGCGCCAAGGCGATGAGGCGATTAAGCGTTGGATTAAATCGCAGCTCGAGTACACGTCGGTCACGGTTGTCTTGATAGGCGCAGAAACAGCGTCGCGTGAATGGGTGAGGTACGAAATTATGGAAAGCTGGAACCGTGGCAACGCGATTATTGGTGTCCGCATACATAACCTTAAGGATCAGGATCAGCAAGCAGATTCTGAGGGTGCCAATCCTTTAGAAGAAATTAAGTTCTCAGACGGCACGCCACTTTCGGCCTACTGCAAAACTTATGACTGGATTAGCGGTGATGGTAGGAATAATTTAGGAAAGTGGGCTGAAGAAGCAGTTCAAGCAATGGAGGCGCAATCCAAGCGTGGGACGCTTCCCAAGCTCCAACAATCGGTACAAAACACAAAGAATGAAGCTACAGCTACAGCCATTCGCCCCATAGTCATCAAGAACCCTCCCGGCCAATGGGCGTCTTAGTATATGGCATTCCAATTTTCGGAGGAGGAGATACAAGCAGTTAAAAGCCGTTTTCCAAAATTGGAACTGGTGCAGCCTATGGTATGGGCCGGAGAAGTGGATCTGCTCGCATCCTATAACGGTCGTGAGATTAAGGACCAGTACGAGATTGCGATCACAGTGACGGAAAAATATCCAAATGAGTTGCCGTGTTTGCGTGAAATCGGTGGTCGCACAAAGGCTATAGCCGAGAAGTATAATATCGCCGATTTGCGGACGTTACATTGTAACCAAGAGAACGGAATGGCCTGCCTTTGCGTAAAACAGGAGGAGGGTAAGAGGTTTCCTCCTGGATCAAGTATGGTTAAGTTCATGGATGAGCTTGCAGTTCCTTATCTCTATGGATTATCAAGCTATGATAAAGATGGTAGATGGCCCTGGAAGGAGTACAGTCATGGTTCTTTAGGGCCTTTGGAATATGAAGGGGAAGTTCTCACCCTACACTCTCATGAGTCTATTGTCACATTGATCCAGTATTTCTCCAAAGACAAAAAGTGGTCAAAGTACCGCGAACAGTTAATCGAGCCTAAGGGATACCGTCGCTGTCTTTGTGGTTCAGTTATTCCGTTCTATGCGTGTCATCGACTGGCATGGGCTGGCATACAACGTCTGCATGATTGTATGCTTAGCCTTGGCATAAGTCCCAAGCGACAAATTTTGGAATGTGAGGATAATATAAACGATTAACATTAAAAGATTTCTAATCACTTAATCTAAAAAATTATGGTAGTTGAATTTCAAGGTCCATCAAAACCGGATAGTGGTGATCATGTCGGTTTAGAATATAGGGTTGATGGAGAGGCGCTCTCTCTGGAGCTCGGGGGAACTATATTGAGCATGCTTAATCTTGGCAGAGTATCAACGAATGATCTAGGCGCATTATGGGTGAAGGTTATTGAAAAAATCTGCTTAAATCATGCGGTTATAGCCAAGAAGATAAGCGTTGATTCAGATGGAGCAAGGGTTGACGGTAGAACCGTACTTGGTAGAGAAGAGATTGAGAGATTAGTTGGTCCCCAGTCAATCAAAGGATAGAAAGACAGAGCCTTATAGAGAATTCGTATTTGTTCGTCAGATAAAAATATGCTACCCATCAAGTTGAGCCATGATCTTAATGACTTGAATAAAAAAGCTGCTCCGGGGAGTGGCCCAATTTTTGAGAATGAATTGTTGCCCATCTTTAAAAGACGCCGTCTTGACTCAGTTCTTATTGGTTTGGGACGTGCAAGCGTTGGTATCATGAAGCGGAGCAGTAACTGTGACGCCAATGTTCCTCATGGCGTGGCTTTGGACGAGAAAACCGGCATTATCATCCCTACGTGGCACTTGGCGTATATGGCCAACATGGCTCTTATTTCAGGATCGAATGATTGGAAGGCGGCTGAGTTTACAGACGGGGAGATGTTGATCCTTGCCAACAACATCTATCCAGCTATTGCGGAGCCAATCATGAGGGATCCGCAATTAATGGATGCCGGAGAATTTTTAATTCAGAAAGACTTGGAGCAATTTTCATGGCAACAATTTCCTGGGTATGAGATAGCTAGGTCCTTAGTATTGTTTGATGAGTTGTTGCCGCAGGTCTTTAGTGCCAAATCTACGGTTTTTAAATTTGATCCTGATGAAGCAATTAGAAAAGCTACCGGGTTGAGTATTAGAGAGCATCTGGTAATGGGGATGTGCGTCTGCGCCCAAGTGTTAACGCATAGTCCAGTTATAAGGCCGAGTCATTTATATAATGCATCAATACCTTCATTGGAAACACTCCTGACTCCTGAGAAGGTGGATGCTTATTTGCGATTCATTTCAGGAGACTACGACGAGCTTAGGGATTTGGATCAAAAAAGAAACAATGCTGACCCTTGGTACACTAAGCATCGCTTTAATCCATTACAGGAAAAACCATTAGTTCGATTGGAACGTTTATCGCAAGAAGAACGAGAGGATGTCTATGTAGCCCCGAATTTTCATCTTCTTATGAGGCGCGCACTTCCTGGTGTGTACTGGTCTATTCATAATGTCTTAGAGGCAGATGGGGGCAAGCATCATAGTTTTAGTACGGGTTTTGGATATGTTTTTGAGGAATATGTTGGTGAAATACTTAAGCGCATAGATCAAAAAACATTTAACATTTCAAATGTACAATATCAATGTTTTGATTGGATAGTCCCGTCTGAAAAGGGTTTTATTTTGGTTGATGCAAAAGCCGAGCATTTCAATCTATTGAGCAGGACTTATCCCGAAAAGGAACAAATGATCAGACAAGAAATCATGCCAAAAATTATCGAAGCACTGGTGCAATGTAATCGAAGACTATCTGATATTGCGATTAAGCCAGAACTGTCATTGTTACGAGACAAGCCAGTAATTCCCTGTGTGGTCGTATGGGATGTACCTTTGGTTGAACAGGGAGGCATGGATAAATTTATTGAGGCTGTGTTGGATCGGATACTTCAAGGACAAGAAGATGAGGCCGTAAAAGCAATGTTATCCCGAAGAAACATACAAATTCATGAAATTGAGGCATTACGAAAGAAGCGGCCAGCATTAATTTCTATCCGAGAATTGGAACTGTTAGAAGGGGAGGGCGGGAAAGTCCCTCTGTGGGATTTTGTAGAGAAAAAGATGATTCCCGGATCGGGTGGACGCATGATAATGACTGTGAATGCTCCAGATATACCGTTAACCTGTCCCTACCTAGATGGAAAATACAAATCACACTGGGACGCTGTAAACGATGGCAGTTGGATCCAAGGTTCTGATAAATCGTGAGACGAAAAAAACAGGGCCCTATAGACGCCCTGTTTTTTCTATCTTTCTTTCACCTCCCCAACTCATTGCCCACCTGTTGCCCACGAAGTGGTGAAAGTTGGTTAAACTGACGAATGTCTGGCGACACTTGGGAAACCAAGTTTTGCCTTTGTTTACAGTGATTTTGTTTTATCTAGCGCTTCTTTCGATTGAGCCTCCTTCCGGAGAGTAGCCCGTCGCCGGACTAAGCAGAAAACTCGCAGAAATGCGGGTTTTTTGTTTTTTGAACGAAATATGGTTGACAGGGGCGACAGGAGGTGCTATTCTATAAAAATATGGAGCATACATACGTCAAAGGGAAAAGAATTTTTTATCAGAACCTAGATCCCAAAACTGGACGTCGCCTTCCTGTGCCAAAAGGTGAAAAGCCACCAAGGATGAAAATTAGAGAAGCTGAATTAGGTGTTAAATTTGAAGATGATTATAGAGAACAATATTTGAGCGGAAAACTCGGACAAAAACGTTTTACTGAAAGATGGGGAGTAAAGAATCGATGGCAAATTTTTTCTCAAAATCCTAATGCACGTCGCCGCTCTTGGACTACCATGCTTAATTTGCCTCTTTTAGGACAAGTCGAATTTATTATTCCGGAAAAAACAAAGAGACCCTCATGTGAGATTTGTGGAAGGAGTGATGTAACCTTGGACAAGGCGCATTGGATTGATGCAGCAGCAGGTGGACCAGAACTATTTTGGAACATTGTTTCGCTATGCCCAAACTGTCACCGACAGGTTGATGTCGATAAAATACCGCAGGCAATTGAGGCTATGAAAAAAGCCGTTTTATCTCGCGCGGTAAAGCGCCTTGTCGAGACCGAGTCAGATAGTCCCGATTTTAAAGATAGATTATTGAAAGTTTGTGAATCAATTATCACGCGACAGATGATAAGTAAAAAAGTTTAGCAGCGATGGTACTTGGACCCAACCCGGTCCTGGAAGAGTAGCCCGTCGCCGGACTAAATAAAAAATCCCTTAACGGGGATTTTTTATTTACCCTGGCTTGCTTATCTGCCACCAAGCGCGGAAAATGTTTGACATTTTGGGCCTGTTTTTATATAAAAAATACCGCAAGGTCGTAGACAATGCGGCAAGTGGTCATGGCCCAAAGACGTCTGAGGCGTTCTCTCGCTTGACCCGTTGCCTGAACTCCAGTCCGTCTTGAAACTGCAGGACGTACTCGATCTCGGATGGATTGTCGGCCGCCAGACCGATGGAGAGGCTCACGAGGCGCTGGATTAGTAGGTCTCGCAGTGCGCTGTGGGGCTTGAAAGCTTTGGGTCGGAGTGTGT
>JAQUKQ010000115.1 GCA_028718985.1 Desulfobulbaceae bacterium | reverse complement strand
TGCACTTGCCACCCCAACCATACCAAACATCATCACCCCAACTGCCAATCCTGCCAAAAGTGTCTTCTTCATTTTTGTTTCCCCTTGAAACTAACTTTTAAAAGTTGACCCATATGCTTATGGGTGCATATCTTGCGTATTTACCAAACAGCATTTTTTGTGCCAACTCAACGCTAATGGTGCTTTCCCTAAAACAACACGCACAATATGCCATAAACGTTCATTGCGAATGGAATAAGAATGAAATAAGAACGAAATGAGAACGATAACATCCTGTTTTTACGAAAAAAAAACCTGTTTTCCGAAAATATTTCCGTGTTATCGGAATATTCTATTTTTCTTCCTCTTATAGGGTAGTTACCTTTAGCATATCTGACCACTTGAATGATGCCTCATCGCCTGGCTATCCTGCGAGGTAAATTAACCAACATCATCCTGGTCCTGTTTTCTGATTTATCGTTTCGCTTTTAAACCAACTTGCTGGGTTTGGCTTATGGTGTCCTGTGTTGCATCATGAAAACGTCGAGCTGATGAGGTATCGCTAGTGACGAGATTAAAAAAAATAAAAAAAAGGCAGGGCCAAATGAATGGCCCTGCCTTGCTTGTTCCTATTTACCTATTTACCTATTTACCGTAAGGCCGCCAAGCGGCAATGCCTAACTCAGTCGTTTTGTCGGCAGGTCATCAAGTTCATCCTTGGCGTGAAAAACCAACTTGAAGCGCTTGGCCAGCACCTCAGTCAACGGCCCACTGGCTTCTTTATTCGCCAAAGTCACGCGGATGGCGACCTGCTTCATGCCTTCATCTCCTGCATCTTCAAAGGAGGTCAAGATACTGATAATTCTCGCCTCGTTTTCACGAAGGACCTTCACCACCTCGGTCACTGCACCTGACGCATCCGGCAAATTAAAGACGTACTGAATGGCACCATGCTTAATGCCGGTGGCGTGAATAAAGCCCAAAAGCACGTCTGTCTCGCTGAGAATCCCGCTCAAATGGCCGGTATCATTCAACACCGGAATCCCGGAAATCTTATTCTCCAGCATGATCATGGCGGCCTTTTCTAGCGAGTCGGTCATCTTCATCGTAATCGGATTCTTGGTCATCACGTCCTTAACCTTCATCTCCGACAAAAGATAGTAGAGCTCATGAACATCAAGGGAGGTGGTTTTGGAGGGAGAGGCCTCCTTGACATCACGGTCAGTGACAATGCCAAGCAACTTGCCATGGGAAACAACCGGTAGTCTCCGAATATTGTTTTCCTTCATGATCCTGGTCGCTCGCATCAAAGAGGTGTTTTCATCAACCGTCAAAACATCTTTTGCCATCCAATCCCTAATCAGCATAATTCTCTCCCAAAATTTTGGTATTTTTCATATAACTGCCCAGCAGCATACCACCTTCCCTCGCCGCCTCAACACCGGAAACAATAACTGGCGCACACGCCTAGGCCTCAAATTGCATCTATCGAACAACCTCAGCTCAGTGTAGAATATTGATTCTCGTCTGGCAAGCCAGGAGTGAAGGGCCGCCAGAAAAATATTGCAATCACGCCAATCTGACGTTAAGAAAACGACAAGTGATTGCCGGACACCCTCTCTTCTTTGTCAACGCGGCGTGACCACAAACAAATGCAAAGCCTGCAGACCACAAAGCATTAGGCCATTGTGAACCGTGCGGGCGTCTAAGTACCAGGCAATCACTCACAGTTCTGGGGCAGAGCCTCACGGTGATGGCCTGCCATGAAAACAGAAACAGCAAATGATGCGCCTCTGATCGCCTCGCCACACCGATTACCTACTCGCTGAAGCCGATTGAACACACCACTCCCATCACCATTCATCGATGCCCTGCTCTGCCAGCTAACCACTGAAAAAGATTTTGTTTTTCTGGACAGTAGCCGAACAACCGAGACGGAAGACCACTCCCTGCTCTTTTGCAAGCCGGTAGCGAAACTCACCTTCGCTGCCAATCAAGAGGCAACAACTTTTTTTGACGCCGCCCAACACTATCTTAACCAAGGGTATTTCTTAGCCGGCTGGCTCGCCTACGAATTCGGCTACGCCTTGGAAAAATCCCTTGCCCCCCTGCTCAACTCCCTCGGAGATATGCCTCTGGCACATCTTGGAATCTATCAAGATCCCATAATCATTGCACACAATAGCCCACTGCAGGACAGCAGAGCCTTGCCCTTCAGCAAGCCTGCCAAGCGGCCATTCCCCCCGTACCAGATTAAAAATCTAGTCCCTAACCTTTCTGCCGACGAATACCTCTCAACCCTTAAGCGGATCAAAAGCTATATCGAGGCAGGCGACACCTATCAAGTCAACTACACCCTCAAACTTCTCTTCGACTTCACCGGCAGTCCAGAGGCCCTTTACAAAAACCTGCGCGGCAACCAGCCAGTCAGTTACGGTGCTTACCTTGGCTTTGACGATCAACGGATCCTCTCGTTTTCGCCTGAGCTCTTTTTCCGAAAAACCGGTAATCACTGCCAGGTTCGTCCGATGAAAGGCACCATGCGCAGGGGCCGTACCCTACAAGAAGACAAAAAATTTGCCGCAGCCTTGCACGACGACCCTAAAAACCGTAGTGAAAATGTCATGATCGTCGATCTGCTCCGCAACGATCTAGGGCGCCTCAGCTCGATGGGCCAGGTCAAAACCAGTTCCATGTTCACAGTTGAGACCTACGCCACCCTGCACCAGATGACCTCCACCATCACAGGCAAAACAAGCGGGGAGACCGCCCTGATTGAGCTATTTAAGGCCCTTTTCCCCTGTGGTTCGGTTACTGGCGCACCCAAAATCCGTACCATGCAGATCATCCACGAGTTGGAACACCAGACGCGAGGCGTTTATACCGGTGCTATTGGTTACATCGCACCAACAGGGGATGCCGTCTTTAACGTCCCGATCCGCACCATCGTCCTAAACAGCAATCGGGGCGAGATGGGCATTGGCTCCGGCATCGTCCACGACTCCAATCCTGAAGCCGAGTGGCAGGAGTGCCTGCTCAAAGGGAAATTCCTCAGCAACCCACGGCCAGACTTTCAGCTCATCGAGACAATCCTCTGGCGCCAAGACACCGGCTTCTGGCTCCTGGATCTCCATCTGGCCCGCCTGGTATCCTCTGCCAACTACTACGACTACCCCCTCAGCCCGGAAGCCCTCACCCAACAACTCAAAGAGATCACCGCGAATTCAGCAGCCACAGCGCTCAGAATTCGAGTCCTGCTGCACCAGGACGGCGCACTCGACATCAGCGCCACACCATGCCCCCGCCCAACACTCCTGGAGCTGCCGACATTAGCCGCCGCTACCGCAAAGGGCACCCTTCCCAAAATTACCATCAGTCCACAAAGCACAGACGCAAGCTGGCCCTTCCTCTACCACAAGAGCACCATCCGTGACCTCTACAACAGTGAACGGCAACAGGCTCTTGAACGTGGCTACTTCGAGGTTATCTTCACCAATGAAAAAGGAGAGATCACCGAGGGCAGCATCACAAATATCATAATCCGCCAAGGGAAGCGGCTGTTTACCCCGCCGCTTGACTGCGGGCTGCTTCCCGGAGTCTGTCGCGAGCATTTTCTCAAACTCCATCCGAACCTGCTTCACGAAAAAATCCTCTCGCCCACAGAGCTGCTCTCGGCCGATGCCATCTACCTGATCAACTCCGTCCGCGGCATCATCGAGGTATGCCTTTGAACCTTCACACTCTTATCACTTGCCATGGCTGATGGCTCGGATTAGATCCGTCTTGCCGATCACCCCAACCAAAGCACCCCCGGCAAGCACGGGCAGCGTGTGCACCTTCTTCTCTGACATAATTGTCGCGATGTCACTTAAGGGGGTGTCCTCGGTCACCGTCACCAATTCACTGGCGCAGATATCCCGTACCGTTTGCCCGGCCATTTTTTTCATCTCCTGATCCATCTTCCAGGGATTTTCCAAAACAAGCACCGAATCGAGGATCGAGATCACCGTCGGGATATGGACGTTCTTGCTCTGATCGATCAGATCACTCTCGGTCACCACGCCGAGCAGCGTCTGCTCGGCATCCACCACCGGCGCACCGCCAATTCTGTGCTTAACCAGAAGAACGGCCAACTCCTTGACCGACATCTCCGGTGCCACAGTGATAACCTTTCTGGTCATGATATCTTTAGCTGTCTGCATAGCAAATCTCCAACAATTATTCGCCCAAGGCGATTTCTTGAAAGGCGGCTGGCAACTCAGCCGCCACTTCCGAGGCCAGAAAACCACCCCGAGTCATGCTCCTGGCCAATCGATCTGCAGCCAAACCATGCGCAAAAGCCCCAAGACAAGCAGCCTCCCATGCAGCAACCCCCTCGGCCAACAGCGCACCAATCACCCCAGAGAGGACATCACCCATGCCGCCAGTAGCCATGCCGGGATTCCCCGTAGGATTAACGGCAAGCCTTCCATCGGGAGCGGCGATAATGGTAGCAGCCCCCTTCAGCAGCAGGACAACTCCCTTCTCCTCGGCATAGGCCCGAGCAACCTCCAGCCTGTTCTGCTGAATCTCGGCGGTCGTCAACCCTGTCAAGCGAGCCATTTCACCGGGGTGAGGCGTTAACACCCTGTCGGCAGTACCGATATCAGCCGGAAGTGACTGGCCCAGAAGGGTCAAGGCATCGGCATCCACCACCATCGGCAGGCAAACCTCACGATACAAGCGATTCACTAAACTGGCAGTTTCTGGATCAAGCCCCATTCCTGGTCCCAGCAGCAAGGCATCCTTGCCCGGCATGGCATCGGTGAGCGCTGCGTAATCATCGTCTCCTAAAAAATAGTCCGAGGCCAACGGCACGGTCATCGCCTCCAACAAACTGGTCTCGATAATGGCATTGAGCCGTTTCGGCACCCCGAGGCTAACAAGACCGACCCCGGAACGCAAGGCACCAAGCGCCGCCAGCACTGCCGCCCCGGTCTTTCCCTGCGATCCGGCCAACACCAAGAGGTGACCGAAGGTCCCCTTATGACTGCCCTGCAGTCGAGGTGGCAGCAACCGGGCAAGCTCAACCGGCGAGAGCAGTTCTATCATAAGCCCGGCCTCTTCGACCACGACTGCAGGGATACCGATATCAGCCACGCTGAGGCATCCTACATACTCGGCCCCCGGCAAGACAACCTGTCCTGGTTTTGCCAAAGCGAAGGTGACAGTTAGCTCCGCCCGGACGCAAGGCCCAAGCAGCCTGCCACTATCACTATCCAGCCCTGACGGCATGTCAACAGCCACGATTGGCCGCCCTGACCGATTCATCAGGTCAATCACCGCCGCATAGCGTCCCTCAAGCCGTCGACTGAGACCAGTACCAAAAAGAGCGTCCACCAAAAAATCGGCTTCGAGAAATCCTCTCTGGCAGACAGACACGTCTGCCTCCTCGGTGACAACAACTACCCGCACCGGCATCTGCTCGACGCGATGCCAATGAGTGGCCGCATCCCCTACCCACAGCGATGGTGACAGCAGAGCATACAGTACAACCTGACAGCCGGCCTGCTGCAAGAGCCTGGCAATCACCAACCCATCGCCGCCATTATTGCCGGGTCCCAGCACAACAGCAACTTTATGCCCCGAGAGCTGCCCGCGCCAACGTAAGATGGCCTCGACCGTGGCAGCTCCGGCATTTTCCATCAACACCTCGCCGGCGATGCCAAATTCATCGATGGCTCTCTTTTCCATGCGGCGCATTTCGGCGGCTTTGGCCAGTTTCATCTCACCCTCTCCTGCAAAAAAAGTGCGCCCATCCTGTAGCACCCCACCCTACTGCAATCGCGCCAGATCTGGTAGGCGCCTACACATCGCCGCACCGCTTCTCTCAGGCTGCGCCGCGGCTGAATAGGTGTATTTTCCCACTATGAACGCCCCGTTTTCGGCACGACCTGGACAATTCCCAAAATTTTGATTCCCTCTCTGCACCTACAGGTCGAGGAATGTTGTGTCACGATTGAGCACTTCGCAACCCTGTTCAGTCAAAACCGCCATATTCTCCAGCCTGATACCACCCCAGCCCTTGACATACACCCCAGGCTCGACGGTCACGACCATCCCGGGGCGGAGCAGCTTCCTGTTGCGGCAGCTCAAGGACGGGGCCTCATGAACGGCCAAGCCAACGCCATGTCCCAAGGAGTGGCCAAAACAAGCGCCATAACCGGCCTTTTTGATCACCTCACGGGCCGCGGCATCAACCTCGCGCCCTGTAACCCCCGGCCGCAATGCGGCGAGACCGGCACACTGGGCCTGCCGTACCAACCGGAAAAGGCTGACTGTGTGCTCGTCAGGGGTCCCCAAGACAATGGTCCTGGTCATGTCAGAACAGTAGCCCGCAAGGATTAAGCCCATGTCAATAACGATCGGTTCCCCCAGGGCAAGCGGCCGATGGCTGGGAACGGCATGTGGCAGTGCCGCATTGGGGCCACCGGCAACAATGGTGTCAAAACTGGGGCGCTCGGCCCCCAGCAAGCGCATGGCACTCTCCAGGGCCAGGGCGACTTCGATCTCAGTCTGCCCAGGTTTGATCGTTTGGTAGATTCTACTGAAAACAGTCTCGTTTAAGGCAACCGAACGTCTGATCAACGCCAGCTCTTCATCGCTCTTCATGAGTCGCAGGTGCTCGATCTGACCGTCAAGCGGGGTGAGCTGTATCCGGAGCGACTGGGCCAGTTTCGTCAAGAGCAGGTACTTGGCATGCAGGAAATAGTCTGCCTCAAAGGCCAGATTGGCAACCGACATTTTGCCAAGAATTGTTTTCAGCAGTGGCAGTAAGCCGCGTTGATAAATCAGGATATCACAATTGCCGCCAGCCTCTTCTTCGGCCTGCAACTGGTACCGAAAATCGGTCAGCAGCAGGGACCGACCCTTTTTGGGAATCAGAAGCACCCCCGAAGATTCGCTGATACTGTGGTCAAGCGCCGTAAAACCACTCAGGTAGCGCCGATTCTCAGGCTGAGAAACCAGCAGGACATCAATTTGCCGACGACAGAGCGTGCGCTGCAGCTGCGAAATGGAATCGGTCATATTCTCCCCTGACACCATCAAGCGAAATGGAAGAACGCCTTGACGCCAAGCCGGTTAATCCTCGCATGCAGGGTGCGCAGGGAGATGATGACATCAGCATAGCCAAGATCGAGCAGATAGCGATTCGTTTCCGGCAGAGGGGTTAACGAGCGGAACGGCAGCTTATTGCATTTCACCTCGGCCCCTTCGGCAAACCACTCATGAAACTTCTGTATGGCCAACGCATGATTTTGTGGATCCCCCTCACTACAATCCAAGAAAATTTCGATATCCATCCCTATCCCTTCCCATCATTGAACTGTAACCACCCTAGCCATCAGGCCAGACCGAAATAATTCGTGATCGCACCCTTGTACTGCTCCAAGGCGTTTAGGTACTGATCATTTAATTGTGCCTGCACCCGCTGCCACTCCTCATTGAACTTTGGATGTTGCCGAGGCGTGAGCTTCATCTTCATGCCGGTTTGTTGTGCCATGGTCTGCTGCAGATGAGCCGTTTGCATAGCGAAATTTTCCTCCAACTGCTTCTCCAGTTGCTTCCGATGCTCCAGGTAGCGCCCCAAGATACTTCTGATCTCATCCAACAAACCGCTCAGCTGATCCATCTTGCCAGCAGCCCCTGGCAAGACCTTGGCCATCTCAAGGATACCATGCAAGGCACCCTCCCAGGGCTGCCCCTCCTCTCGAGGCAAGGCAACATGGCGAAAAAAGGTTCGCAGCATGCCTTGACAAAACTGCGCCGCCTCAGCGGCACTCAGCGCCGTCGTTGCCGCCGCCACGTCAGCGCCTTCACCGTTCAACACGCTCGCGGCGCACCGCATGCCCCGTTGAGTCATATCCTCATGAGAAGATTCAGTGGTCTCCGCACAAAGCCGCTCGGCACGCTCCAAAACCATTTCCATGGTGCTTTTAATCTGGGCCATACACACTCCTTTCAGCAAAAAAATGTCTGTAACTGCGCAATAGCGCTCCCTCTGCGGCACTCCTGGAGTTACAAGTCTTAAAATATTAGGGGCTCACGAACGAGGAAAGGCAAGCGGTCACCTGAGCCATTAGCAAACAGGGAAGGTTTACAACGTATGACGTCAAGTTGTAAAGCGAATTTGGTCGTTTGAGCTTCAAGGAAAGGATGATCCCGTCCAACTCAGCTCGTGTCAGCCCGAGACCGCCAATCGAAAACCGACAATATTCGACCAAGGCTCCACATCGTTCTTGCGATGACAGGCGCTGATCACGCCACGCGAAAGCCAACACCCCCCCTTAAGAATAAAATGCTGCGTACTCTGCGTTGCCAAGGTTGACACCGTCCATTCGTAAACATTCCCAAGGAGATCTCCGATACCGAACACACTGCGGCCCTGATCAAAATACCGCTCAACAGGGGTTGAATCACCCAGGCAAGACATACCGAAATTCCCCCTGCCAGCATCCCATGACTCACCCCAAGGAAAGAGCCTCCCGTCCTCGCCACGAGCCGCCGCCTCCCACTCCACCTCGGTCGGCAACCTTTTCCCAGCCCAAGCGGCAAAGGCCTGGGCATCGTTATGACTGACCTGTACCACCGGGTGACTATGACGATGCTCAAGCAGACTACCAGGGCCGCTCGGATGCCGCCAGTTCGCCCCGTTCACCCGGCGGGCCCCAGTCGCCCGGCTGATGGCAAACGAGGCTAAACCGGTACTTGGATCCTTTGCCGATCGCCACTGTCCCTCGTAAACCAGGCCGTAGCCATCTTTTTCAGCATCTGTTTCATAGCCCGTCTCCCGGACAAACAGCTCAAAGAGATCATTCGTCACCGGATATTGCCCCAAATAGAACTGGTCGACCCTAACTTTCTGCAAGGGGTGGTCAGACCCCAAACAATCATCACCGCCAAAGGAATAAGTGCCGGCAGGAATCTTGATAAATTTTGGGGTAAACCGTTCAAGCAATTGGGAGACCAGGCCCTCTTCAGACTCAACGAGAATTGCGTCACTGTCGTACAAGGCATCTTCAGGCTCAAGATATTTTGAGAGCACCTCAAGTAATTTGCTCTGTGGTTGCCCAGAAAAACCGTCACCAACACCATCCATCCTCTCGCCGCCGACATCGACTTCGACAATTTCAACCTCCTCAAACTCAACGTCCCCAACCGGACCACCATCACCTTCTGCCTCCCCCAAAGCGATGTCCTGCCCCGCACCATCACCCGTAGCCAGCTCGGCGCCCCCCTCTATTGCGATCTCCTCAAGCTCCTCCTCGGCAATCTCCACGTCCTCAACGTCCTGGGTCAGAATCTCGTCAGCCACACCAGACGAACCTCCAACCTCTCCACTTTCAACACTACCATCTGCGGCAATTTTACTATCAGAAAACGCACCGCCTCCAACCCCCGCGCCATCGCCTTCTGACCCTCCATCGGTGATGCCCTCCCCTCCGCCATCCCCCGCGGCCAGCGCACCCTCATCCTCAATTGCGATCTCCTCGAGCTCCTCCTCG
>JAQUKQ010000114.1 GCA_028718985.1 Desulfobulbaceae bacterium | reverse complement strand
CAGAAACTCCTCGATACAAAGCGGCAGCAACAAAAAATTCTGCTGTAATCCCACGCTCTCATGGCCAGACATGGCAACATCGACGATAAGCTCACCGATATCCTCCTCCAGTTGCCTGAGTTTGTGGAGATAGCTGTCGTAAAAGTTGTTGAGGTGATGCAATGTGTCGTTCATAACCATGTAGTCTTGCATCAAGGACTCCACGGCCTTTTTGTACGATGCAACACCGGCCCCAATGCGTTCATTGCCGGGCAGATTGACGTCTTCCACAGCCTCTTCGATATCTGCGAAGTCGTGGCGAATGCTCTCGCGCAACTGCGGGAGCCGCTCTGGAGAGGTGACAACAATCGACATCATCTCACCAACCTTCAACTCCAAGCCAACAATCTCCCAACTCACATCAGCGTTGATATTCGCCGAAATGGCAAACATTTCAAAACTCTTAAAAACCCGCCGATTGAGCAGATTAAAATAGTAGAAAGTCCCAACAGAGACAACCGCGACAACCAGCAGGGTCACAAAGACGGCCGTCAACAGACGGCGACTCCGAACATGTATATGTTTGATGGCTTGCGACATGAAGATCTTCTAAATGCCAGTTTGAGATGAGACAATCTTGGTTCCCACCAAGGCTTGCGGGGCAGGCTTGAGGCCTAAATCCTTCATTGTGACGATATTGATATAGCGCCGCCCATTTTTATTTGCACTAATCGCGATATCCTTGATGGGCTGACCGGCGAAAAGCTTATCGATAGTCTCCACCGCGAGGCTGGCCTGCTCGTTGTTGTCTTTAATCACCCCACACAAAATGCCGGCCTCTACCTCCCAATCATTGACGGCAAGGGTTGGCTTCTTCACCTTTTGGAGGATCAGCCGATAGAGATCTTTTTCGGACATGGCCTTCCCGTAACGATCACGGATCCCTACCGGGTTAAAAATCAGAAAGGCATCGATCTTACTCGACAAATCGGCGATCGCTGCTTCCAGTTCATCCACGGTATTCACCTTGACAATTTCACTGACACGCGCCGCATAGGTCTCCTTTTCACGATTGATCTGCTCAATATTTTTCTGCTGGCTCAAGTTATCCGGATAGATGATGCCGATCGTCTGGATCCCTGGATCGATGAGCTGGATGAAACTGATGCTTTCCTTATAGTGTTTTTTTTCAAGAACCCCGGTGACATTATCCGCCGGAAAACCATACTTATCCGCATCATCATTGACTCCGGCAAAAACCACCGGTGTAGAAACCTTATTCTTCAGGTAGGGCACCACAAAAAGCTCCTGGACGTTGTCATTAACCGCGACCACCACATCCGGATTAAACTCCTGAAAGAGTCGGAAGGCCTCTTCGGCACGGGCCGTTGCCTGTTGCGGTTTTTTCTTCGCGTTGAGCCAAACGTATTGCAACTCCGCCCCCGGCAACAAATCATCAAAGGTTTGTTGCATCCCCTTTTCCATCTTCGTTTCCAAATCATAGCTCATGACAACCAGGATTTTTCGGCCCTGATACTTTTGATCCGCTGTGCACATCCCCGGCAGCAGCAACACCCAGGCCGCAACCAGAAAGATAACAACTCTGCCTACTGTATTCGGAGATCTCTGCATCTTCATTTCCTCAGATTCAAGCTATTTGACAAGTTTCGTTCCCACCACAGCGATACTCTTCAACGGCACACCAAGCCGCCGCGCGGTGGTTACGTTAATATAACGCAATCCGTTCTGGTTTTTCGTCACGGGGATATCCTTGATCGCTTTCCCAGAAAAAATATCGAGCACCATATGGGCCGCAAGCTCCCCCTGCTCTTGCCCGGTTTTGACCACGCCGCACAAGGCGCCAGCCTCAACATCATAGTAATCAGTCACAATAACCGGTTTGGCTGAAAGCAAGGCCAATTTCGCCATTGCCTTTGTTGCTTCCATGGCAGTACCCGCTTCATCACGCAAACCAGAGAGATTCAAGGCGAGAAAGGCATCTACCTTATCTGTCGCCGTACGCACAAATTTCTCTAAATCGGTAAAAGTTGTCGCTGACCGGAAGCGAACAATCTCCGCAGAAAACGTTGCCTGCTGTCTCTTTAGCTCTTCAACATTTTTTCGGTTGGTCGGATTGTCCATATACAAAACCGCAATCCGTTTGATCTCTGGCACAAGGAGTTGCGCAAAGGTGATGCTCTGCTTGTAATGCTTGACTTCAATAACCCCCGTGACATTGCTGGCCGGGAAACCATATTGCGCGGCATCGTCGTTGACCCCCAAAAAGACGACCGGCGTCTTGACCTTATCCTTAAGATACGGCACGACAAAGAGGGCTTGGGCAAAGTCGTCGGCGGCAATCACTGCATCAGGTTGTATTTTCTGGTAGAGCGCCAAGGCTTCTTTGGCTTTGGCTGCACCACCCGCCTCACTCCTTTTGGTGTCAAGATAGAAATACTCTGTCTGCGCCCCTGTGAGCACTGACTCAAGCCCCTGCCGTTGATCATCCTGCCATTGACTCCCTTGATGGTAACTCATCACCACCAAGACTTTCTTGTCATGCAAGTCGATGACCGACGCCCGCGCCGGGCAGACAAAACATATCCCAAGAAGGATCCCTGTGAGCGACAGAAAGAAAGAAGCGCGCCTTGCCATGTCTGATAAGTCCTTGTCAGCTGTTGTGTGTTTGTCCGCAACGTAGAGAGAAATGCCTCGCATGACCAAGGTCGACGCGGTCACATCCTGCATCATCGCAAGTTGCAAACAGCAGGAACCGCCCCAGACCATCGGCATCAAGGATTGATGCGTGTTTCCGAGGATAGCGATAGCCAATGCAAGCACGAGAATACCCAAAGGAGTAATAATATGTCAATTTTTTTGGAAAAATGAGCCGCTGCCCTCAAGCAAGCCAAACAGAGAAGCTCACTCATTCAACAAGGTAGCTGGCATGATGGTCCGCCTGCCGAAGTTATCATTTATCTGGTCTACTGCCTGGTTGATTTTTCGACGCTTGTCAAGCCTGCAATCCTCACCGTCAAAGAGCAAGGCAGGGCGCACGCGGCCAGATGAGAGCAAATTCATTGCCGTCAGCCCCATGAGGCGGAGCGGCTTTCGCCCGGCAAGCGTTTGGGTCAAAAGCGCACATCCGGCCTGATACAACACCTCGTCATCAGCCGTCGCCGCAGCGAGGGTCTGCGAGCGAGTCGTCTGCACAAAATCATAATATTTGGTCTTTAAGACTATGGTGCGTGCCTCTACCCCCTGTACCCGCAGACGATTGGCGACCTTGACAGCCAAGGCCAGCAGCTCTTTCCTGATCCGCACCATATCGACTATGTCCTCGGCAAAAGTTTCCTCATTGCCCACCGATTTGACGACCCGCTCCGCTTCGACTGGCCGCCGGTCAACTCCTTGTGCCGCTTCGTGCAGGTAACTCCCCTGCTGCCCCAGCTTCCGCACCAGAATCTCAACCGGCAAGCGAGCCAGGTCACCAATCGTCCGCACCCCAAGCAGTTCCAATTGCTTCATCGTCGCTGAGCCGACCCCAGGCAGGGCAGCAATCGGCAATGGCGTCAAGAAATCGACCTCCGAGCCGACCGTCACCACGGTCAATCCATCCGGCTTCTGCCTGTCGGATGCGATCTTAGCCAACAGTTTCGAGGATGCAACCCCGGCGGAAACCGTCAATCCCACCTCCGTCCGCACCTGCGCCCTGATAGTTGCAGCAAGATCTGCCGCCGAACCAAAGAGTCTCTCCGTGCCCGTAACATCGAGAAAGGCCTCATCGAGCGACAGCGGCTCAACCAATGGGGTATAGCGCTGGAAGATCGTCATGATCATCGCTGACACCTCACGATACCGCGCCATGCGTGGTGGCAGAAAGATCCCTTGCGGACATCGGGCCCTTGCGGTCATCATCGGCAAAGCGGAGTGCACTCCAAAACGTCTGGCCTCGTACGAAGCAGCGGAGACTACCCCACGCAGCTCTCCACCACCAACAATCACCGGTTTGCCTCGCAGACCTGGGTTATCGAGGGTTTCAACCGAAGCAAAAAAGGCATCCATATCCAGATGGATAATTGATCGCGGCGCTTTCAGCATAGAGGCGTCATAAAATTGACAGAACAAGGATACCCGATTCAGCTCACCCGACACACCCGGTAAAATATGCCGAGCTACGCTGTTGCCGGACAAAGTGACAACCCACCTCCTCCGCAGCAATCGAGCAGATATTTCTCCAAAAAAATCAGAACGATACAGGAAAAACAACAAAAATAATGGCCAAGAGTATGCGTATCAACACGACAATACGAGCCCCTGGCACACAAATGGCATCAAGCAAATAATCAGAAGTGCCGATACGTTGATAAAGCAAGAGACATCAAGGAGTCATGACTATGGACACACTACACGCTGCAATCGCCGACAATACCGAGCCAAGCCCTTTCTCCAGCGCTGGCAACATGAATAGCCTCATCGTCGAACTCGAACATTACCGCCGTCAATCCGAATGGCTGTCCATGGTCAACGAACTGCACGCCCGCCTGGCTGGCGCAGTCGACATGCCAGCGATGCTCGAAGCCTTTTCCGTCTGGCTGATGCCCCTGGTCAATCATGACCTTCTGGCCTACAACAACGTCGAACGCTCCCGTCGCCACTTACTCTGCTCCTGCCATGGCCCGGAGCGCCGTCAAGCGATGGCCGTCGCCAAAGAGGCCTTTAGCCATCCCGAATGCAGTGAATCCTGTTGCTGGATCTCGGGTGACTACGCTATCCAAAGTTGGCAGCTCAACCAATTTTCCGGTAGCGGCATCTTGCTGGTATTGCGTAAAGGGAAGAAGATCGGCGAGTACGAAAACCAACTGCTGGCAAAGGGATTGCAGATTCTCTGTGAACCCCTGCAACGAGCCCTCGAATATGAAGATCTCTATGAGCAGGCCAGCCGCGACGCACTGACCGGCCTCATGAACCGTCGAGTCTTTGACGAGCGTATCGCCTCGATCCTGGCCCGCGCTGAACGGCACGGCCACCCTGTTACCCTGGCCTGCATGGACCTGGACAAGTTCAAGCAGATCAACGACACCTACGGCCACGGCACCGGCGACCTGGTCCTGCAGGCGGTCTCCACCAGTATGGAACGCATGGTGCGCAGCTGTGACATCCTGGCGCGCATGGGTGGGGATGAGTTCATGCTGATCATGCCGGACACCACCCTCGCCGCCGCCGAAGTCTTAGCCAACCGCCTCTGCCAGTCGATCAACCAACTCGACCTGCCGGGTGCCGGCCCAGGCATCCTGGGAATCAGCATAGGCTTGGTTGAATGGCACCCTGGTCTCGACAAGAAACAATGGATGCAAAAGACCGATGAAGCCCTCTATAAGGCCAAGGCCGAAGGCCGCTGCCGAGTCTGCACGATGTAATTCAGTAGTCACCCCCGCCTGTCAAGGGAAGGCAAAGCACAGGGCGTCTGTCAACTCGGTCGATCTAAGACTCGTGCCAACAAGGCATACAACGTCTCGGGGTGTATGGGTTTGGCCACGTAGTCATCCATACCGGCCTCCAGGCAAAGCGCCCGATCCTTCGGCATGGAATGCGCCGTCATAGCGATAATCGGCAGATGTCTCCCCGTCCCCTGCTCTTCGGTTCTTATCTGGCGCGTCGCCTCTAAACCGTCCATTTCCGGCATCTGCACATCCATCAGCACCAGATCAAAGCCATCGTTAACAGCCGCCAACGCCTGTCGGCCATTACTGACGGCCGTCACATCATAGCCCTGCTCATCCAACAAGGCCAGGGCCAGCGTCTGGTTGATCGGATCGTCTTCCGCCAAGAGGATGCGGGCCTTGCGCTGTCCTACCCCGGCAGCTTGTGGCTGCGTCTGAGGATCCACCACGCTTTCAGGCTGCGGCATCGCCATCACCCGCTGGATGGCCTGTAACAGAGACGGTCGGCTCAACGGCTTAAAGAGTCGAACCCCAATACCCAGCTCCCGGTCATCCTTGCCATCAACACACTGATCGGTATGGTGCAGCATGATCGCCCGCAATCCTGCCATGTTGGAGTTGTCCCGAAGCTGCCTCAACAAAGCAGCCCCATCCATCTCCGGCAGCAACGCATCGATCACGATGACATCAACAGGCGAGTCGGCCAAGGCGACTAAGGCCTGCTCACCATCGGCCACCGTCACAACCTGCGCCACCACATCGGCAAGCATCTCGTGCAGAACTTCACGTGTCGAGGCGTTATCATCGACAATCAGCACCGAGACCGCGGCCAGATCTGCCACCTCCTGCGTCATCTGGAAAGGAGGACCACAAGGCAATCCTAGTCGAACCGTAAAGGCGAAGAGCGCCCCCTGACCGGGGAGGCTCTCAACCCATATCTCGCCACCCATCAGCTTCACCAGTTGCTCGCAGATGGTTAGACCCAGCCCAGTGCCGCCATATTTTCGGCTCATAGAGCCATCAGCCTGACTGAAGGAGTCAAAGATCACCCTCTGCTTGTCGAGCGGCACACCAATACCGGTATCACGCACCGTTATTTTCAAACAATACTCCGTATCTCCTGCTTTTGCGGGCCCCAAGACCTCAACCCGCACGACTACTTCACCCTCATCAGTAAATTTAATGGCGTTACTGACCAAATTAACAATAATCTGCCGCAGACGGCCGGAATCGCCAATCAGCATAGCCGGAATTTGCCGATTAAGGCTATAGACCAGGTCCAAATTCTTCTCATGAGCCTTGACCGCCAACACCCCAACGCTGTCTTGAACAAGCTGGGCCAAACTGAAGGGTTCATTCGACAACTCGACCTTGCCGGCCTCGATTTTAGCCACATCGAGAATATCAGCCACGATATCCATCAAACGATCCGCTGATTGCTTGACCATACGCAGATATTCGCGCTGGGCCGTACCCTGCTCCATCGCCAGCAAGAGTCCGGTAAATCCTAAGATTCCGTTCATCGGCGTGCGGATTTCATGGCTCATGTTGGCCAGAAACTGGCTCTTGGCCCGGCTCGCTTCCTCGGCGGCATTCTTGGCCTGCAACAGATTTTCCTCGACCATCTTGCGCATGGTGATATCAAGACAGTGCTCGATCACCTGAACGATTTTTCCCTGTCGGTCAAAAACCGGATGCCCATGGATCTCGATATACCGCTTGCCACCACTGGCATCAAAGTGAACATGCTCAAGCACCGCCGACTTCCCCGTCTCTAGGATTTGCTTGATTGTGCAGGGGTGTTCATCCCCCTCACACGGTATCTGCCGGTGATGGCTCAGCTCGTAACAGGTAACCCCATCCGGGAAATTCATGATGCCGGATGCCATATTGGCCAGTGTTATCTTACGATTCGAGACATCAATGACATAAAATGGATGGCTGACTGAATTAATCACCGAATACAGAAAATCCTTCTGCGCCTTCACCTTCTCTTCGGCCATCGTCCGCTCAGCAATCTCATTCTGCAACTCTTGCCGAGAGGCCAGAAGACGTCCCTCCAGATGCGCCAAAAAAAGCGTGAAAACAAAAAAAAGCACTGCACCGAGCAGAAAACAGGCGACAGCCAGAATGCCTGCCACCCTTAGCATAGCGTCCTCATCCTTTGTCACATCAACGACCACAACAATGTCCCCGACATCGCTGCCGCTCGCATCGATTAGCGGCAGAATGCCACCATAAAGCACCGACGGCCCCTGCCGTATGCGCAAGAGTTCACTAAGGTGATCCTCATCCGAGCAATCAACCAAATCCTTAAGCATCCCAAGCAAGGGAGCCGGCAACTCCTTCATGGTCTGCTTATCGATGACATAATTTTGCAAAAGCTCCCATTGACGTTGCTCTCCGCTTCCCTCACCACGTTTCCAGACATCTTCTTGCAACACCTTTTTATTGATAAAAACAAAGAGGTCGACCTCGAGTATCTGGTGGATATCACTGATCACCTTATCGATATTTTGACCAATCTCGACGTAGCCCAACAACTCCCCCTGCCGCAGCCAAGGCCTGACAACCCGCAGCACAATCGACCCCGAAGGGGCAAGTTCCAGCCCACTTGTTGACCTGCCGCTCTCGATCGCCTTCACAAGCACCATACTTGCCATCCGATCGCCATAGTGCTTAGGATCATGCGTCCTGAGCACACTCACCCCAGCCGAATCATGAAAACTTAGGCTGGTGACGGTGTAGGTATCAAATATCTTGGCAAAATGGATCGCCGCCTCGCGCTTCAACGCCTCTCGATCCCGAGCCACAAAGGCCGCCGTCAAGGTCTCGTCCGCGAGAATTGCCTCCATGGTGCCATTCATTTCGGCAGTCTCTTCCTCTTCCACTGCCGCCAATAGTCGACTGACACTGGCCAGCTTATCCCGCACCTTCTCAGAAATGTGCTCATGCATAAGGAAATACGCCCCATACACGAAGATGGCAAACAGCAAGAAAAAGGTAAGACTGAGCGCAAACAGAATCGGCTTTTTGATTTGGTCGTTAGGCGGAATCATTAGGTGTAACTCTATGCATTGAGATTGATGATTATCCAACAGGTCCTCTGCCAAGCTCCTCCCTGGCACGGGTCAGACAGAGCTCGGCGAAACGAGCGGGTGTTATTGTACCATAAACGCAGCCTACAACTATATCGCGAATGCAGTCGCACAGGTGTAGGCATCTCAAGCCAGGCCCCGCTCGAAATTAAACGAGGAGGTGTCCGGTAACAATTCATCTGCCAACAGCGCCGCAAGTACCACACTGCCCCGCTTGCTGGTAAGCCCTGCCACCGAGAGATCGACAATAAACTCTCGACAACCAAGACCCCGCAACTCATGCAGCTGCCCTGACAGAGAGAAATCTCGCTCAGCGCAGGCAATCGTCAAGCCGTCTTCGAAATCTAGCCGAACCGTATCGCCGCTGTCCGTCTCCAAAACAGCCCCTTGCGGCATCGATCTCATTGGGATGCGGGAGGTAATCAGATCAATGGGGGCATAGACGACAACCGTGGCATCCTGGCCTACCTCACGGGCCAGGATAGCAGCCATGTTTGTCCGGTCATCCTCCACGGAGAGGGTAAATTGCTGCGCACCTAGCTCTAATACGGCCAGCCCGGCCTGACTGTTTAAGACATAGAGCCAGGGGCCAGACAAAAGTTTGCGCGTGGCATTATCGGTAAATAGTAAAAAATGGCTGAGATTATTGAGCCGAAAGTGGCAATACCCCTGTTTAACAAGTCGCCCCACCACCGCTTGATACGACCGCCACTCACCCTCAAAAATGAGCGCCGGAAGATCCCAAAGGATGCGCTCCTGTTGGGCAAGTAGCCCTGCCTCCTGCTTGATAACGGCATCAACATTGGCCGGGGTAAGCGGCAAGATGATTCGCCACGGCATGGGCAACATTGCCTGATCCTCAAGGCTTGCCAGATCTCGGCTCCCCCTTGCCACCACCGTCAACGCCGTGCGGTCAGGCACTCTCGGAGGCAACGCAGGCAGAAGGCCTGCGACGACATCCGCAATCCGTTTGGACCGTTGCTCAGCGAGAGCAGCCTCTACCTGGTGGTTGAGCGCCGCATAGAAATCCCGCCGCACCTCATT
>JAQUKQ010000113.1 GCA_028718985.1 Desulfobulbaceae bacterium | reverse complement strand
TTCCTCACATTTTTTAATGACCTTGTGCCCGCTGATTTCGATTCATTCCACGACCACATTAACAACCTGCGTACATATTTACTCGAAAAAGCAACAGAGAAGGAACGGAAAAATCGAAAAAGCCATACCAAAAAAACTGGCAAAAGTAGAGGTAGAGATAGAGGTGAAGTAGAGCACGGGCATGTCGGTTTGTCATCTGAATATGTTCGAGACGAAGAACTGAGCGATCCTGATGATCTTTACTGCAATTGGGGCAATCAAGAGGTCATTCTGGATACAGTTCAACTTGAGGATTTGTCACCTGAAGCCATCGAATCCGTGTATCAAGGTGTAAGCATAGAAGAACTGGGGAATGGCGAAGAAATTGTCCTGAGTGAGTACGGTTGCAAGACTAGCAAGAATGGGATCGCGGGGCTCATTTATTCCGCTCGAGCGCAAGCTCGTCATAGATCGATGGCTATTCAGTTTTTGCCATGGACGTACAACCGACTTACAACCAGCGAATACTCAGAACTCCTACTGCATCTTGAAGAATGGTTTTGGAAACTTTATCATCAGACTGTCTTGACAAAGGAAGAAGAAATCCAAGCCGAAGCCATTGTCGTAGCTTTAATCAGCTTTTGGACAGGATGCCCCTTTGCCGTTGTGTACGAGACTGAGATCATCGACAAGAAACAAGAATCGAATTGCACCTTGGGGATTTTCTTACGTCTCGTCACTGAAACTGAAACAACATATTACAACGAATGGCGGATACGGAGCATAACCATTGACCACTATGCTGACGCTGACGACAATGCGTTGTCGAGAAAAAGGGATAAATACACATGGATGCCTGACTTGGTCGGTTTTACCAAATATCTCCGTTCTTACCTGAAAAAACTTGATCTGAAACAAAAGAAGAACTCGTTGTTTCGTTACTCACTAAAGGAACACAAGACTGCCCTACTCCGTATCCTGAAAACCAGTAGTTTTTATCAACGCATAACGGTTCATAAAATCGAAAACTTCATGTTTGGGAGGTTGTTTGATCATTGTGGGGATGTCAGTGTCGCGGCGTCGATTACCGGCAAGAACGTTATCATCAACAGCGTACGGTCAAACTATTTTGCCCCTTCGATCAATTTCTTGATTGATATATACAAGGAGACAGTTGATGGCATAGTAGCCGAACTAAAAAACTCCCGAGATTCATGGCGCGTAAAACTCCAGGACGCATCACAAGAATTGGATGACGACCTGGATGGATGCCATGTAGGAAGTCTTGTTTGTCCGAGATTTGAGGCGGTATTAAATGCGGTTGACTACATTAAAACCGTACTTGCGGCACCAGTGTCTTTGGATGATTCGATAGCAGCATGGAACTACCATAACACCTACACGGTCTATTCAATTTTCTTTTTTGGTTTTGCCACGGCCTGCAGGGCAATAATCGAACCGATGATCCTCTCATCTGCGGTAGATGCAGCGTCAGGATTCGCTGTTCTAGCGGACAAAGAGGATGTCCATCAAAGTAAGAGCAGGCCCCTATGGGTTCCGCCTTTTGTTTATCAGCAACTTGTCTCCTATGAGAAACATTGTCGGCGTATTATTCGTCTGAAAATTCCCTCAAATGCAGAAAAAGCCAAGGGGGCGTTATGCTTCTTTTTGGATGAACAGGGAGTTGCTGAGGTGGCCAGGCCTTCTAATGTTGCTCAATTTGCCGAACCATTCCTGCCTTTCCCAGCCAATGCCCATCGTCATTTCATACGTACTGAACTTATCGAGCGCAGGTGCCCGGCAGAGGTGGTGGATGCCTGGATGGGACACTGGTTTAATGGGGAATCGCCCTGGAGCAAATACTCGAGCCTATCTTATGCCTCGTATGTACTTGCTCTTCAGAAGCATCTATTGCCTCTCCTGCAAGAGTTGGGTTTTACACATCTGCCAAGTACTCTTGGACTGAAAGATGAACAGTGACAATCAAGTAAGATCCAGAATTAGAGCATTGTGGGAGATCGAATCTTACTGCAAAAATAATGAAATCTGTTCGGCCGCTCGAGATCTTCGACCATGGCTCGCTGAGTTGCCAGACGTTGTCGCTCGTTTCGTTGCTGGCGAGGAGGATGTGAACCTTCCCGAGGAAAGCGTCATATTTTACGACATTGAAAAAAAGATCATCCGTACATTTAAGCCCCATCATCGCGCTATCCACTACTTGTACGCCTTGGCCTTGGTAGTCACTCGTGGAAACGAGCAAGGCATCTTCAATATCTGTCCTCCGCGTTTACCCTCGCTTGTTATTCCAGACAAAAGTCCTTTTCAGTCGGAAACGACAAATCAAGTCGCATTAGCCAGACAGATACGCAATGCCGTTTGGATAACTCAAATCGATCCTGACAACGAACCGGAAAAGTTCATGGGGCAGGTTCTCCTTTCCGCCGCCCTAAACGGTGCATTGGTCTACTCCAGGCATTTTTCTGCACTGTACAACGCAGCTCAAGGACCTATTCAGGTGATCGATGCCGGTCTAGGCAAGAAATACTCTTTTTATGAATTCAATATGTTCTATACCTCACAACAGGTTCCAGAACTGAGGCGCTGGTTCATCGATCCTTTCACAGAACTTCTTCTGCTGCGTCTTCCATCAAGTGCATTTGTTATTGAGGATAATGAAAAAAAGGCTGGCACTAAGGCATGGCGCTCCATGGTTCGTTTTCTGCTTCATGTTGGTATCGAATCAAGCTCAATGCCAAGGTCCCTTCCTCAGTTCCTTGAGATCGCGAAAGCATGGAACTGGTTTCGACTGCCTGGATTCCTGTGTAATTATGCGTCAAGTGACATTGTTTCTCACTCGCTTAAACCCCATGTGTGGCGACGATTCTTTGGCTTGATGAACCGCAGCTATGAAAACGAAGCCCAGCAGCCAAGAATTGAAGCATTAGCCAGCCCCACAGAACAGGAAATAGAAGATGCTGAAATTGGCGCTGACGAACCAGATGAGGAAGAACAATTCGTCGAGTTCAGCTGGATTAAAGATCTTCGGGCTTTACTCAAAGGATTCAATCGCAAAGAGATAGACAAGAAGTTGAGGGAAGTGGCCGCATGCCTGGATGGTTCCTTTTCGATGCAGGTAATTGGCACAAAATGGGTCTGTTTCATGATGACATACAGGTCATCGAGCGGCAAGGCTTATAGTTTGGCCGCCATCAGACGCCTTGCAGGACATATCCTTTCGAGAGTTGCAGGCCTGGTTGACGACACAGACATCACGTTGCTCGAAGGGGATGGGTTGGTTGAAATATATCAGCAACTTCTTACAGATGTGCAAAGCGACACTTATCGCTACAAGATAGCTTGTGGGCTGAGGGAGTTTCATCATTTCCTGGTAGAGAAGTACCACATCTCACCCATTAACTTTCGTGAGGTCTTGGGGATTGGCTCTAAAGCCAGCAGAGTAGACGCAAACATCCTTTCAATCGACGAATACCACCAATCACAGGAGTGCCTGAAGGGCATGACGGCACAATTAGATCCCCATACCAACCTAATTGACGTAGCTCAAATTATTTTCATTTTAGCCTTCAGATGTGGGCTAAGAAGAAATGAGGCGCTAAAGCTGATGGCAAACGATCTGCACGAGCATCACCCTGTAATTCTGTTGATCAGGGAAAACGATGTCCGCCGTCTCAAGACACAAAGTTCAACACGTAGTCTTAATCTATCGCTGTTGCTGACCCCGAAGGAGCTTGAAAAATTGCTTGTTTTCAAACAAGTACGCGATCAAGAGATACTCAACGACCCAAAAGACCCTGGCTACTTGTTCTGCATTCCCAAAATGAGCTACTCCTTCGTTCCCGAAGAACGAGTTTATGACGCCATCCGTGATGCCATGCATCTGGCAACCGGTGATCGAACTCTGCGATTCCATCATCTTCGACATTCGATGGCCTCCTGGCGAGTTCTCTCATTGATGCTGGCCGACATAGACATTTTTGATGACTTATTCCCCGACCATCCGCTGACTACCGAATTTCTACGCTCTGCTAAAGAGTTCAAAACCGGGCTCTATAGCCGAAACGAGCCAACCAGGAAGCATCTTCTGACACTGGCTTCAATGCTCGGGCATTCTGGCCCGGACATCAGTTGCACCAGCTATATCCATCTTTTTGACCTTGCCTTGAAGATTGCACTCGAATCGAGTGCCGACCAGTGCGACCGATTATTGTTGGTTATGGCTTCCGGGGTGGCTCGTAGCACGGCGCAGCGGATTTTCAAACAAGGAGGGATCGCCGCACTTCTCGACGGAGCGCGAAAGCGTGCTCCTGCTGATCGTTTGATCTGTAATATGGTTGTCGATTCTCCCCGTCCTTTGCCTGATGAAAGGGATGAGATTCTCCCTCCAGAGGTGAGAATGATGGAGCGGGTCTGGGAATACTTAATCCTGAAAAGCTCGCGGGAAGTGCTGGACCCTGGTTTTCTTGTGGGACGCACTGGAATTTCCGAACATGATGCCCGACATATTGAGATAAAAGCCATTACCCTGAAGGATGATAAACCCAAGAGTAAGATTGGTTACCGTCATCGCATGAAAGTCATTGTCAAAGATAAACGATATCCAGTTCCTGTTCGGTTGATGTGTCCACCAAAGCCAAGATTGCGACGAGACAGGGAGATAGTGAACGAATTTTCGCCGAGGTTGTGGCAATTGCTTCAGGAGCCAGACTCACTCATGAATGATATGATCGACCTATTCATCCGTAATTCATGGTACACCCGAAACGAGATTATTTTTCATGGTCTGAAAGAATCGAGTCTGGCCAAAAAATACATTGAGTTCCTGCAACACCTTGGCATTCATAAAGGTCAGATCGCATTTGTCTGCTTTGATGACACCAAGGGTCACAAACACAGGAAGCGGTGGCAAGAGGAGTTAGGACTCAACTGGCGCAACAAGCCGGAGCTTGCCAAACCCACTAACCTTAACAGTCCAAGATCAAGATTCTGGCTTGGGATCAAACCCGTCTTCCCGACTGGCAAAGGGCTAACAGGAGCTGGATCTTATGGTTTTCGATATTTGATGGTCATGAGTGCCATCAGTTATTCCTGTTTTTATTCAATGAATAAAAGCTTACTCTCCGGGCAATATGATTGACCACCGAAAATTGATCACGTGCTGTGTCTTTCACTGGTGACAGGAAAGAGTATCTACTTGGTGGAATGTTGCCGTTAACTATGCCGGTCAGTAATTCCATTTCCGCAAATGACTTCAGATAGAAATCTCTGATTTCGAGGGGATGCCGAATGGAAAGATGATGAAACCAAATCTTTAGCTATTGCCGATAAGGTCGCAAAATAATGGGGTGCCGAGAACTTTCTCGAACACCCCATTTGATTTTTCAGAGCGGTACAGAAGCTTCAGATTTCTGTGGTGTCTGGTTTGTTACGTATATCAGTAATAGTCTTCAGTTTGGCAATTCTTAGGAAGTGAGAGAAGACATCATAACCGGCTCAGCGGTGGCCACTGAACTACACCGCAAATAACGCAACGCTGCTCCCCGCCGTCTGGTTGACGTAATTGTCATGTGATTTTCTTTCTTATTTTCAATGTTAACGGCCAGTTAATCGTCATTTTTTTGCTTGGTTCACACCAATATTGACATGCTTCTTCATACAAGCTGCCGATTGGTGATGCATTGTTTGCTGATTGAAATTCCTTAACGGCTGACCATGTTGATATGTAGCCAATAAGCTCATGCAAATTCCATTCAGCTTTCATTTCAAAATTTGGCGGTATTACCTCCATAAATGGAAAAACTATTTCGTTGTATCCATTTTCAACCAACCTTCTTTCTTTTGGCCAATAATCACCAAGAGTCTTGCTGTAAAAATGAGAAATGATTTTATCAATGCTTGGCGTTACAGATAGCAAATTGTATGACCAAACTGCCAATATGCCATTTGGTTTCAGAACCCTTTCTGACTCTTTGAAAAAATGTCCGATTCGAAACCAATGTAGAGCCTGGGATACTGTTATTAAATCGATATTTTCGTTTTCCAAGGAGCTGTTTTCAGCTGTTGCCACAAGGTATTTAATGCCAACAATTTCTTTTGCATTTTCGATTTGAGGACGACTTGGGTCCGAGGCAACAACCCTTTTGAAAAAATTTATCAGGCCTTTTGCGGTTTGCCCTGATCCCGTTCCGCAGTCCCATGCTATTTCTTTGGCTGGCGATATAGAAGCTAAATATGCGAATAGCGCCGCTGGATATTCAGGGCGATATTTTTTGTAATTTTCCGAGTTAATAGAAAAATGATCTTTAAATTCAAGACTCATGAGAATTTCAGTTATTCTTTTGTTATTCTGGTCATACGCTATTTTTTTTGATGACAAGTTTGGCATCAAATTTCTTTTTGTTGATAACGAACCTTTCATGTCTCCCTTTGGAGATTAGGTCTATTCCATCGTGAGCTTCCACGGTGAAAACAAGCTTTCTCCCTTCGACAGTGATCAACTCAACTGTCGCCGTGACCTCAAGACCCGGTGGTGTTGCAGCTTCGTGGCTTATATCGATGTGGGTTCCAACTGTCTGTTCTTGTGGCCAGTCAAGATGAGGGTTAATTGCCTTGATGCAGGTCCACTCAAGAAACCCGACCAGAAAGCCAGTGGCAAAGACTTCCGGCATTGCCACGAACTCGTCAAACTCTGGATAGAGCGCCGGAACTGTTTTCGATTGTGGCACAATGAACTTGTGTTCGTATCTGATGCCGGGTTTCAACGTTTCCTTCATTTGCTTCTCCTGACATAACAAGTATTATCCATTTTTCCCGATACCATTATCGAGTATGACATACCTGCGTTCTACTTCATACCTCATAGCAAACCAACAATTATTGAACTTATGATTCACACCTCCGATCCATAAGCATTTTAGCACTACCAAGACTGAAGAAGGCTACTGTAAGGTCACATATGGGCAGGGTTGAAGATGTCCTGTTTTCAAGAAGGCAATCACGGCCAACTTTTTTCAAGCTCAGATCAAATCCAAAATTTGGCAGAAAGACATACTTCCATTTCCCCAGACTGATGATGACTTGTTTGCAGGCCTAAAAATCGGCTAACTGAGAGGGCATATACGACATCAACATTTTTTGGACTGAGTCGAGCGCTTATGATTTTCTGTCGGCCTTTATTCTTGGTGGGAATGAAGATTTGACTTGGGCTTCAAAAGGGAAAGATGAGGGGTACACTAAACATAAGCAGGCCTTATGCGACATTGAAGCACCCTTTCCGCCAGCCCTCCACCGCCGGCCTCCAGCCGCGTCTTTATCGGATGGTGGTTTCAGCCGGGCGCGGGGTAGTGCGGCGGGAATGGGGTTGGGTGGTTGTCCGGCTTCCGTGGCCCGTTGGGAATGAAGAAAGGCGGTTGAAGAAATAATCTTCAACCGCCTTTTTGTTGTCTTCATTGCTGGGTTTCGCAGGCTCAACCCAGCCTACGGGTTTACAAACTTTTTAATTTTTTATATCCTCTGTTCATTAGTACAGCGCCTATTCCTAAACATAGTGTACCTATAATTGAATAGTCATTACTTAGTAATGGAATTGAAGACAATACGGTTATTAATCCAATTATTACAAGGTACATAGCAATAGCCTTAATTTTGGTTAGTGGTTTTTCTTAACTCGATCATCATATTGATTAATTTGATTAATCACCTCACCGGCCATTGGGGCAACCATAGGATAAGCATTTGAAATTGAGCCTAATGTCCTAACTACGGATGATTGTATACTATCTCTCCAAGCATTTTCACTGTAGAGGTATTGTTTAAGTGCAACAGAAGTCGTCCCCATTGTCCCAAACACTAGCGGCCCAATTATTGTTTCTGATGAAGCAGCAACTGCGACTGCATTCATTGTTCCAAAATTAGTCAACATTTGTTTGCCTCCCATATAATCCACTGCACTACGAATTCCGCTCTGTACACACAACCCGCTCGGATCAACCCCCATAATCGGCGAGTTGCCAACATACGCATACAAATTCAAGTCCCCACCCTCAAACCCTAGGGAATCTTCGGAGAGAAACCGCCCCACCTGCGGATCGTAATACCTGGCTCGCATATAGTACAAGCCATTCGGCTCGGCCATCACCCCATGCTGCCCCGCATACTTGAACGGCTGCGGCATGGTCTCCGTTTGGTTGGCGATGATCCCGTATGGCGTGTAGGCGTATTTGTTCACTAACCCCTTGCTGGCGTTGGTCAGGGCCACGGTATGGCCGGTGGCGTCGAAGTGGTAGCAGTACAATTCACCATTCGATGTTACCATGGCCATCAGCCCGGCGCCATAGATGTAATAACGGCTGATAATGTTATTGCTGTCGGCCTCGGCGATGAGGTTACCCTTCACGTCATAAACGTAGCGCGTGGTCGTCCCGTTCCAGCTTGCCTCCAAGCGGTTGCCTGCCCCGTCGTACTTGAACTGGCCGCTCATCGCCCCGCTGATCGCGGTCAGCCGGTGCTCGTAGTCGAAGGTGAAACCATCGCTGTTCTTGGTGGCCAGTTGCCCTTCGTTGTCGTAGCTGAAGTTCGAAGCGCCTGCTGTCAACAGCCGGTTCTTGGTGGCGTTGTAGGTCATGGCCAGGCTTTCGTCAGCCACTGTCAATGCTTGCGGCGTGGTCTGGCTGCTGTGGATACGGTTGCCGTTGCCATCTAAGGTAAAATGATAGGCGGCGATGACCTGGCCAACGGACGGCGCGGTCAGGGTCTGCAGATCGGTCAGCCGATTGGCGTTGTCATAGGTGTACTGGCTGCTGGTGCCGTTGAACTGATCAAGCCCGGTCAGGCGGCCGGCATCGTCGTAGTGGTAGGTAGCGGTCTTGCCCAGCCAGTCGATACTGACGGTGGCCAGGCGGTTCAAGGCGTCATAGGTGTAGCTTATTGTTTTGTTGCCCGGATAGGTGATCTTGGTCACATTGCCCGTTGCATCGTACTCGTAGCCCGTGCTGAAATTGCGCGGGTCGGTGAGAGTGGTGATCCGGTTCAGCGCGTCATAGCTCAAGCCCGTCGTGCCTAGGCTGTCCTGCCTTTGCGTCAGGTTGTCGCGCAGGTCGTAGGTGTAGCTGGTGACGGCGCTGTTCGGGTAGGTGATGGCCCCAAGCTTGCCGCTGTTCGTGTAGTCGTAGCTGATGGTCTGGTTGTTGCGGTCGGTCTTGGTATGGACCGTGCCGTCATCATAGTAGGTGGAGGTCGCGGACTTCAGGAGCGGATCGAGGCGCGAGAGAAGCAGGCCCCGCTTGTCGTAGACAAAGGTGGTCTGGCTGCCGGCCTGGTCTTTGAGTCCGGTCATGCGGCCGATTGGGTCAAAGGTGTAGTCGATGGCCGGGAAGCTCGCAGTCTGCTTGGTGTCGGGGTTGCCGTACGCGTCATAGGTAAAGCTCGTGACCACCTTTCTGCCATCCTTGGCGGTCTGGCCCAGGCCGTTTGGAAAATAGGCGCTCTCTGATGATACGGGGTTCCCCGGTGCGGGATAGGTGGTGCTTCTGAACGGGTGGTGCTCGCCGTCGAAATCGGTATGGCTGACATGGCCCAGCGGGTCGGTGCTGTCGGTCCGGTGATAGAGGGCGTCGTAGGTATTGACGCTCTCCTTGCTGTAGGCATCGATGATCTTGGTCAGGTTGTTGGCGCCGTCGTACTGATACTGGGTGGTATTGTCCTTGGGGTCGATGACT
>JAQUKQ010000112.1 GCA_028718985.1 Desulfobulbaceae bacterium | reverse complement strand
AGGTGACTCGTGGCATGATTGGTGTTATTATTCAACCGGTTACCCAAGATCTGGCGCGTCAGTTTAAGCTTGATCGCACCATCGGTGCCTTGATTGGTCAAGTCACTCCAGGTGGGCCAGCCGAAAAAGCGGGGCTCAAAGCTGGAGACATTATCCTCAAGTATCAGGGACAGGATATTATCCAAGAGAATATGCTGCCCGCGCTTGTTGCCGGAACAAAGGTTGGCACTAAGGCGCAAATTATTCTCTTCCGTGATGGTAGGGAACAGCCAGTGGAGGTCGTGATTGGTGAATTGCCGGAAGAACGGACTACGATTGGTGGTGGTCAATCGGGCAATACCCTTGACTCCGACCTTGGATTTACTGTCCAGGCGTTAACCCCGGAATTGGCACAGTCTCAAGGCCTTGAAGAACATTCAGGACTCTTGGTGAGTGATGTTCGTCCGGGGAGTATCGCCGCAGACTCAGGCCTGCAAAAGGGTGATCTAATTGTTGAGGCGGGAGTCGGAGACAAACGGCGTCCGGTGACATCAGCAAAGGATTTAGAAGGAGCACTGACAGAGAATAAAAACCAAAACATCCTGTTGCTGGTTAGGTCAAACAAGCAGACCAGGTTTGTTTTACTGAAACGAAATTAAATCTTACCTTTGGAAGTTAACATATTGAGGCTATAGGCAATACTTGCGATCAGTTGGTAGTGATCGAATAAGGTTTGTGCTCGTTTGCTCCTATTGATGAAACGCTATTCTGAAATTTGAATGGCACAGAAAATGGGTGCTGAAGAGATTTTTCAGCACCCATTTTCTGTGAGTACAGTTGGACTGCCTACGCCGTGTAAAAAGTGATGTTGCGCAGTGTTGGACGAAATGCTACAGCTTGAAACATCATGACATATGGTCAGGCAACACATAAAATACCAAAAAGGGGGAAACCAATATGGTGAAAAAGATCTGCACAGCGCTTGTAATGGGATCGATCGTTATGACATCTTCTCTGGTTGCTGCCGAATCCCAGCCGATTGTATGTTTCAGAAGTGCCGTTGATTCCTTGAAAATGTCAAAGTTTGAGGCGATCAAGCTTTGCAGTGGTTCGAAAAACGGTGATTCATTGCCGACGGAATGTTTCAAACTTGCCGTTAACTCCTCTAGTGAGGGAGGCTTGGGACTGCCAAAGGGCGAGGCTCTGGAACTTTGTAAGGCGCGTTAGACTTCACGGCAGAAAAACGGAAACACATTGAACTTCAGATAGGGGGTATTTGAGCTTTCGCATGGTGCAAGCGTGGCGCATTGTTTCAAATGTTGACACTCGTTATAACGTATAAGTAGACGATGACACCTTACCACCGCTGCCTGTCCAATCGGTATGGAAAAATTTGCCTCGCGCTTTATCGACACGTTCATAGGTATGGGCACCAAAGTAATCACGTTGTGCCTGCAGCAGATTGGCGGGCAACCGGGCACTGCGATAGCCGTCATAATATGACAGTGCCGAAGCGAAGGCTGGGATAGGAATTCCAAGTTCTGCGGCCTTGACTACCACCTTGCGCAAGCCTCCTTGGGCCTGCAGAATGGCAGCGCGGAAAAAGGCGTCAAGCAGGAGATTCTCGAGTGTCGGATTACTATCAAAAGCATGCTTGATATTGCCAAGAAACGCACTGCGGATGATACAGCCGCCACGCCACATGAGGGCGATGCCGCCGTAGTTTAGTTTCCAGTCATATTCCTTGGCCGCATGGCGCATAAGCATGTAGCCTTGGGCATATGAGATAATTTTTGCGGCATAAAGGGCGTCGTGTACGTACCCTGCAAATTCCTGCGCATTACCATCAAAATTGGCTTGCGGACTGGAAAGAACCTCCGCTGCTCTGACCCGTTCATCCTTCATCGCCGACAGACATCTTGCAAACACAGCCTCACCGATAAGGGTAAGTGGAATTCCAAGCTCAAGGGCATTGATTCCGGTCCACTTACCAGTCCCTTTTTGACCTGCGGCATCCAGAATCTTTTCCAACAGAGGCAAGCCATCGACATCTTTATACCCGAGAATATCGGCGGATATCTCTATAAGATAAGAATCGAGCACTCCTTTGTTCCATTGGCCAAACACAGATTGGATTGCATCGGCATCCATCCCGAGCCCGCGGCCCAGAAAATCGTATGCCTCGCAGATAAGTTGCATGTCACCATATTCAATGCCGTTGTGGACCATTTTAACGAAATGGCCAGCCCCTTCGGCGCCGACCCAATTACAGCATGGTTCGTCGTCAACCCGGGCTGCAATTGCCTGAAAGATGTCCTTCACATATGGCCAGGCATCGGGATTGCCGCCCGGCATGATGGAGGGCCCTCTGCGTGCGCCTTCTTCACCTCCGGAAATACCTGTGCCGACGAAAAGAATCCCTTTCTCCGCCAGTTCATGAGTGCGGCGGTTGGTCTCGGTATAAAGGGAATTCCCACCATCAATGATAATGTCGCCGTGGTCAAGATACGGAAGCAGTTGCTCAATAAAGGAATCGATGGCAGCTCCGGCCTTGACCATCATCATGACTCGGCGTGGTTTTTTCAAACAGCCGATCAGTTCGGAAAGGGTATGCGTGCCAATGATATTTGTGCCCTTGGCTGGGCCTGCCATGAACTCATCGACCTTTGAAATAGTTCGGTTGAAGACGGCCACCGTAAAGGCGTGGTCGTTCATGTTCAACACTAAGTTCTGCCCCATGACGGCAAGACCGATCAATCCGATATCTGCTTGTGGCATATTCTTTTCTCCTTATGATTTTTTTGGCTTGTATGAAGAGATGGTTTGCGCGCTCTTATTGAAAAAGCCTGAGGGAGGCCCTGCCAAGCAAGAGCCATGAAAGCATTGATCTAGGGAGGTGCAATGGTTTTCATGTGACAACTCTACAGACCCCTTCAATCTCATGGGTTGGATATATGGTCGACTATTTGTTCGATCACAGTCAGAGTGAACGACGGAAACAGACCGAGCGAAAAGATAATGGTGGCAATCAGAAAGCAGGCAAGAATGGCTTCGTTGCCGGTTGTTTTCAAAGCCGTGGTTTTTTCGGCTGGACGCATATAGAGAACCACGACAATATTCAGATAGAAATAGAGAGAGAGAATTGCCATCAGGATGCCGATCATGGCCAGCCCGATAAAATTTGCGTCAAGCGCTGCTCGGAAGAGCACAAATTTGCCAATGAAACCGGCGGTGGTTGGTAACCCCGCCAGGGAAAAAACGCAGAGGGTCAACAGCGCTGCTTTGGCCGGCTGGGCATATCCCAGTCCTTTGTAATCAGCAATGGCATCACGATCCGAATTATTGGGAGAAAGGAGTCCCACGGTTCCGAAGGCCCCAAGATCCGTGAAGGCATAGACGACCGAATAAAAAATGACTGCCGCTGGACCCTGGTGTTTGAAGGCCAAAAGCGCCATCATCATATAACCCATCTGGGCAATGGAAGAATAGGCCAACAACCGCTTGATTTGCGTTTGGGCAAGAGCGGTAATATTGCCGACCACCATGGTGAGGGCTGCCATTATCCATACGGCAGGGGCAAAGACAGCGCCGACACTATCTCCCCCATACACTGCCAGGCGCACGAACATCGACAGCAATGCCACCTTGGTTCCAGTAGCCAGAAAGGCAGTGATTGGCGCCGGTGCCCCCTGGTACACATCCGGGGTCCAGAGATGAAAAGGGACCAGGGATATCTTGAAACAGAGGCCGACCAGGATCAGGCAAAGCCCGAATAAGAGCAGGAACCTATTGTCAACATGACCTCCCACATCAAGACTTTTCATGATATCCAGGGTGCCGGTCGCTCCATAGAGCATGGCAATGCCGAAGACCACAAAAGCACTGGCCACGGCACCCATGGTGAAATATTTGACCGCCGCTTCGATAGCCAATGAATCCCCTCGGCGCATAGCGATCAGCACATAAAGGGAGATGCTTACCATTTCCAGCCCCAAGAAAAAGGGCAGCCAGTGGATGGAGGCGGCTATCAGCACCATCCCCGCGGCGGCAAAGAGGATGATCCCCAGAAATTCATCTCCGAAGAATCCTCTATTTTTGGCGTATTGATACGAAAGAAGTAGGGTGATAAGGGTAATCGTCGCAAACAGCACCGTATAGAAGGAGCTGAAGACATCGATTGCCAACAGACCTGATAACTGGCCAGGCAGGTTCCTGAAGGACACAGCGCTTCCGCCACTGGCAAGGCAGGTAACGACAGCAAGACCAAAGAGCAACGCCGTTGATTCCTGACGGCGGAGGAAGGCGCCGAGGCAAAAAATAACCGAACCTCCGGTCGCAAGGATTATCAGGGGAAGAAGTGAAAACCATTCAGTCTGCATTTTTTCTCACTTGGCCGGCATCAAGTTTGTCCCTGGCAACGGCATTGCTCCAGTTTGATCTATCAAGCGTTGGACAGGGTCCTGCAGAAGCGTCAGGATGGGTTGTGGGCAGAGCCCAATACCGATCACCAATAGGGAGAGAGTTAGTAATATTGCCAATTCTCTTGGCGAAATGTCCCGACAATGTTGGTGCTTAATTGGACCTGCCAAGGTGTCCTGCACCAATTTCAAGACGTAAATCAAGGTAAAGACAATCGAGCAGAAGGCAAGGGATCCGACCAGCGGATGGGCTCGGAAGACTCCGACCAAGATCAGGAATTCACTGACAAAATTATTGAGTCCTGGCAGGCCCAGGGAAGCCATCGCAAACAGCAGGAAAAAGGCGCTGAACCGAGGCATCGATTTCCACAGGCCACCAAAATCGGCAAGTGTTCTGGTGTGAAATCGTTCGTCCAACATCCCCACCATCATGAAGAGGGCCGCGGTAGTCAGTCCATGGTTGACCATCTGCAGCACCGCACCTGACAAGGTCAGACTGTCCCAGACCGCCAGAGCGAGGACAATCAATCCCATATGGCCGATACTTGAATAGGCCACCAATCGTTTCATATCTTTCTGCCCCAAGGCAACCAGTGAGGCGTAAACGATTCCGACCAACCCCAGGATCAAAAGCAGCGGCATGAACCGATGTGACGCTACCGGAAAGAGGGGGATGGCGATGCGAAGCAGCGCATAGGCCCCGGTTTTGAGAAGCAGGCCGGCCAGAATAATGCTGCCTGCCGTGGGAGCTTCGGTGTGGGCATCAGGCAGCCAACCATGGAGGGGAAAGATCGGGATCTTGATGGCAAAGGCCAACAGGAAGGCGGAGTAAAGCCACATCTCCAGCATGGGGGCAGGCTTGGCTTGCATAAGGTGGGACAAGGCAAAGGTGTAATCGCCGGTCTGTCGGCCATGGACGAGGTAGATGCCGATCAGCGCCGCCAGCATCAAAAGACCTCCGGCTATGTTGAAAAGAAAGAACTTGAGTGCGGCATAGATTCTTTTTTCATGGCCCCAGATGCCGATCAAGAAAAGCATTGGAAGAAGCTGCATTTCCCAGAACAGGTAAAAGAGAAAAAGATCGGTCGCCAGGAAGACCCCCATGACCGCCGTCTGGCTAAACAGGAGCATAACGTGAAAGACCGCCACACGTTCCGAGATCTGTTTCCATGACGCCAGAATACTCATAACGCCAAGCAGGGCGGACAGAGAAACCAGGGTGAGATTGATACCATCAAGGCCGAGACTATAACGCACACCATACTGGGGAATCCAGGAGAAATCCTCGCGCAGCAGCCACCCATCGGTTCCATTGAGGTGTAAATCTAAGGAAAACAAAGAGGCTACCAGGATCACCTCCACCAGAGCCACAGCCAAGGCGATCCTGCGAGCCGCTTTCGGATACCTCCAAAAGGCCAGGACAAACAATCCTCCGGCCAACGGCCAGAAGATAATGAATGAGAGTAAGGGGAAAGGTATCATTATTGGTTGGCTCGTCGAAAACTATTCCGTCTTACACAGCAAGAAAGATCAAAAACGCCGCAAAGCCAAAAAGCAGCATTTTGATGGATGTTGACAGAATCCCGCTTGAAAAGCCTTGTAAGGTATTGGCCAATAACGGGAACAGATTTGTTACGCGGAGCAGGCCTTGATCAAGGAATGTTTCGTCAACCGTGTGCCAGAGAAATTGTGAAATTTTCTCGTACGGTGTCACCCAAAATATTTCATACAACCGATCGAGGCCAAATCCCGAGAACAGCCAGGTCGTCGCTTTTCTTGCCGAGGCGTCCAGCGTTCGCCAACCGAGGATGTTTTTCGGGCCATAGAGGAAATAGGCCAGAATCAGTCCGCCAAGGGCCAGCAGGCTGTCGCCATTCTCCACAGCCCATTCCAGCGATGGGGTGGCATGCAGATCAGCCACAGCGCCGGGAGTTCCGGCCAGATATCCAGCCAGCCAACCGCCGCCAGCTTGCAGGTGAGGCAGATTTAAAAAACCGGCAAACAAGGCGAACAGAGCCAAAGGCCAGAGCACCCACTCCATGAGTTGCGGTACCGCACGTATTCCACTCTTGCGGGGAACAGCAGGCTTGCCGGTAAAGACCATGAAGAATAGGCGAAAGGTATAGAGTGTGGTCAGGAGGGCGGTGAAGGTAGCGCAAACCCATATGGCCTTATAGGCCATGCCGCCATGCTGGAGCGTGGCCAGCAGTATTCGGCCTTTGCTGAAAAATCCGGCGGCTGGCGGTACACCGCCCAGAGCCAGGCTCCCGGCGAGAAAAACGATAAAGACAGCGGGCAGGTGACGGCGCACCGACTCTCCCATCTTGGTGATGTCACGTTCATCATGCAAGGCATGGATAACCGCCCCGGCCGAGAGAAAGAGCAGAGATTTGAAAAAGGCGTGGGTCAGCAGATGAAACATGCTGCCGATGATATCACCGACGCCGATAGCTAGAAACATATACCCCACCTGACTGATGGTCGAATAGGCCAGTACCCTCTTGATGTCTCTTTGCACCATGGCGGCGCAGGCGGCAAACAGTGCCGTGGCCGTACCGACGCTGGCGATGGCCAGCAGGACTTCAGGGGCTTGCGAGATCACCGGGAATAGGCGGATCAGCAGATAGACTCCGGCCGTGACCATGGTTGCCGCATGGATGAGAGCTGATACTGGGGTGGGGCCTGCCATGGCGTCCGGCAGCCAGACGAGCAGCGGCAGCTGTGCGGACTTGCCAGTTGCCGACCATAACAGCAAAAAGCCGAGCGTCATGGCTGCCCCAGCCGATAAAGAAGTTGCTTGGGCGTTGATTGCGGTAATGGACAGTGTATGACAGGTGACAAAAAATAGGCTGATGGCAATGCCAAGACCGATATCACCGATTCGGGTCAGCAGGAAGGCCTTGCGTCCGGCCCTAGCGTTGGCCAGCGCCTCGTAACGGAAACCGATCAGGGCATATGAGCAGAAACCCACCCCCTCCCACCCCAGAAACAAAAAGAGCAGATTGTCGGCAAGCACGATGACCAGCATGAAAAAGACGAAGAGATTCAGGTAAGCGAAATATCTGGCATAATCATGGTCATGGGACATGTAGCTGACGGAGTAAATGGTGATCAGCAAGGAGACAAAGGTCACCATCAAGGCCATGATCGCGGCCAGGGAATCACAATGGATGTCCATAGTGGCCGAAAAGGTATCAACCGTAATCCAGTGACCAAGCACGATGGTTTCTTGCTGGCCTGGGAGAAAGAAGGCGACGGTCGCCATGACAAACGAAACAAGGATGACGGCGCAGCTAACCACCTCTGCCAGGCGTCTTGGTGAACGATTGCCAAAAACGATCTGGTATAGCGCCCCAAGAAGAGGGGCTATGAGTAAGGTGATAAGCGCAGTCTTCACAATTACCCCTTCATCAGATTGTACTTATCGCCATTGATGGTGCCGGTATGGCGATGGGCGTAAACAATTAACGCAAGTCCCACCGCAACCTCGGCTGCGGCAACTGCCATCAGGAAAAGAACAAAGGCCTGGCCATCAAGAGACCGCCAGCGGAGGGCGGCGCCGACAAAGGCGATCCCAGAAGCGTTCAGCATGATCTCGACGCCGATGAGAATCATGATCAGATTGCGGCGGGTGGCCACACAGATCATCCCCATAAAGAACAGGCAGACCGCGAGCCCAAGAACTTCACCATAGGACACGATCATCTCTTCACCCCATAGGTCGCTTCTTTTGATTGACTCCTGCTTAAGAAAAGAGCGCCGACCAAGGCGACAAGCAGCAGAAAAGAGACCACCTCCACCGCCAGCCAATACCTTTGGAAGATAAAGGCGCCGAATTGCCGGGGCGTGACCATGCCGGCCTGTAATGGCAAAAAGCTGCCGGGGTTGGCGTAGAGCAATAGCATAACCAGGCTGAAGGTCGTGCCGATGACCGCGATGACGAAAAAACACTGGTTGAGGAGAGAAACCACTCCCTCCTGTTCATCGACCTGAATCAGCATGATAATCATCAGAAACAACACCATGATGGCGCCGGCATAAATAATGGCCTCAAGGGCGGCCAGCATTGGGGCGCCGAGCAGATAGAAAAGCAGGGCGGTTCCCAGGAATGAAATGACGAGGTAGATTACCGCATACACCAGATTGCGGCTGGTGATGGTCAAGGCCGTAGCCACGGTGATAATGACCGCCAACAGGTAAAAGAATCCGCTATATAGAGTCATCCGCGGCCCCTCTCATGGCATATTGCTCCGGATATTGATCGGCTCATCTTCATTGTCATGCTTGCCTTTCTTGCTGTTGCCGCCAATTCCGCAATGCTGATAAAAATCATAGTCCTTGTTCTTGCCACCATGGGATACCAGTAGATCTTCCTTTTCGTAGACAAACTGCAAGATATTTGTGCCGCAGAATTCAAAATCTGGGGTGAGTTGAATGGCCAGCGTTGGACACGCCTCTTCGCATAGCCCGCAAAAGATGCATCTGGCAAAGTTGATCCGAAACCAAGGTGCGTAGCGGCGACCGTTCTCCCGTTCGGCAGCTTCCATCGAAATACAGCTCACCGGGCACACCCCAGAGCAGAGATAACAGGCTACGCAGCGCTCCTCGCCGTCTGGGCTTCTGGTTAAAATAATTTTGCCCCGGGTCCTGGCTGGCAGGGTGCGTTTGACTTCAGGATATTCTTCTGTAATCGGTTTACGAAAGAGATGCAGCAAGGTGATACGGTAGGAACTTACCAGCCCCTTGATTGCCGAGATCACCTGCCAACTGGTTGTCGGTGTCTTCTTCATGGTCAGGGGCCCATCCACAACATTATGCCGCCTGAAAAGACGATATTCAGCAGCGCGATAGGGACCAGAAATTTCCAGCCGAATCCCATCAGCTGGTCATACCGTAACCGGGGCAAGGTCGCTCTGGTCCAAATCAGCAGAAAAGGGACCAACAAAATCTTGAACAAGAGCCAGATCATAGGGGGTAGCCACGGCCCGCGCCAACCCCCAAGGAAAAACACCGCGACCAAGGCGCCCATGGCGATCATGTTGATATATTCGCCAAGAAAGAAAAGCGCAAAACGCATGCCGCTGTATTCGGTATGAAAACCTGCCATGAGTTCGTTCTCCGCCTCCGGCAGGTCAAAGGGCAGACGTTTGCTCTCGGCCATGGCACTGATGAAAAAGATGATACAAGCCACCGGCTGCACCAAGATAAAAGGATAGCGTGCCTGGGCATTAACAATATCCACCAGGCTGAAGGAATGGGCCAGCATCACCACCGGGACAAGAGATAGGCCGAGGGCAAGTTCATAACTGATCATCTGAGCGGTGGCGCGGATCGCACCCAGCAAACTGTACTTGGAATTGGAGGCCCAGCCACCCAGGATGACGCCATAGACACCAAGGGACGAAAGGGCAAGCACATAGAGGACACCGACATTGAGATCGGCTATCACCATGGGAATTTCATCCCCCATCAGGATCGAGGTGCCTCCGAAGGGAATAACGGCAAGGAGCAGCAAGGGGATTGTCGCCACGATCATTGGCGCATACATGAAGATGAACCGATCCGCCTCGGCAGGGACAATGTCTTCTTTGAGCAGAAGTTTGATCCCGTCGGCGAAGGATTGCAGCGCGCCATGCCA
>JAQUKQ010000111.1 GCA_028718985.1 Desulfobulbaceae bacterium | reverse complement strand
TAAGCTCTTCAGCGCCGATGGTACTGCCAGGGTGACTTGGTGGGAGAGTAGGTCGCCGCCGAATTTATTTTTTTTAAAGGGTTCCTTGCCAGTTGGCTCGGAACCCTTTTTTTTTGTGCCTGATGCCTTGTTGCGTAGAAAAGCAATGGATAGCTGCTGCCTATCTCTGCCATGCTGGGGAGTTGGCTTAGTGATTCCCTGTGCGGCTTGGTTGTAAAGAATGAAAGGGATTGGAACTAACTGGGCAGACATTGCGGGAGGAAAGCACGATTTGCAGACGTCATACTTAACCCCGGGTGAGACGGTAGGTTCACCTAGACGTGCTTTGTGTCGTGGACTTGCTTATCGTAATAAATTGCAAAAGCTTCCTAATTTTTACCATGTTCTGACAGACGGCGCACAAAAGTACGACAAGTCGATGCCATACAACTTTTATCCCGTTGCCAAGGTCATCGCGACTTGGGTGAGGATTGTTCTTCTGTCGATCGGTTTTTGAAGAAAGATGACCTTTGTCTTCTCTTCTCCCTCTTGATGCAGTGCCGGATTGTAGCCGGAGCAGAGTATGATGGGGAGATTTGGCCTGATCTCATGAGCTTTACTTGCCAGTTTCTCACCGGTCATTTTTGGCATGGTTTGATCGGTGACAATGAGATCCCAATCACTTGGCCTCGCAGAGAGGGCCTGCCATGCTTCAAGGCCATTGCTATACCCCTCAACCTGGTATCCTGCCTCAGTCAAGAAAAAAGTAATATACTCTCTGATTGCCCTCTCGTCATCTACTACCATAATTCGTTGATGAGCAGTTGATATCGATGGTTCATCCGTATAGGTAGCGACTGTCGCCTCCTCCGCTATTATTGGCAGATAGACTGTGAAGGTGGTGCCTCGTCCCGGCTCACTGTAGACGATGATTTGCCCATGGTGGTCTTGGACAATGCCATGGACGACGGCCAGACCCAGTCCGGTCCCTTTGCCAACTTCCTTCGTGGTGAAATAGGGATCGAAAATCTTGGTTACAGTCATTTGGTCCATACCATTACCGGTATCACTGACCAAAAGCATGACATAATCGCCAGGCGGTACCGTTGTGCCGCGATACTGCAGTGCCTGTTCAAGCGCGATCTCTTTGAGGGTCACACAGAGGATGCCACCACCACGGTACTCCATCATGGCTTGATAGGCGTTGGTGCAGAGATTCATGACAAGCTGATGAATTTGCGTGGCATCAGCTTGTACAGAGGCCCTGCTAACGATTTCTTGCTGGATTTCTATGGTGGTAGGGATCGAGGCGCGGAGCAGTGCTAATGCCTCTTTGACGATTAATGATATTCGTAAAGGCATTTTCTGTTGCTTCTGGTTACGGCTGAAAGTCAGTATCTGTCGGGCAAGATTTGCTGCCCTGATTGCCGCAAGGCTCACTTGCTGCAGATCTTCCTGCAAGGAGACCGCCTCTTCTGGCCTTCGAAGTTTAGCCATATCAGTGTAGCCAATAATGGCACTCAAGATATTGTTGAAGTCATGCGCGATACCGCCGGCTAAGGTGCCGAGTGACTCCATTTTTTGTGCTTGGTGCAACTGGATTTCTACCTCTTTTTTTGCGCTGATGTCTCTGATTATCGCCAGCAAGTTTCCTGCCTCACCAAGATCAATGTGGGTCAAGCTGACTTCGGTTTCTATAAGAACACTATCGCAACGCTTGTGCTGCCAAGAATAAAATTGGCTTTCGCCATGCAGGGCGTCGGTAATTTTTTGCAGCACCAATTCGCTTGATGGGTGATCGTCAAGCTGCTTGTCGGGAGAGAACTTCAACAACGATTCATTAATAAGCTGTTCTTTACTTTCACAGGCAAAAAGTTTTAGAGCCTTTTGGTTACATGACACAATTGTTTCATGCCGCAAAATAAAAATGGCATCTCCGGCAGACTCAAATAGCAATCGGTAGCGGCTCTCGCTTTCCTGTAAGGCTTTTTCGACACGTTTACGTTCGCTAATGTCTCTTGCCGTTACTAAGATACGGTCAATATCGTCAATCCGGGCTCGCCGCATATTGACTTCAACCCAAAACAGTTCGCCGTTTTTCTTCCTGGAGAACCATTCAAAAAGCTGTGGCTCTCCTTGCGCGGCCTTTTTCATCCAGCCTATGGCTTCAGCATGCGAATATGGTGGGACATTGGCACTGCCTTCTTCTACTGTCATCCTGCAGGCCTCTTCATGAGTAAATCCGTACATCTCGCACATCTTCTGGTTGACATCTACAATGCTGCCGGTCTCGATATCATGAATAAAAATAGCGTCGTTGACCCCGTGAAAGATGGTTTGAAAACGTTGTTCACTCAGCAGCAGTTCTTTTGTCCTGCTATTAACCGCCTTGCGTAGGATTCGGTTCCAGGCAGAAAGAATCAGGATTATGAAACTGAGGCAGCCTGCAGCAATAAAGAAATAGCGCAAGGCAAAATGATCTAAAATGGATGATCCTGACCAAGTTTTTTCAATCTCTTGAAGTTCGTCGGTCGAAATCTGATTAAAACCCTCTTGCACTAATTGCAGGAGGTTGTTTTTGCCTTTGTAAACTGCCCGGTGAAATTCACCGATGTTTAAGGGGGCAGAGTGCTTGAATTGCTCTTGAATACCATACTTATTAAGAAAGTAGAGTGCCGGTGGTTTGTCGATCACGAAGATGTTTACCTTGTGCTCTTTGGCCGCACGGATTACCGCCTCATAGCTGTTGAACAAAAGAAGGTTGTCAACGCCACTGCGCTTGAGGAGATCGACCGCATCATCACCACTCTTTGTGGCAACCGGAAAGCCACGGAGGGACGCGGCATCACTCAGGCCTGAGATATCTTTGTCGAAGAAAATGGGGACTTCGATTTTGGCATAAGGCGGGGAAAAATCAAGCCAGGAAGAGCGTTCCTCAGATTTGAAAATGGTATCGATGACATCGAAGTCACCGGCATGCATACGGTTAATCGCCTCACACCAATCCATGCCGCTGATTTCGACTTTGATGCCGGTTTTCTGTTCCCATAATCGCCATTGATCGATCAAGATGCCTTGTAGCTTCCCATCGCTATTTTGAAAGACATAGGGAGGGTAGTTGTTGTCCATCACGACGGTGATCGACTGTGGGCGTGAGGCGGCGTGAATGTTGGTGCTGATTGGGAACAGCAGAATGAAGAGGATGAGGATATGGCAGCGACGAAAACGGATATCGATCATAAAGGTCACGAAAGAAGAGAGGACGATGCGTGTCCAGCCTATGTGAGTCGGGCCGATTATCGCAAAAGAAGGTGTTATGGGCCAGTTCCGCCCCGCTTCTTATCACTTTATCACAGCTTGATAATTATTTTTAAAGAAAAGGCAAAAAGCTGAACGAGTGTCACCTCAACTGCAAGTAGGTTAATTGCCTCTCACTGGCAGAGTGTTTCAGTACGCCTACCTGATCATCGACATAGTCATAGACCGTGGCATGTTTGCCTTCTCCTGGACGTAAGATCCGGCCGACCACTTGTTTCAGACGGCCAGAAAACTTAATTGGGGTGGCCAGAAACAGGGTCGTCAGTCCAGGTGCGTCAAAGCCTTCACCGATCAGTTGCAAGGTGGAGATCAAAATTTTTACGGTATTTGATTTAATCCCTTCGACAATCTCGCTCCGCTTTTCAGCACTGACTCGACCAGTGAGTATTGCCGCTTGTTCACCTCGTTCGTTAAGCAATGAGGCCAATGTCTCGCAATGCGCTACTCGATCTGAGACGACCAGGATAGCGCCGTTATCTTGTTTTGCCATTGCCACCACATCATCGACAATCTGCCGGTTACGGGCATCATCTAAGGTCAAGGCAGTCATCATGGCTGGGTAATCGTCACGGTAGTGATATGAAAAGCCTGTTGGCCGCAACTTGAACGTCGGTTTCAGAATCGAACCGTTTTCTTGCAAACGTTTAGCATCAACGAGATGGGAGCGACTGCCCATGTAGAGATAGATCAGCCGAGTCAGGACATTTTCGCGGCGATAGGCTGTGGCCGAAAGGCCGAGGGAGTATTTGGCGGCAAAACCGGTAACGACATCGGTGAACAAGCTGGCCGGGACTCGGTGGCACTCATCGACCACGACATGGCCAAAGTGTTTGCTGAGGGAGGCTAACTGATTGCGGGCTGAGTTGACGATTGCTACCGTAATTGGTTTGACCTCTGATTTTCCATCACCGACGACTCCTGCTTCAACGTGCAAAAAATCGCCTATCCGTGCAACCCATTGATACATCAGTTCTTTGGTGTGCACGAGAATAATGGTTGGTTGCTGGCGGCTGGCAATGACCTTGAGGGCCATCACAGTCTTGCCGCTACCGGTGCCGGCCTCGAGCACACCGAAGTCACGGTTCAGCACCGCCTGTACCGCCTCTTCTTGATAGTCACGCAACTGCCCGTAAAAAGGAAACACACGCTCTGGCAACACCAGTCTCTGGTCGATGATTTCCGGTTTACGGCCAAGGATGTCCAAGCATTGCAGCACAACTTCGCGGGCGAAACCACGGGGCATGAGCAGGCCTTTTTTGTTTTCGGTAAAAAAATAGAGATACTGCGGGAGTTTTTTGCCGATCCAGCGCCCATACTTCTGGGCTGATTGGTATTTGGGATTAGGTAGGGTCAGGGCGTTCTTCAGGACCTTGAGTAAGACGTCAGGCGCACCGACAAGTTGGCATTGGGCGTTTACGGTAAGGATTAACGGCTCGCTCTCATGGTTCATAACGGGTGTCCTTGGCAGAGGGAGGGTGGCTCCTTTCTTGTTCCAGTCGGCCAGCGGTATTCTGCGTTAAAAAAATACGGATGAAGGTGAGCGCCTGGTCGCGTATCCTATCCTCTTCCATTAAAATCTCATGCCTTGCTCCCGGGAGATTCACCAAGGTGCACCTCGGCAGGTCGGCGCAAAAAGCAGATTGCGGATTATTGTTCACCACAGTGTCATCTCCGGCTTGCAGCAGGAGAATTGGCATCGTCAGTTGCCGGTGCTCTGTTGTGAGGCGCTGCATAGCGGCAAAGGCATGGTCCATCCAGCCATAGGTTGGACTGCCGAGGCTATTGATGGGCACGGTGCTGACAAGGGTTTGGTTCAACCGAAAGCGGACCTGACTATGAGTTACCTTGTTGTCATGAAACGATGTCAATGGGTCATACGCCTTGCCGTTAGGCACATAGAAGGTGCTGCAACCAAGGAGACTAGCCGTATGGGACAGAAGTTTCGCCAGAGGAAGCGGGAAGGGTTTGGTGTTGATGGAGAGCATGGGTGCGCAGAGGATCAGCCCTTGGACGACGTTTGGATGTTTGTTGGCATAGAGTGCTGCGACTGTTCCGCCCATTGAGTGGGTCAGCATAAAAAGTGGTGGTGCTGGGTGTTGCGTCGAGTTAGTTTTTTGGATGTGTGGTGTTTTGATTACGGTCGAAATGAAGACCGACAGATCGCTTACATAGTCATCGAAGCTGTCGACATGGCCTTTGTCATGATCCGGCAGCAGTCGATCTGACGCACCCTGTCCGCGTGGATCAAACAGATAGTACGAAAAGGGAAGATCCCGCAGGTCGTAGAGTAGCTCGGCATATTTCGACAGGAACTCAGTGCGGCCAACGACCAGCAGCAGGGTCCCCTGTGGATTTGGAATTTCTCGCTTGGCATAGTGTATGGTCACGTTGCCCACGCCCTGAAATGTGCCGAGGAGAAAATGTTCGTCAAAAAACGGTTGGATTTTAAAGGCAAAGCTAGAGCGCAACTCCTGCTCTGGCAGGGCGTGAACCGTCAGCGGCAGAGTGACGATCAGCAGTGCCAGGATTATTTTGAAGGGTGCTTTATGCCGCTGGCCCCAAAGAATGTTCATATCAGGACACCGGCACGGCTTTTGGTTAAGCTGGCATAGGCTTGCCAGGTATCCTCATTGAAACAGGTAAGAGTCACCAGGCGCAGGGCTCTGTTTTCACGCAAGGCTAATTCGCACTGTTCCAGAGCGATGGCCGCTGCCTCTTGCTTGGGATAGGCGTAGATGCCGGTGCTGATGGCCGGGAAAGCAATCGTTTGCAGGTTATGCTCCCGTGCTAAGCGAAAACAGTTGCGATAACAACTGGCCAGGAGGTTGGCCTCTCCATGTCTGCCGTCACGCCAGATCGGGCCGACAGTATGAATAATGAAGCGAGCGGGCAAAGAGTAGCCGCGGGTGATCCTCGCCTCGCCGGTAGGGCAGCCACCAAGGGTTTGACACTCTGCCAGTAACTCAGGGCCAGCGGCACGATGAATGGCCCCATCGACTCCGCCGCCACCGAGTAGCGAGTTGTTGGCTGCATTGACGATTGCGTCATGGGCAAGGATCGTGATGTCGTTTCGGGAAAACTCTAGTCGTGGAGCATGGCTATGGGCATTTACGGAGACCAGACTCATAAGGGCTTCATTGCTAACGAGGCAGCGCCCAATAAGGCGGTTTTAGGGTTGTTGATGAGATGAATTGGCATTGCGGCAAGGAGATCGCGTAATGAATGCTGACCGACAAAGGCTGAGACAAAAACATCGTGGAAGATTGAGACTATCCGAGGAGGAATGCCCCCGCCAATGAAGAGGCCTCCTGTGCTGAGGGACTTAAGTGCCAAATTTGCAGCTTCAACAGCAAGGATTTCGACGAACAGTCGCACGGTGGCAAGGCAGAGGGGGTCGCTCGACGTTGCATCGAGGGCGGCATGGCTGATAACCGGCGCAGGGTCGCCTTCGCTCATGGCCTTGGCCAGCCAGTGGGGTTCGTCATGGTGGCTACTCTCTTTCAGAAAATCATAGATCAGCGGCAGGCCACGGCCCGAGGCCAGCAAGTCAAAGGTCACGGGCCCACCTCGCTCGAACAGAAAGGTTGCCAGTGCCAGATGCTGGGAATTGGCAGGCGAGAACAGGGCGTGGCCGCCTTCAGTGGCCTGTGGCTGATAGCAGTGACCATCCCAAAACATCATGGCTTCTCCCAGGCCAGTGCCGGGGGCAATCACCGCCAGCGGCCCGTGTTTGACTGGTTTCCCTTGGTTTAAACAAATCAGGTCGCTATCTGGCAGGATACCAATGCCGTATGCTGTTGCCACCAAGTCGTTGACGAGAACGACCTTGGAGAGATCAAAGGTTGTTTCGATTGACTTCGAGTCGATAAGCCATGGCAATTTAGTGATCTGGGCTCGTCCCTCAATAACTGGCCCCGCTACGCCAAAGGCGGCGCGATCGACGCTGAGACTGGATGTGGACAAGAATTCGGAGATTAGCGTTTCAAGGGCATCGTAGTCTGCGGAGGGGAAGGAACTTTCGGCTATAGGCCTGAGGGGGTCTCCCTCAGCAAAAATTGCGAGATTGGTTTTGGTGCCACCAATGTCACCAGCTAAGAGTAGCGATGCGTTCGTCGCCGAGACGATTTCTCTCGTTGCTGCGAGGTTTGTTTTCATGACCCGTATGAGGTGATGTTACTTCTCGTCACCGTAGGCGTTGCCGATTGTCTGCTCGATGATAGTTTGAGTGATTCTGTAGTCATACAGCGCTTGAATGTGCGTGGTCTTGGCGTTGACTAAGAGGGTGTCGGCATCCGTTACCTCAATAGGGGCTCCCACTCCAGCCTCGTAGCGGCCTGAGGCGAGGGCAGAGTTTTCTTCAGCCTGTTGGATCGCAAGTTGGGTGTTGCTGATTCTCTCTGCTGCATTTTGCAGGTTGAGATACCCTTGTTGCACATCTTTGTAAATTGTCTGGCGCAACGAGGTCTCATTCGCGCTCAGTAGATCGAGGTTGGCCTGTGCCTCACTGACTTGATATTTGGTCTGATAGCCGTTGAATACCGGAATGGAAAGGGCGACACCGATGCTCCACCCTTGGTCTAAACCAAAACTCTCTCCGGTGTATGAAGTGTTGGCATTACCGGTGAGGTAGGGCAAATCGCCCTTACGGGCGAGGGCGACGCTTTGCTCGGCCGCCCGTTTTTTTAGGAGTAAGCTCTTGAGGTCTGGGCGATTGTCAAAGGCTAAAAGCAGCGCCTGCTCAAAGGGTAATTGGAAGGGAGAAAACTGCAGATTATCAACAATTTGGTAATCAGGGGCTTCAGGGAGACCCATGGCGTTGTTGAGCACCACGCGTGAGAGGCGGAGGCTATTATTCTTCTGGATCAGGTTGAGCTTGGCGTTACTGAGGTCGACTTCAGCCTTGGTGACATCGTATTTAGGTTTCAGGCCCGCCACAAAGAAACCTTTTGCCTGGTTGAGATGCTCTTCGAATTGTTTGACGGTTTCGGTTGCGATCTCAATGTTTTTGGCGGCCTTCAACATTTCGTAATAACTGAGCTTGACGTTGAAGATCACTTGCTCTTCGGTTGTTTTAAGATCAGAGAACGATGAATCAAGGCTGGTTTTTTGGATATCAACTTGTGAGGTAGTTTTGCCGAAATCATAGAGCATCTGCTTAATTTGCAAGGCTGCGTTATACTGATCATGGCTTGTGCTGTTGACCTGGCTGAATGTCGTACCGGCAGGGGACCAGCGATTGTAGCTGGCATTGGCATCAATCTGGGGATAATATCCCGCCTGCGCTTGGCCAACCTTGCTTTGCTGGGCGTTGATAGAAGACTGTGCGGCACGGAGGCTAGGCTGTTGTTGGCGGGCAATGCTCACCACCTGGGCAAGGGTGAGTGTTTCGCCGGGGCGGATGATTTTGGTCGCCGGTTCTGGTGTCGCAGCGCTATTGTTTTCGGCAAAGCATAATCCGGGGCTTGCCAAGATTGTCATCAAGAAAAGTTGTGCACACACACGTATCTTCATGGTCTGTCCTTTGCTCTGGTTCGAAATCACAGCGTCAATGGGGGGGCGCTGATTGTGGCATCTTTCCTGTGGTCACGGGCCACCAGCATGTAGATTGATGGTACCACAAAAAGAGTGAAGATGGTGCCGATTGCCATGCCGCCAACCAGCACCAGACCAATGGAGTTACGAGCGGCAGCTCCAGCACCGGTGACTAGGGTTAGGGGGAAATGACCGGCCACTGTCGCACAACTGGTCATCATGATGGGGCGCAGGCGGGTGAGGGCTGATTCGCGGATTGCCTCCAACTTCGTGGACCCTGCTTCTTGCAGTTTGTTGGCGAATTCGACAATCAAAATACCATTTTTAGAGACCAAGCCAACTAGAGTTACCAATCCTACCTGTGAATAGATGTTCATGGTGGTGGTCCAGCCATTGGTCTAAAAGGGGATATGGGGATTTGGCATTTTCAAGAAGGTGAAAATGAGTGCCCCGAACATGGCAAGCGGCACGGAGCCGGTCAGAATGACAAACGGATCTCGAAAACTGTTGAACTGAGCGGCAAGGACCAGAAAGATCAGAATGATTGCCAGACCGAAGGCCGGCAAGAAGCGGTTCCCCTCACTACGTAACTGTCGAGATTCACCAGTATAATCAAGAACATATCCTTTTGGGAGGATCTTTGCCGACTCATCTTCTAAATAGCGCAGGGCCTCATCCAAGGGGCGGAGGCTGACACCGCTGATAGTGACCGCATTCATCTGCTGAAAACGGTTTAACGAACGTGGTACTGTCGAATTCTTGAGGGTGGCGACGCTTGACAAGGGGACCATCTGCCCTGTGGGACCGGTGATATAAATGTTTCGTAACTGCTCGGGATTGAGACGGTCAAGGCGCTGGATCTGCGGGATAACTTTATAGCTACGACCGGCGATATCGAAACGATTGACGAAGTTGCCGCCGAGCATCGAACCGATGTCGGCGCCAACCTGTTGCAGGGTAAGGCCCATGTCCGCTACTTTGTCGCGGTCAATGATGAGTTCGGTTTGCGGTTGATCGAGTTTCATGTCGATGATTGGCGGGAAGGCGAACATGCCGCTCATCATCGCCTTCATCTGGATCTGCTTGGCGAATTCCAGGATTTGTGTCGGTTCGGCCGTTGAGGCTAAGACAAACTCCACGGGAAACTGACCACCACCAGGCAAGGCGGGAGGTGTCACCGGAAACATACGAATGCCGGGAATTGTCGAAAGCTTCTGTTGGACCTCTGGTAATAC
>JAQUKQ010000110.1 GCA_028718985.1 Desulfobulbaceae bacterium | reverse complement strand
ATAATTATTGAAGGGTTGAAGCGTCTTGAATACCGTGGCTATGATTCAGCTGGCTTGGTCTATTTCGAGAACGGTAAAATCCATAAGCATCGCTGCAAGGGGAAGCTGGCGAACCTTGAGGAGTTGATGGAAGAGGTTAAGACAGACAGCCGCATCGGCCTTGGTCACACCCGTTGGGCCACGCATGGAGCACCTTCTGAGGCTAACGCCCATCCGCATAGTGATTGCACTGGAGACTTGGTAATCGTCCATAATGGTATTATCGAGAATTATCACTCCCTGCGGGAAGAGTTGCAGGCCAAGGGCCACGTTTTTACCTCGGCAACCGATACCGAGGTCATGGCTCATTTGATCGAGGAGAGTTTGGATGGCGATTTGGTGGAGGCCGTGCGTCTTGCTGTGACACGAGTGGAGGGCTCCTATGCCTTGGGCGTGATGTGGGCCGGACAGCCGGATCGTCTGGTAGCGGTTCGTAATCAGAGCCCATTGGTGCTTGGCATCAAAGAGGATAGCGGTTGTTTCATGGCCTCTGATATTCCGGCGCTCTTGCCCTATACTAAGCAGGTCATCTTCCTTGACGATCAGGAGATGGCAGTCCTGCAGGAGGATTCCTGGCAGGTGATGAGGGTTGACAGTGGGGTGATGGTCGAAAAAGAGGTTGTTACTATCGACTGGAATGCCGGGATGGCTGAAAAAGCAGGCTATCGGCATTTTATGCTAAAGGAGATTTACGAGCAGCCACAGGCGATTCTTAATACCTTTCGCGGGCGTTTTGATCCTGAGACCGGTAAGGTGATGTTGCCGGAGATTGGTTTGAGTAACGAGGAGTTGCTCTCGATCAAACGGGTATCGCTTGTAGCCTGTGGTACTTCTTGGCACGCTGCCTTGGTGGCGAAATATTGGATTGAGAAGTGGGCCGGGATCCCGGTCGATGTCGATATCGCTTCGGAGTTCCGCTATCGACGTCTGTTGATGGGTCCAGATGTTTTGGTGGTGCCGATTTCTCAGTCAGGCGAGACGGCAGACACCTTGGCCGGGATGCGTTTGGCTAAGTCGCTGGGGGCTCGTATCGTGGCGATTTGTAATGTTGTAGGCAGTACGGTCACCCGTGAGGCGGATGGCACAATCTACACCCATGCTGGTCCGGAAATTGGGGTTGCCTCGACCAAGGCCTTTACCAGTCAGTTGGTGGCGCTTTTCCTGTTGACCCTTTATTTGGCGCAAGTCAGGAAGGTGATTTCTGACGACGAAAGCATCTCTCTTTGTAATGTTTTGGTGAGTTTGCCTGCTCTACTCGAGCAGGAGCTGCCGAGGATTCACAGTGAGATGGATAGTATTGCCGAAGATTTTTCGCACAGTCGGGATTTTCTGTATTTGGGGCGTGGTGCGAACTTTCCGATTGCGCTCGAAGGGGCTTTGAAGCTCAAGGAGATCTCCTATATCCATGCTGAGGGCTACGCAGCCGGTGAATTGAAGCATGGCCCTATTGCCCTGATCGACCGAGACATGCCGGTATTGGCTTTGCTGCCGAAGGACGCGGTCTATAAAAAAGTGGTGTCGAATGTTGAGGAGGTTCGTGCCCGTAATGGTCGAATGATTCTTATCGGGTGCGAGGGGGATGAAGAGTTGCGGCGGATTGGTGAGCACGTCGTCTTGCTGCCTGAGATCCATGAAGACTTGAACCCTATCTTCTATACGATTCCTTTGCAACTCTTGGCCTATCAAATCGCCTGTCTGCGGGGTTGTGATGTCGATCAGCCCCGCAATTTGGCCAAGAGTGTAACGGTAGAATAAAAAACAACAAGGAGCAGGCATGAAAATATTAGTCACTGGCGGCGCTGGGTTTATTGGTTCTAACGTCGTGGATGCCTATGTTGCTGCAGGGCATGAGGTGGTAGTGATAGACAACCTCTTTTCGGGGAAATTGGTCAACCTCAATCCCAAGGCCAAGTTTTATTTGATGGATATTCGCTCGGCGGAAGTAAAAAAGATGTTTGCCATTGAGAAATTTGATGTGGTCAATCATCATGCCGCCCAGATGTCGGTACCGGCGTCGGTAGTTGATCCTGCTTTTGATGCTGATGTCAACGTCAAGGGGTTTCTTAATCTTTTAGAGGCTGCGAAGGACAATCAAGTCAAAAAAGTGGTATTTATCTCCTCTGGTGGGGCGATCTACGGTGAGGCCAAGGAGTACCCGACCAGTGAGGCCTCACATCCTGTCCCTCTGTCACCGTATGCCATTACCAAGGCGGTGTCCGAGCAGTACCTGGCCTTTTATCATCACCAATATCAATTGGATTACACGGTGTTGCGCTATGCCAACGTCTATGGCCCTCGGCAGATTCCGCACGGAGAGGCCGGGGTGGTGGCCATCTTCATGGATCGACTATTGAATAACCAGTCGTGTACGGTCTATCATTTCGCCGATGAGCCTCGTGGTATGACTCGAGATTACTGCTTTGTCGGCGATGTGGTACAGGCTAATTTGTTGGCGCTCGAAAAGGGAAGTGGGGAGGCCTTCAATATCGGTACGACAGTGGCGACTCATACCTTAGACCTTTTTGAGGCGATTTATGCGGCTATCAAAGAGGTGAAGCCAGCATTGGATAACTCGTTGCGTTCTCCTGTGAAGGGGGAAGCCCGGGCCGGTGACTTGACTCAGAGTTGCTTGAATGTTGACAAGGCCAAGCACATCTTGGGCTTTTCTGCGCAGCACGATTTGATGGCAGGGTTGCGGAAGACCTTGCAGTGGCGGCAAACTATTTGAGGCACCTCAAGAAAAATTTTGCAACTATCCCGCTCCGAGCGAGAAAGGAGCTGTAATCCTGAACCGTAGCTGCTGAACGGCTACAATATTTGGAGAATTTAGACGATGCTTGATCTCTCACAAAAAACAGTGGCGGTAGTCGGCTTGGGGTATGTTGGCTTACCCTTGGCTATCGCCTTTGGCACAAAAATGCGGACAATTGGCTTTGATGTTAAGGTCGAGGCCATCACGAAATATCAGCAGAGAATTGATCCTAACGAGGAAGTCGACGCGGCTGGTTTTTTGCGGGCTACGCACCTAGAGTTTACGGCCGCTCCCGACCGCTTAGCCGAGGCTGATTTTATCGTGGTAGCGGTGCCGACGCCGATTGATATCGCCCGCCAACCCGATTTGCGACCAGTGAATGGTGCGGCAAAAATGGTAGGGCAGCATATGAAGCGAGGAGCGGTGGTTATTTTTGAATCCACAGTTTATCCGGGTGTGACTGAGGACGTCTGCGTGCCAATTTTGCAGGAGCATTCAGGCCTTGTCTGGAAGAGAGATTTTCATGTCGGCTATTCTCCTGAGCGGATCAATCCTGGGGATAAAGAGCATACTTTAACAAAAATCGTTAAGGTGGTATCGGGAGACGATGTGGGAACAGGTGATGCGGTAGCCGCATTGTATGGTTCAATTGTTGAGGCGGGGGTGTATCGAACCGAAACGATTAAAGAGGCTGAGGCTGCTAAGGTTATCGAAAACACCCAGCGTGACTTGAATATCGCTTTGATGAACGAACTCTCAATTATCTTTGATCGTCTGGGAATTGACACCAAAAATGTTCTGGAGGCGGCCGGCAGCAAGTGGAATTTTCTGCCGTTTCGGCCAGGCCTGGTTGGTGGACATTGTATCGGCGTCGATCCGTATTATTTGACCTATAAGGCTGAAACAGTGGGGTATCACCCGGAGGTCATTTTGGCCGGCCGACGGATCAATGACTCAATGGGCAAGTTTATTGCTGAAAAAACCGTTAAGATGATGATGAAGGCTGGGGTGATCAGCTCTGGAAGAGTCGGTGTCTTGGGGCTCACCTTCAAGGAGAATTGTCCAGATCTTCGAAACTCCAAGGTGATTGATATCATCGATGAATTCAGGGCCTATGGATTGGAGGTCAAGGTGCATGACCCAAGGGTTGATCCGGCTGATGCCAAGCGGGTGTATGGTATTACCTTGTGTTCATGGGAGGAGTTGACTGATCTGGGGGCCTTGGTTTTCGCGGTGCCTCACAAAGAGTTGCTGGCCAAGAGGGTTGCCGATTTGCAAGGCACTCTCAGGGCAGGTGGCTGTTTGATTGATGTTAAGTCGGTGCTGGATGTGAAGGCGGTTGAGCAGGCTGGTGTTACTTTTTGGCGACTATAATGAGGTCTGAAAGGTTCAGACGATGAGGATAGAGGTGTGAACAGCATGGCACAATACGATGTGATCAAAAATGAGTTAGAGGCTAATCCCAAAAAATGGATGATTACCGGGGTGGCGGGGTTCATCGGCTCGAATCTTTTGGAGACCTTGCTGGATTTGGGGCAGGAGGTGGTTGGCTTGGACAATTTTTCAACCGGTCATCTCCATAATCTTACCCAAGTGCAGGAGGCCGTTTCTCCGGAGAGATGGCAACGATTTGCCATGATTAAGGGTGATATCTGTGATCTCGCCACCTGCCAACAGGCCTGTGCCGGGGCCGATTACGTCCTGCATCAGGCAGCCCTTGGTTCCGTGCCGCGTTCGATTGAGGATCCGATAACCACCAATGAAAACAACATCACGGGCTTTCTTAACATGTTGGTGGCCAGCCGTGACGCTGGTGTAAGGCGTTTTGTCTATGCCGCCTCCAGTTCCACCTATGGCGACCATCCAGGGTTACCCAAAGTGGAGGATACTATCGGTCAGCCACTGTCGCCGTATGCGGTTACCAAGTACGTCAACGAGTTGTATGCCGCGGTCTTTGCCAGGGCCTATGGCCTACAGTCCATTGGGTTGCGATACTTTAACGTCTTTGGTAAACGGCAAGACCCGAATGGCGCTTATGCGGCGGTGATTCCCAAATGGTTTTCGGGGATGATTCGTGGGCAGGAGTTATTCATTAACGGTACGGGAGAGACAAGTCGCGATTTTTGTTACATCGATAATACTGTGCAGGCTAATATCTTGGCGGCCTGTGCCGATAACGAGCAAGCGGCAAATCAGGTCTATAACGTTGCTTTTGGTGAACGAACGAGCTTGAACGAGCTCTTTGATGCTATCCGCGAGAGGGTGGTTAAGTTTGTGCCGGTGGCGCAAACGATGCGGCCGACCTACAGGGATTTCAGAGCGGGGGATGTGTTGCACTCCTTGGCCGATATCTCTAAGGCCCGTGAGTTACTCGGCTATGAGGCCAAGTATTCGGTTGGCGAGGGGCTGGATTTGGCGGCCCATTGGTATGTCGAGCATTTATAAGAGGGCGGGATTTTGAGGAAAATTTTAATCACCGGTGCGGCTGGTTTTATTGGCTATTTTTTAAGTAAACGGTTGTTGACGGCAGGCTGGCAAGTAGTTGGTATCGACAACCTGAATGGCTATTATGATCCGGCCTTGAAACAGGCAAGGCTTGCGCAGTTGGACAACAGCGCTTTTACCTTTGTTCATGGTGACTTGGCAGATCGGACCTTGGTCGCGCAGCTCTTCATTCAGTATCAGTTTCATGCGGTAGTCAATCTGGCTGCTCAGGCTGGGGTGCGCTACTCTCTCGAAAATCCAGCTTCCTATGTCGATGCCAATCTGGTGGGCTTTGCCAATATCTTGGAAGGGTGTCGGCACTCAGGAGTCGGCCATTTAGTTTTTGCCTCGTCAAGTTCTGTTTACGGCGGCAACACCAAAATGCCCTTTTCCGTGCATGATAATGTCGATCATCCGGTGTCGCTCTATGCGGCTACCAAAAAGGCCAATGAACTGATGGCCCATTCCTATAGTCATCTCTATGGAATGCATGTCACTGGGCTTCGTTTTTTCACGGTCTATGGGCCGTGGGGTCGTCCGGATATGGCTTATTTCCTATTTGCCAAGGCGATTCTTGCCGGTCAACCCATCAATGTGTTCAATGATGGGTTGATGAAGCGTGATTTCACCTACATCGATGATATTGTCGAGGGTGTGTCGCGGATTATTGAGCGGCCTCCTGTGTCTGACCCACTTTGGGACAAACAGAATCCTGATCCTAGCACGAGTTGGTGCCCATATAAAATTTATAATATTGGCAACAATCACCAGGAAGAGCTGCTTCACTTCATCGAGGTCTTGGAAGATTGTCTCGGCAAGAAGGCTGAAAAACGCTTTCTGCCGATGCAAAATGGTGATGTCAAGGAGACCTATGCCAATATCGATGATTTGGCGCGGGACATCGATTTCCGTCCATCAACTTCGATTGAGGTTGGTCTGCGGCATTTTGTCGAGTGGTATAGGCAGTATTATAGAGTTTAGAAATATTCTTGGGGAGAATGCGATGCAGGGTTCAGCGCTGCACATCTTGCCAACTTGATAATTCAGTAAAGGGTTTTTGATGAATATTACAATGATTGGTACCGGTTATGTCGGTTTGGTTACCGGAGCCTGTTTGGCGGAATTTGGTCACCAGGTGGTTTGTATGGACAAAGATTCCGCCAAGATCAATTTTTTACAAGATGGGGGTATCCCCATCTATGAACCCGGACTTGAGGCTCTGGTGCAAAAAAATGTTGCCGAGGGGCGATTGGTGTTTTCAACCGATATGGCGGTATCTGTGCAATCGGCGCAGGCAGTTTTTGTGGCTGTCGGAACACCTTCGTCACGCCGGGGAGATGGCTATGCGGATTTGACCTATATCTATGCGGCGGTTCGGGAGATGGCAGTGCACTTGGCTGGCTATACGGTGGTGGTGGATAAGAGCACCGTGCCGGTTGGCACGGCCCGTCAAGTGGCGAGAATTATCGCTGAAGCCAACCCCGCGGCAGAGTTTGATGTGGTTTCCAACCCGGAGTTCTTGCGGGAGGGGGCGGCGATTAGCGATTTCATGCGACCGGACCGGGTAGTAATCGGTTCCGAGTCCGAGCGAGCCACGGGGGTGATGAAAGAGATCTATGACCCCTTGTATCTACTCTCCACACCCTTTGTGACTACGACTCTTGAAACTGCTGAGTTAATTAAGTATGCAGCCAATGCCTTTTTGGCAGTGAAGATCAGTTTTATTAATGAGATGGCGACCATTTGTGAGGCCGTGGGCGCTGATGTCAAGGATCTTGCCAGGGCGGTTGGATTGGATGGCAGGATTGGCCGGAAATTCTTGCATCCTGGCCCTGGGTATGGAGGGTCGTGTTTTCCCAAAGACACTTTGGCGCTTTTGCGAGTGGCCCAGGAGCACGGGGTCGCGGCTCGAATTGTCGAGGCCGGGGTTGAGGTGAATGCAGCGCAGAAAGCCCGGATGGTCAAAAAGATAAGAGATGCCCTTGGTGGCTCTGAGTCAGGTAAGACCATTGCGGGGCTAGGGCTTACCTTTAAGCCGGAAACCGATGATCTGCGTGACTCGCCTGCCTTGACAATACTGCCACCGCTCTATGAAAAGGGTGCCAGACTTCAGGTGCATGACCCTCAGGGCATGAAGCAGACTGCTGAGCTGTTTCCACATTTTACCTATGCCTCTTCGCCATACGAGGCTTGCCAGGGTGCCGATGCCGTGGTTTTGTTTACCGAGTGGAATCAATATCGGGCCCTCGATCTGGCACGGATTAAAGCAGTGATGAAGGGGGCCGTTTTTATTGATTTGCGAAATGTGTATGATCCGGCTAAAGTACGCGAAGCTGGATTCCAATATGTAGGAGTTGGGCGTCTATAAGGCGCACTATTTTATGAACACAACAGTTTTTGTATGGGTTTGATGGAAAACACTCTTACTGAAGAGCCTCTAGAAGGAGCTTCAACAGCAGAAGTTAAGCGGCTCGTCAAGAATTGGCGGGCTTTGCTAGATTTGATGCCGCAGATGGTCCTTTTGGTGCGAGATGATTTTTTCATTGAGTATCTTAATCGGCAGGCCAAGGAGTTGTTGGGTGATCAGCGCGGTAAGCGTTGTAGTGATGGTTTATGTGGTTGTGATGCGAACTGCCATCTCTGTCCTTTGAAAGCGGCATTCTCGCAGGAAGATAAAGGAGAACCGCTTTTCTATACCAAAATTGGCGCAATGGATGTTGAACTTTCGGTGGTGCCATTTCAGGGCTATTCGGGAGATTTATTGCGCATGGTATTAATGCGTGATGTTACCACGATTAAGCGACAGGAACAGGAACTCAAGTCCTTTAACAATGACGTCGAAGGGATCCTTCGGATTAAAATTAATGAATTGAAGGAAAACGAACTCGTGCGGCGAAAATTAGCCCACGAGGTCAATATCCTGAAGCGAAAAATGAAGAGTGCGGAACAGGACGATGGCATGATTGGCAGTAGTCGTGCGATGCGCTCCGTGCGAGAAATGATTTATCAGGTTGCCGATTCGGATGCCAATATCTTGATTGTCGGTGAAAGCGGCACAGGTAAAGAGCTTGTCGCTGATGCCTTGCGAGCACATAGTTCGAGATGTGATAAGACCTTTCTTAAGGTTAATTGTAGTGCGATTCACGAGAATCTTCTCGAAAGCGATCTCTTTGGCTATGAAAAGGGGGCATTTACCGGAGCCGCGGCCAGACAGAAAGGTAAGTTTGAGATCGTCGATGGCGGCACGATCTTTCTGGATGAAATTGGCGATATCTCTCCACGCATGCAGGCCTCGTTGTTGCGGGTGCTGCAGAGCGGCGAACTCATCCGAGTGGGAGGAAACAGTTCTGTTAAGGTTGATGTCAGAATTCTTGCCGCCACGAATGTTGATCTGGGAAAGGCTGTGCAAGAGGGAAAATTTCGGCTTGATCTCTATTATCGCTTAAATATCGTGCAAATTGCGATCCCGCCGTTACGGGATCGCAAGGAGGATATTGTCGAACTCGCCTCTCATTTTGTTAAGCATTATCGACGGGCCTTTAAGAAAGATATCGATTTTTTGCCGTCGAGGATTATTGATAGACTACTGCTCCACGATTGGCCGGGCAATGTGCGCGAGTTGGAAAATGTGATCCAGCGGGCGGTTTTGATGTCTAAAAACAAAGTTATTACCGAGCAGGATCTTGTTTTTGATCAGTCTACAGAGGGGACAGCCGGAAACTCCTATTTTAAAGATGTTTTGCACTTGATTCCAGGCAGCTCATTGAAAGATCTCGTTATTCGTTTTGAGAATGACGTGATTTCTCATATGCTGGCGGCCAATAATGGTAATGTTGTACAGGTCTCTCGGGACTTGGATATCGGCAAAACGGCTCTTTATGATAAAATGAAACGCCTTAAAATATCTGCAAAGCAGTTGAAGAAAGAGCGTGTTAAATAATCATGCACGGGTGGTGCAAAAAATAGATTGGCAGGGACAGATGTGCGCTGCAAATAGAGAGTCTATCCGATGAATTCTACAGATACAAGCTGGCAGCGTTGCCCTCATCTCTCGGAGGGAGGGCATGGATGTCTGATGACTCGCGGCGGGTTGTATATCCCGATGCCAGAGCATGTGGATACGTTATGCAAGACATCGAGTTTTGCTCAATGTTATCAGTATATTCAAGGGTGTTCCGCGGTTAGAGAATTGACTGGGCCCTTGGGCAGTATCCATACAGACAGTCGTAGACGGTATGGCCGCATCAAGACAAAGGTGCCTTTGCAACTTGTTAATTTCTGCCAAGACGAGCGAGACGCTACGGTTGTCGATCAAGAGGCCTTCGCCGTCGATTTGAGCTTAGGTGGTATTCGCTTGGAGAGTCGAGTCCCGTTGTCGCCGCAGGGCAAAATTACTTTTGTGGCTGGGGCGTCTGCCGATGCATCGCGTTGGGAGGGTCGTGGTGAAGTCCGTTGGACCAAGCGCTTGATCAATGGGGGTTTTCAGTCGGGTTTGATTGTGACCGATAAAAAAACATTTCAGGCCATTGCCCAGCATTTGGGTCTCTCCGCCGTCTCATCGATGTGATGTTGTTGTTCTCCTCATGGTTGTTCTCCTAACGTAACTATCCTCTTTGCTTAAGTATTCCCGTCTTGCGCCTCAAGTATCTCCCCTAGTATTTTTCCTTTGTTCCTGATTCTATCTCTTGTTGACAAAAGATCGGTGGGTTTGATTGTGCTCGTGCGGGTGGTAGGGCGGGAGTGCTTTTTTAATATCCAAGCCATGAAAAAAATTGTTAGTTATGCGCTGTGCGCT